>JBHHXT010000198.1:0-9243 GCA_046757165.1 bacterium | reverse complement strand
TACATTTTTTGTTGCATCAGGACCGCGGTTTTGTTATTTTATCACCACCTGTCAATAGACTATCAAAATGGATGCTTTGATGAAGCTCGAGGAGATTGCTCATGAAACGGATGCTAAATGGACTCTTTGCGACCGGTGTGTTTGTTGCGGGACTGCTGGCCTCTGAGCCTTTGCTGCTTGCAGGCGGAAAGAATGCGGTGCAGTTGTTTTTTACGGGCGACGTCTACGGCTATTTGAAACCGTGTGGCTGAAAGGCCAACCCACTCGGTGGACTGGCTCGGCGAGCCAGCTATATCAATAGTGTTAAGACGGCGAATCGCGCTCGACTTCTGGTAGATTGTGGAGATTTTGGTAGCAGCCTGACAGAAGCTCAGAAGAAAAAGGTCACCTACCTGCTGAAAGGCATGTCCATTCTCGATTATGACGCCTTGAATCTGGCGGACAAAGACCTGCAGTATGGCAAAGCGTTTCTCGAACAGATGCAGAAGCAGTACCATCTGCCGTTCATCTCTGCCAACGTTTATCACCGAGGCAGCGACGAGCTTTTTGTCAAGCCTTATGTGATCAAGCAAGTCGGGGGACTAAAGATCGGGATTTTTGGGGTTGCGATGCCGTTGTTCCCTGAGAAAATGGCCAACCTGGGGTTTGAGATCAGAGACCCGACCGAAGCCGCCCGGCGAATGGTTGCGGAGCTGAGCAAACCCTGCGATGTGGTCATCGCTTTGTCTCACCTGGGTCTGCCGAGCTCCAAGAAGCTGGCTGCGGAAGTTAATGGCCTCGACTTTGTTATCAGCGGTCATCACAGAAGTCTTTCAACGAAGCCGGACCGAATTGGCGAAACCGTGGTCATGCAAGCCGGCGCCCAGGGGAAATATCTGGGCCACATCGAATTCGAAGTCACAGACGGCACGGTGGCTCTCACGACAGGCAGGACCATCCCATTGAGTCAAAAAATCCGGGATGATAGCAAGCTCAGCCAACTGGTCAAGGAGTATGATGATGCCTCTACCGCCTCGGCGGGAACGAAGTGATCTGCGCGTGACCACGCTCAGAGGCAATCGCCATGGAAAAAGGAAGGTCTTGCCTTCCTTTTTCCATGTGTGTCCGAGACCAACAGATATTGACAATCCTGGCGAGATTGGTTATATTACCTCGGTTTTTCTGGCCGGGAAAGGCGTTCGCTGCCGAAGAAGTAGGCCGCATTGCCCATGATGATCCTGAAACCGGATTTGATTGGGAGGCAGGGCCGCTCATAGAGTAAATCAAGAGACTGCTTAAGAAGAATGGAACTGGGAATTTCCAGCAAAGTTGCACTCGTCGCCGCCTCCAGTCAGGGCCTGGGCCGGGCGATCGCGAAAGGACTGGCGCAAGAAGGCGTGAAGGTGGTCATCTGTAGTCGCAACATGGAAGCTCTGCAAGCGGCCAAAAGCGAAATTCAAGCCGCCGGTGGCACCGAGGTTTTGCCCATTCAGGCTGATTTGACCGTCGCGAATGACATCAAGAATCTCGTCAGAACAGCTGTCGATCGGTTCGGAACGATTCACATTCTGGTGAACAATGCTGGCGGGCCGCCGGCGGGGTTTTTCGCAGATATGAGCGACGAAAGCTGGCAGAAAAGTGTCGAGCTCACGCTGATGTCATCGGTGCGGCTGACCCGGGAGGTGCTGCCGTTCATGCAAAAGCAGAAGTGGGGCCGGATTGTCAACGTCACTTCCGTCTCTGTCAAGCAGCCGATCCATGAGCTGCTCCTGTCGAACAGCTTGCGCCTGTCTGTCGTGGGGTGGGCGAAAACCCTGTCAAATCAGGTCGCCGCCGATGGCATTTTGATCAACAACGTCTGCCCGGGCTGGACGCGTACCGACCGCGTTGCTGAAATCTTCGAAGCACGCGCCCGGGCTCAGAACACGACTCCCGATGAAGTGGAGGCGGGAATTACCGCCGGGATTCCGAGCAGACGTTTGGGCAGGCCCGAGGAGCTGGCCAACTTGGTGGTGTTCCTGGCTTCGGAGAAAGCGAGTTACATCACGGGCACCTCCATTCAGGTTGATGGCGGCGCGGTGCGAGGCATTTACTGATCGGGTTGAGAGATTGAACCTGGCAATGATTCGGAGAATTAGGATTTAGTTCTTGATTGAGCGACACCCAGGAAGCTCATGTCATTCTGAGTACAAACTCCCATTCGTTGCTTTTCAAGACCATGGTTTCTGTGCGAAGAATCTCTTCAAGAGGCAGAAAGGTAATCAATTGATCGGATGATCGGACAAAAAATACTACACTACAAAATTGTGGCAAAACTCGGCGAGGGCGGCATGGGCGTCGTCTACAAAGCCGAAGACACCAAGCTCAAGCGCGACGTAGCTATCAAATTTCTGCCACCTCAGATTGCCGCCAGCCAAGATGAGCGCGAGCGTTTCAAAATCGAAGCGCAGGCCGCTGCGGCGCTGAACCATCCCAGGATTGCAACGATTCACGCCATCGAGGAAGTCAGCGATGAGTTGTTCATCGTCATGGAATATATCGAAGGCCAAGAATTGCGAGACATAATCTCCCATTTGCCAAAGGGGGGGGCAGGGGGATTTCTTCCCATTGAGGATATCCTCAATTACGCCACACAAATCGCCGAAGGGCTGCAAGCTGCCCACGAAAAACATGTCACCCATCGGGACATCAAATCCGCCAACATCATGATTACCGACAAAGGCCAGGTTAAGATTATGGATTTCGGACTGGCGAAGATTGGCGGCCGGGCGCAGATCACAAAGGATTATTCCACCCTTGGTACGGCTGCTTACATGTCACCGGAGCAAGCTCAAGGTAAGAAAGTGGACCCGCGTAGCGAATATTGGAAGCATCGTTTTGTAAAAGACGGCAAGACGCTCTCCTGGGAAGAAGCGATGACCTATTTCAAGGATAAGACGGGCAGGCCTGGACCCGCAACCTGGGAAGTGGGTGATTATCCTACAGGCCTGGAAAAGTATCCGGTCATGGGCGTGAGCTGGTATGAAGCCGCTGCCTATGTAGAATTTGTCGGAAAAAGTCTGCCGACAGTTTTTCATGGGAATAGCGCTGCAGGCACACAGCAAAGTTATGCAATCGTTCCGTTAAGCAATTTCAGCGACGGCGAAGCAGGGCATTTTGTTCCGCGGTCACAACTGGTCAAAGAAACGCTTGATTGGCTGGATAAATATCTGGGGGAGGTTGAAAACTGAATCGGGGCTTTCTCGGCTTGCAGAAACCCAACAATGACTTTTGGATTATTCGTGATTATTTCCTAATGACAAAATATGCAAGAAAATGTCCCACATGTGGTGAAGAAGTTCTCGAAAAAGAAGTAACTGAAGTGCTGTCAGGTGAGGTTAACACGGCGTTCGTAAGAGTACAAGTCGGGGTTTGCTTGCATTGTGGAGAAAGATTGTACACACCAGATACCGTAAGAAGATTCGAAGAAATCGAGGCCAAACTCCAACGGCAAGACACTGCTGGTTTTAGACCACTCGGTAAGTCATTTCAAGTAACTGCATTTGAGTAGAAGGTGACAGGCAAAATCCAGGAGAAGAGGGAAAAAGATGTCATGATGAAGATTAAATCCGTTGTTCTAATTTGTGTTCTGATGGGGTCGACTGTGCTGCATGCGCAACAGTTCATCGAACAAAGACAGCTCATCGATCTCCCCACCGCTGGCACCCTGGACCGGGGGAGCTATGATATTCGCTTGCGGATGTTCGGCAATGGCGGCCTGGTTGGCGGCGTCAGCGTGGGGGTCACGCCACGCTTCATGTTCGGGCTTTCGTGGGGCGGGACCAACATCATTGGCGAGGGCGACGTCGATTGGAACCCGAACCCGGGCATTCACGCGCGCATCCGGCTGCTCGATGAGAACTTTGCCATTCCGGCGATCACGCTCGGATTTGACTCGCAAGGCTATGGCGCCTACAACGACGGTTTCGACCGCTTCGAGAACAAGTCCCGTGGCTTTTTTGCGGTCGCCAGTAAGAATTATGCGGTGTTGTTCAATCTCGGGTTGCACGGCGGCCTGAATTTCAGCCTGGAAGACGGGGACGATGACGAAGACCTGAACCTCTTCCTGGGCGTCGACCTGAGCTTTAACCGGGAGTTCCGCGCGATTCTCGAATATGACTTTGCCAACAACGACAACGAAAATGACGCCCGGTTCGGCGGCAACGACGGCTACCTGAACGGCGGCGTGCAGTGGATTTTCTCAGAGCAGCTGATCTTGCAGTTCAACATCAAGAACCTGCTGAAAAGCGGCGCGAACGAGGTCACGCGCGAGTTCAAAATCGGTTATTTCGAGTACTTTTGAATGCACGAACTATTCAGGGAGTTAGGCTGTAGACTTTTAGGCTGTAGGAAGGCCAGTCAAAAATTCCAGGGACTGAAGAGGTTTCAGGGGCGTTGCTTGCCGCATGGCGCAAAACCTACAGCCTAATAGCCTACAGTCTAGACACCTGCCTTTGACGAACACACTAACAGCGAAATAATATGACCCGTGGGTGGAGACTTTTGTGGGGCGGCACCACATTTCTTGCCATTGTTCTTCTGACCATCGCTTTTCTGAGCTACCGTCTTCTGACCCGCTCTTTGCCTCAGACAAAAGGCAGGATGCAATTGACATGCTTGACTCGACCCGTGCAAGTTTACCGTGACGCGTGGGGCGTGCCGCACATCTTTGCAGAGAACGAAGCCGATTTGTTTCGCGCGGCGGGTTTCGTCACGGCTCAAGACCGGCTGTGGCAGATGGACTTTACCCGCCGGGTGGCGAGCGGCCGGCTCTCCGAGATTCTGGGCGAAGCGGCCATTGAGGACGATAAGTTTTTGCGTCTTTGGGGGTTCCGGCGAATTGCCGGGGAGATTGCGCAGAATCTCTCGCCGGAATCAAGGCTGGCGTTGGAAGCGTACTGTGAAGGAGTCAATGGTTTTATTGAATCTGACACCACCAACTACCCGATTGAGTTTTCACTTCTAGGCTACAAGCCGGAAAAGTGGCAGGTTGAAGACAGCATTGCCCTGACGCGCTTGATGGCCTGGAAGCTCTCCTTCAGTTGGTTCGTTGACCCGGTCTTGAACGAGCTGGTCAGCAAACTCGGAACGAAGAAGGCGAAGGAAGTCTTCCCTGATTTTCCGGAGAGAGGTCCGTACATCATTCCACCGGAGACCCGGCCGTTCTGGACAGCGGTCGAGCCCTTTATCGAATCGGGAGTGCGGGTGCAGAATCTCCTCGGCATTCGGGGGGCGAGTTTGGGCAGCAACGCCTGGGTGGTCTCCGGCGCGAAGACGGCATGCGGCAAACCCATCCTGGCCAATGATCCCCACCTCGAGCTCGTGACGCCTTCTGTCTGGTATGAGCTGCATCTTGCCGGCGGCGATTTCAATGTTGCGGGGGTTGCCTTGCCCGGCGTGCCAGGCATTGTGATTGGCCACAACCAGGAGATTGCCTGGGGATTGACAAACGGCATGGTGGATGATGTCGATTTCTATTTTGAGCGTGTCAATCCGGATAACCCCAATCAATATTGGGATGGCCACGCCTGGGTGGAGTTCCGTACGTTCGAGGAAAAAATCTTTGTCAAGGATGCCGAACCTATCTCCCTCGAGCTCAGGAGCACGAAAAATGGCATCGTTGTTTCTGGGTTACACGCGGTTCTCGAAGGCAAAAATGAAACCGTTGCGATGCGCTGGGTTGGGCAGACACCCAGCGATGAGCTCGCCGCTTATCTGAAACTCACGAAAGCCGAGAACTGGGCGGACTTCACAGCCGCGCTCCGCGACTTCAAAGTGCCGGCGCAAAACTTTGTGTTCGCTTCCAGAGCCGGGGATATCGGCTACTACCTTGCGGGTACCGTCCCGATTCGCAACAGTTCGACCGGCATCCTGCCGCATCAGGGCTGGCTGCCAGCAGGCCAGTGGGTGGGCGAGGTACCTTTTGAGCATCTGCCGCATCTTCTCAATCCGGAGGCCGGATATATCGCCACGGCCAACAACAAGATTGTCGACGACCGCTACCCTTACTATCTCTCCAATCTCTGGGAGCCGTCCGGCCGGTCGGCACGCATTCACGAGTGGTTTGCCAAACAGGACACGTTCACAGCGGACGTGTTCAAAATGATGCAGCAAGACATCGAATCGGCGCACGCCAGGACGATCATGTCTGTGCTGCGATCGAATCTGCAAGCACGCGTGGATTCGACCAAGAATGATACGCTGAGAATACTCTTCAACCTGGTCAAGGACTGGAAGAAGGGCGTGGAAGCGCCTGACAGTGTTGCGGTTTCGATCTACCATGCCTTTTTGGTCAAAGTCGCCGAGAACACGCTCGAGGATGAAATGGGCGCGGAGCTCTATTCGCACTACATCAAGACCAACAACGTGGTGTTCCGCGTCGTCACCGCTTTGCTGAAAAAGGAAGAATCCCCGTGGTTCGATGACGTCAACACCGAGCAGATGGAGACCAAGGCTGACATCCTGGCCCGCAGCCTTCTGGACGCAGCCGACGTGCTGCAGGAAATCGCAGGCGAGAACATCGCCAACTGGCGCTGGGGAGAGATTCACACGCTGACCATGCCGCACCCGCTGGGTGTGCGCAAGCCACTTGATTTTATTCTGAATCTCGGCCCCTACCCGAGAGGCGGGTCCACCATGACTATCAACAACGGCGAATACCGCTTTCGGGAGCCGTTCAACGCCGTCGTGGGGCCATCCACACGGCAAGTGGTGGACTTGTGTGACTTGCAACATACGTTTTCGATCATCACTTCCGGTCAATCTGGCCAGAGAATGGACAAGCACTACAAGGATCAGACGCCACTTTGGCTCAATGGCGAGTATCATGAAATGGTCATGGATCCAGAGGAGATTGAGCAAACGGCGCCGGAATTTCTCGTGTTGAGGCCTTGACTGTTGATTCTTGCAGTAGAATGAATTTTCTTCTCCCTGGCGCGGTGAAACCGCAAGGCTTGACCCGCAACCGCGAATGACTCTAAACAGATGAGGCACCAGATGATAACCGATCTGAAGGCTGGTGAAACCATTGTTTCCTTTTTTGTGCTGCGCAAAAAAGAGATCAAAACCAGGCGCGAAAGCAATGAGATCTATTTGTCTCTGGAGTTGGGGGATGCTTCCGGCCGGATTTTTGGCTCGGTGTGGGACGAGCCGCAAAAGAGCTACCAGGCGGTTGAGAAAGGCGATGTGGTCAAAGTCAAAGCCACTGTGATCGACTTCAGAGACCGTCTGCACTTGAACATCGAAAAGCTGCGGAAGGTCGACGAAAAGGATGAAGTCGATATCAAACAGCTCGTTCCCGCATGTGACAAAGACTTGAAGAAGCTGATCGCTCAGCTTGACGAGCTGATTGCCAGCGTCAGCAACACCCATTTGAAGCATCTGCTCTCATCGATTTTCGATGACAGAACCATCCGAACGCCGTTCGAGACCGCACCCGGCGGCAAGCTCTGGCACCACAATTACCTCGGCGGCTTGCTCGAGCACACGTTGTCCGTGACGGAAATTGCGGATAAAATCGGGCAGATGTATCCTGATGTCAACCGCGATTTGCTGGTTACGGCCGGGCTGCTACATGATATCGGCAAGATCGATTCGTACCGCTATGATACCATGATTGACTTTACCGATGAAGGTCGACTGTTGGGACATATCGTTATCGGTGCACAATTGGTGAGCGAGCGGATCAAATCGCTCTCGGAGTTCCCAAAGGAGCTGGCCAAACAGCTCGTGCATCTGATTTTGAGTCACCAGGGCAAACTCGAGCAAGCTTCGCCGGTCGTCCCCATGACGCTGGAGGGCATCATCTTGTATTATGCTGATGAGTTCGATGCCAAGGCCAATGCTTTTCTGAGAATCAGGAAGAAGGAAGGGCACAAGCGCTGGAGCTCTTATGTCAACTTGTTGGGTCAGTACTTTTATTTTGGATCGGAGAACGCATGACAACAAATTCCTTTATTTCCCACCTCACCTGCAGCGAATGCGGTGAGAGGTTCGACCACCGGGAGCTTCAAACCTTTTGTCCGCGATCAGACAAGCCCTTACTGGCGGTCTACGATCTCGATCGGGCGCGATCAGAGCTTCGACGCGAGGTGATGCTGAACCGCCCGCCAAATCTGTGGCGCTACCGCGAGCTTCTGCCCGTTCTGGAGCAAGAAAACATCGTCTCCTTTGGCGAGGGGGTCACACCGCTGCTGCCCATCCGCAAGCTGGCTGCCCGGATAGGCTTGACCGATGTCTGGGTTAAAGACGAATCCCAGATCCCAACCGGCAGTTTCAAGGCCAGAGGTCTGGCCCTGGCTGTTTCGAAAGCGCTCGAGCTGGGTGTGAAGAAAGTCGCCATCCCGACGGCCGGCAATGCCGGTGGTGCTTTGGCGGCGTACGCCATAAAGGCCGGCATGGAGTGCTACATTTTCATGCCGAAGGATGTGCCAACGATCAACTACATGGAGGCCAAAATCACGGGCGCCCATGTCGAGCTCGTCGATGGCCTCATCAGCGATTGCGGCAAAGTCGTGGCGCAAAGAAAAGCCTCCGAAGGCTGGTTTGATGTTTCAACCCTGAAGGAGCCCTACCGCATTGAAGGTAAAAAAACCATGGGCCTGGAACTGGCTGAGCAGTTCAACTGGCGGCTGCCAGATGTTGTCATCTATCCGACCGGAGGGGGTACCGGGCTGATCGGCATGTGGAAGGCGTTTGCCGAGCTGCGAGAGCTGGGCTGGCTCGAGGGCAGCCTGCCCAGAATGATCTCGGTGCAATCCGACGGCTGTGACCCCATCACCTGTGCCTTCAACGCCGGCAAGTCGGATTCAGAGTTTTTCGAAAACGCCGAGACAATTGCTGCTGGCTTGCGCGTCCCGAAGGCATTTGGAGACAAGCTGATTCTGCGAGCATTGCAGGAAAGCAACGGTCAGGCCCTGTCCGTGTCTGATGAAGAAATCCTCGATTGCGTGACAGAATTGGCAAGCGTGGAAGGTCTGGTCGTTTGCCCGGAGGGGGCCGCCACCTGGGCCGCGCTCAAGTGGTTGCAAAATAGAGGCGATGTTGCCCCAAATGACAAAGTCGTGCTTTTCAACACAGGCTCCGGGTTGAAGTATCCCGAAGTGCTGGCGAGGTTGACTTGACACAAATCCGGTGTTCTTCTTTCTGGCGCTGAATCGACACTCCCTGCGCAGGAGGGCAGGTAATGGGTCAGTTACGGTGAGAGTAGCGCAGGTATCCTGCCTG
>JBHHXT010000197.1:0-9289 GCA_046757165.1 bacterium | reverse complement strand
ATCTTTATCATGTTGCTCAATATACTTGGATTTGGATTTATAGAATCGGTCCAAAATCAGTTCATACTGTTCAAACTATTATCAAGGAATTTGAAGTACAGTTAGGCCAATTCCTGTAAATCCGGTTTATCCTGTTATCCTGTCAAGACAAGAGTAATACCCTGTGATCGGTTACTTGTGAAATGTTACGTTCCCCTGTTCCCTAGATCTCTATGCGCAAACACCTGGAAACACTCCTGCTGTTCACGCTCGATTTCATCGCGCTCAACCTCGCCTTTTTTGTCTGGGCCTGGCTCAGGCGCGAAATGGGCTTCTTTGCCGAAAGCGATTTCCGGACACTTCTGCAACTCTCCTTTGTCTTCAACATCATTTGGATCCTCTTTTTTGCCTTCTTTGGCCTCTACGGCGCGTGGTATGCCCGCTCGCGCGTGGATGAGTTTATCAGCATTTTCAAAACCATTACCATCGGCGTCCTCGTCCTCTTCCTGATTACATTCGAAGGTGAGCGTGACCTGTCGTCCCCCCCCAGGATGAGCCGGATGTTCATGGTCAACTACTGGCTTTTGCTCCTGTTGTGCTGTACCGCCTTCCGAATGCTGTTTCGAACCCTGCAGCGCGGGTTGCTTTCCTCGGGTATCGGCCACCGGCGGACGTTGATCGTCGGATGGGGACAACGGAGCTGGGAGCTTTCCGATGAGCTGCTGCGGTATCCGGCACTGGGGCATAAAATCGTCGGCTTTGTGAGCGAGAAACAGCTCTCCTCCCCGGAGCGGACGGCTTACAACAATATCCCGCTCCTGGGCAACATCGACGAAATCGAACGCGTGGTGCAAGAGTCGAGGGCACAGGAAATCATCCTGGCCATGAAAGGCAACACCCGCAAGAAAGCCATGGAGGTCATGGATCGCTGCAACGGCTACCAGGTCAATTTCAAGATCGTCCCGGATTTGTATGACATCGTCATGGGGCAAGCGCGGACGAACCAGATATACGGCTTCCCGCTTATCGACATCATGCCCAAATACATGCCCGAGTGGGAGCGAAAAGTCAAGCGGTTGATGGACATCGTGGTGTCCGGGACCATTCTCATCGCTTTTGCGCCCCTCTGGCTGCTGACCGCCGTTGCCATAAAACTCGATTCGAGCGGCCCGGTTCTCTACAAGCAAAAACGGGTGGGTCTGAACGGCAAAGAATTCCTGATCTACAAATTTCGCTCCATGGTTGAAAACGCAGAGTCACAAACCGGGCCTCGGTGGGCGCAGCGGCAAGATCCGCGCATCACCCGGGTCGGGAAGTTGATGCGCAAAGCACGCATCGATGAGGTGCCACAATTTATCAACGTGCTGAAGGGCGAAATGAGCTTGATCGGCCCGCGTCCGGAACGGCCATATTTTGTCAACAAGTTCAAAAGAGAAATCCCTTTTTATGCGCGCCGGCTGAAGGTCAAACCCGGCATCACCGGCTGGGCACAAATCAAAGGGGGTTATGACACCTCCATGGAGCATGTGAAAACGAAATTGCAGTACGATTTGTTTTATCTGGAGAACATGTCGCTGCGCATGGATTTGAAGGTGATTCTAAACACCATTTATGTGATGTTGATGGGCAAGGGCAGGTGAGGGGATGGCACGTCTCACATTGACGTTTCATGGGTAATTTTGAGACCACCGAAAATCACCGAAGTCGCCGAAGGTCACCGAAAAACTGTGCTAAAAAACAAAATGTTGCCGGCTTGTAGTACGGATAGAATGAGTTTTGAATATCAACTATTGTTCATCATGAACGAAATCCGTGTTACATCAGAATCCGTGGCTAAAACATTCTTTAGTGATGTCTACGCAGAACCTGATGCTTTGCTCTTGACATTCCCATCAACGCGACTTATATTCAGGCGCCTGGTAAGTCATGGCAAGATTTGGCGTTCGATTTTATGTTCGAACACCGACCCTACACGGTTTCTGACCGTGTATTTTGAGGCTCGAGGGCGGGCCAGGACACCAAAAGGGATGGGGAAAAAGAACATGCGTGGCAGGAAAACCCACACGCTAAAGCGTGAACACCCCTAAACACAGGCGACGTGGGGCGGTCGGTGTTCAAGCTTCAGCTTGTCGGGGGGTGGGGAAAAAATAAGCGGAGAGGGAAACCCCATGGAAACTGTCGTAACACGACATTCATGTCGTGATGCACGAATTTTGGGCAAACAGGAAATAATTAATTAAATGAACACACAATTGGATTCTAAGCAAAAAGTCACAGCCGGAGGTATGCTGGGCATTCTCGGTGGAGTCGAAATGGTCTTTTCGATACTTTTCGGATCGTCTCTGCTCAGCAATCCTGTTTGGGTTGTGGGCCTGTTTTTGATCGCGGTTACAGCCGGACTCGGTGTGACGTTGGCCATTTGCGGGTTATGTGAGCGTAGGAGCGGACTGTAAGGAAATCCGAACAAACCAAAACCTGAAATGCAGAAAGCATGTTAGACCTGAAATTCATTCGTGACAACTTAGAGACGGTAAAACAAGCCGTCGCCAACAAGCGTGAACGCGTTGACCTGGACAAGCTCGTCAGCCTGGATGCACACCGACGGCAGCTCTTGCAGCAAGTCGAAAAGCTGAAACAGGAGCGGAACACGGTTTCCCAGCAAATCGGCAAGCTCAAGAAAGCCGGCCAGTCAGCGCAAGCCGAAATTTCGCAGATGCAGACGGTCGCCGACCAGATCAAGAAGCTGGACGACGAAATCCGGACCGTGGCAACAGAGATCAAAGACATCCAGATTTGGGTGCCAAACATTCCGCACGACTCGACACCCGTGGGCGCAAGCGAGCAGGACAATGTCGAGGTGAAAAGGTGGGGCACGCCGGCGGAGATGGATTTTCAGCCGAAACCGCACTGGGAGGTGGCCGAACAACTGGGTATCGTCGATTTTGGCCGTGGGGCGAAAGTGGCGGGCGCCTTCTTTGTCAACTATGTCGGCCTGGGGGCAAAGCTGGAGAGGGCACTGATCAATTTCATGCTCGACCTGCACATCGAAAAGCATGGCTACCGGGAGGTGTCGCCGCCATTCCTGGTCAATCGTACGACCATGTTTTCCACCGGGCAACTGCCCAAGCTCGAGGAAGATATGTACCTGGCCCAGGTGGACGATCTCTTTCTTATTCCCACGGCCGAGGTCCCGGTGACCAACCTGCACCGGGATGAAATTCTCAAACAAGACGAGCTCCCGATTAAATACACCGCCTATACCCCCTGCTTCCGGCGCGAGGCGGGCTCCTATGGCAAAGACACGCGCGGACTGGTACGCATCCACCAGTTCGACAAAGTCGAGATGGTCAAATTCGTCAAACCCGGCTCGTCGTACGACGAGCTGGACGCCCTGCTGGCCGAGGCGGAGGAAGTTCTGCAACTATTGCAGTTACCGTACCGCGTGCTCGAGCTCTGTACCGCCGACCTGAGTTTTGCCGCGGCCAAATGCTACGACATCGAAGTCTGGGCACCCGGGGTTCAGAAATGGCTGGAGGTGTCCTCGTGCAGCACGTTCGAAGATTTTCAGGCCAGGCGGGGCAATATTCGCTATCGCAATGAGGAAACCGGCAAGCTGGACTTTGTCCACACGCTCAACGGCTCGGGCCTGGCGCTGCCGAGAACCGTCATTGCGATTCTCGAAAACTATCAAACCGACGAAGGGACGGTGGTCGTGCCGGAGGTCTTGCGGCCGGGGATGGGATGCGACGTGATCAAGTGACGGCGCGAAGCGCCAAATGACTTTTCCGCAGATAGGCTGGAGAAAGAAGTAGCTACTCATTAGAAGGGACATGAACACAGATACCGAACAAACACAACGCCAGACCATCCTGGAAATCGGACGCCGGATGTACCAAAAAGGATATGTCGCTGCCAACGATGGCAACATCACCGTCCGTCTCGAAGACAACCGAATCTTAGCCACCCCGACCGGCTGCTCGAAGGGGTTTATGCAAGCCGAAGAGCTGGCCATTGTCGACTTACGAGGCCATCACCTTTCGGGCGCCAAGCCGTCCTCGGAGCTGCCGCTGCACTTGTTTATCTACAAAGAACGGCCGGACGTGCAGGCCGTTGTGCATGCGCACCCACCGTACGCGACCGGGTTTGCCACGGCCGGCCTGGCCCTGGACAAATGTGTCCTGGCAGAAGTGATCGTCACCATGGGGTCGGTGCCCCTGGCCAAATACGGCACCCCGTCCACCGAAGAATTGCCGAAAAGCACAGCGCCGTACATTCACACCTGTGACGCTCTGCTGCTCGCCAACCATGGCGTGGTCACTGTCGGTCGCGACCTGATGGATGCCTACTTCAAGATGGAGCGCGTCGAACACTCAGCCAATATCCTTTTCAAAGCGAGAGCTCTGGGGGGAGAGACTGTGCTCTCGAAAGAAGAGGTGCATAAGCTGTATGAGCTCAGAGAGGAATACGGCGCAGACTCCCGCAATCCCGGCTGTTATGTTCCCGCCGCAGGCGCGCAGGGCGAATCGTGCGGGTGTCAACACGAAATCGATGATTTTGAGCGCATTGTCGAGAAGGTCTTGGCTGCCGTCAGGTAAGACGGCAATAGGAGAGGAGGCGGAGCTCTTATGGGTCTGACACAGGTCACGACAAAACTGACCAGCCTGGCTGGACCTTGTGGCAGCTACGAAGCTGTTTTTTTTGTGGACACCGGTGCAACCCACACCATGGCCCCGGCAGAGGAGCTGGACAAGATCGGCGTACAAAGAGAAGGCAAGATGTCTTACGAGCTGCCCAATGGAACGGTCAAAGAGTATCCGTATGGTCTGGTGCGAATCGAGTTCATGGGTGAAATTACGGCCGGCCGTGTCATATTTGGAGAAGCGGGTTCGGAACCGCTCTTGGGGGTCACGGCACTGGAGTCGGTGGGAATCATGGTCGATCCCGCAAACAGAACCTTGAGACGACTGCCGGCAATTCCTTTGAAAGGGATGAAGCAAAACGGTGCGAACGCAAATTCGGTGATTTCAGGAATGCTAATCCGTAGCCTGACGATTGGAATCGATGACTGAGCTATCTGCGGATTCGATTGGCTGGCTCTCTATCCTGCCCCCTATCATCGCCATCCTTCTCGCAATCTGGACCAAACAAGTATTCATTTCTCTCTTTATGGGCGTTTGGCTCGGCTGGTCCATTCTCGACAGCCATCCGTTGAGCGGTCTCGCCGATGCTTTGCAATGCTGCATAGACGTCTTCAAAGATGGTGGCAACACGAAGGTGATCGCGTTCAGCTCGCTGGTCGGCGCGCTCATCGCGTTTACGCAGCGCTCCGGCGGCGTGCAGGGATTCGTGACCTGGCTGTCGAGAAACGGGCTGGTCAGCAGCCGGCGCAGCGCGGGTCTGATGGCGTACCTGATCGGCGTTGCGGTGTTCGTCGAGTCCAGCATCACCTGTCTGGTGACAGGCACGGTTTCGCGGCCGATCTTCGACCGTCTCAAGATCTCGCGCGAAAAACTGGCCTACATTTGTGATTCGACTTCTGCGCCGATCTGTATCCTGATTCCGTTGAACGGCTGGGGCGCCTATGTCATGGGATTGCTGGCGGCCCAGGAAGTCGAGCAGCCCTTTCTTACGGTCATCAAATCCTTGCCGTTCAATCTGTATGCCATCCTTGCTCTCCTGATTTTGCTCATGGTTATCTTGACCGGCAAGGACATCGGACCGATGCGCAGGGCTGAAAAGAGAGCATTTGAACAGGGCAAAGTCCTGCGCGACGGCGCAGAGCCGGTGGTTTCTACTGAACTGCTCGCCCTGCAGCCGAAAGCGGGCGTTTCTGCCAGAGCCAGCAACATGCTCATTCCGGTCGCAGTGATGGTCGTGATGATGCCGGTGGGACTTTTGATCACGGGCCACGGTCACCTGATGCAAGGTTCTGGTTCGACTTCGGTTTTTTGGGCTGTCCTGGCGGCAACGACAGCGGCAGGCATTCTTTATAAGATACAGGGGATCATGGACCTGAAAGAGCAGGTCGACCTGTTGCTGAAGGGAATCGGCGGGATGATGCCGCTCGCCCTGCTGATGATGCTGGCTTTTGCCATCGGCGCAACTTGCAAGGAGCTCGGTACCGGGCCCTACGTCGCCGGCGTCGCCGAAACCTGGCTGAGCCCGCGACTCGTGCCAGCTATCTTGTTTGTTGTTTCCGGCTTCATGGCTTTTTCTACCGGTACCTCCTGGGGAACGTTTGCCATCATGATTCCCATTGGCATTCCTCTGGTCAACTTGATGGATGCAAATCTGTATGTCACCGTGGGCGCGATTCTAAGCGGGGGCATCTTTGGCGACCACTGCTCGCCTATCTCGGACACGACCATTATCGCCTCCATGGCCTCCGTTTCCGACCATATCGATCACGTCCGGACCCAATTCCCGTACGCGCTGATTGCTGCCGGGGGGGCCCTGCTGGCGTATCTGGCGCTGGGAACGGTATAGATCTTTGAACTGCAAGCCGACAACAAAGTTTTGGACGCATCGGAACATATTTTAGCCACGGATTTGCACTGATAAAACACGGATTTTGTCAGTGTCAATCCGTGGCTGAATCAATATTTCGTTGCGGTCGAAGGCCGCGCTGGGTAAATCAGTGGCTGAATCAATTAGTTTGTGCAAGGGTCAGATTCACCGGCCCTTGACAACATAACTCCAAATGACTATATTGCGCTGCTTAACGAAAAACATCCTACAAGGAGGATAGAATCATGAGTGTTCTCAGGAATCTTTTTGCAAGGTCTCCTTTCTCACCCTTGCAAACACATATGGAGAAAGTCGCCGCGTGTGTTGGAAAGATGGAAGAACTCTACGAAGCCTATGCCGGGGGGGAGCATGACCGCATCGAAAAGTTGGCCGAAGAGATTTCTGAGCTCGAACATTCGGCAGACCTGACGAAGAATGAAATTCGCAATCACTTGCCCAGGGGGCTGTTCCTGGCCGCCAACCGTGGGGATTTGTTGGAGATCCTCGCTTTGCAAGACACCATAGCAGACACAGCCGAAGATATCGGTGTGTTGATGACCCTGAAAAAACTCGAACTCGTGAAGGACTTGGAACAGGACCTGAAAGCGTTTCTGGACAAGAATATTGAAGCGGTCCAGCACGCTCACCAGGTCGTTCGAGAAATGGACGAGCTCTTGCAATCTTCCTTTGGCGGGAAAGAGGCGGAAAAAGTGACCGTGATGATCGATGATGTCGCCTATATGGAGCATGAAGCGGATGTGATGCAGCGCAACTTGCTCAAGCGGTTGTATAATCTTGATGACACTCTTCCTTATACCAGTTTTACGTTATGGATTAACATTTTGCAAGCAATTGCGGCTCTGGGAAATCTTGCCGAAAAGTTATGCAATCGTGTGCGTATGCTGCTGGACATTAAGTAAGCCTGGACAAGAAAAGGCTGCCACTTTTGGAGGAAATGTAAATGGAAATTGAAACCGTTCTTTTGGTGATTGCTCTCGCCGGTGGATTCTACATGGCCTGGAGCATCGGGGCCAACGATGTTGCCAACGCGATGGGAACGTCCGTGGGCTCCGGTGCGTTGACGATCAAGCGTGCAGTCATTCTGGCAGCGGTATTGGAGTTTGCCGGCGCCTTCTTGGTTGGCACACACGTTTCGGAGACGATACGGAAAGGCATCATCAGCCCGGAGATATTTCAGGGAAATGAGCTTCACCTCGTTTATGGCATGATTGGTGCGCTTCTGTCGGCCGCCATTTGGCTGCAGATCGCGTCCTATTTTGGCTGGCCCGTTTCCACAACCCACTCCATTGTCGGCGCTGTCCTGGGCTTTGGGGTCATGTATGGGGGCATGGCGGCAGCGGACTGGGCAAAGGTCGGCTCGATCGTTGCGAGTTGGGTGGTGTCTCCCTTGCTTTGCGGAACCATCGCTTTTCTTATTTTCACCCTCCTGCGCCGGCTCATCTATTACAGCGATGACCCGGTCGGGGAAGCAAAGCGGATCACCCCCTACCTGGTATTTTTTGTGTTCGCATGTCTCACCCTGGCGATGGCTTTTAAGGGGTTAAAGAATCTCAAATTGAATCTGGGTTTCGGCGAGGCTCTGAGTGTGGCGGCAGGCGTTGGAATCCTGGCGTCCTGTATCAGTTATTTTCTCGTTCAACGTATCAAACCTGTTGTCATGGCAGAACGGGTCTTGCACCGGCAGCCGGCCCAGGTCTCCAGAGGCATTGAGAAAGCTTTGAGAAATCTGGCCAAAAGCTCCGGTGCCGCACATGGGCTGATCAAAGAGGAACTTGCGAATCTTGTGCGTGAACTGCAAACCATCGACAAAGATGTCGAAAAGGGAACCACTGTCGAACAAGGCAGCTCTGAGTTCAATACGGTCGAGCGAATTTTTGTCTATTTGCAAATTCTCAGCGCTGCTTTTGTCGCCTTTGCTCACGGCGCCAACGATGTTGCCAACGCAGTCGGTCCCCTGGCGGCGGTTATTTCAATTCTGCGAACCCACCAGCTCGCGATGAGCTCCGCGGTTCCCCTGTGGGTCCTCGGCCTGGGCGGGTTTGGAATTGTGGTTGGGTTGTCCACATGGGGATGGAGAGTCATGGTCACCATCGGCAAAAAGATAACCGAGTTGACACCGACGCGAGGGTTTTCCGCTGAATTCGCCGCAGCCATCACCATCGTGCTGGCATCAAAACTGGGCCTGCCGGTCAGCACAACCCATACGCTGGTTGGCGGCGTGCTGGGCGTGGGACTGGCGCGCGGCATCAGTGCCCTGAATCTGCGCGTGGTCACCAATATTATCATTTCGTGGATTATCACCATCCCGGTAGGTGCTCTTGGAGCAATATTCTTTTACACCATCCTGAAAATGATTTTTGGGTAGGTTTTCTGCATATTTTCCGGCTTATTCTTTCTGAAAGGTGCACCCACACAGAACGTTATGGCTGAAAACAATCAAGGAAAGAAGCACCGGCGGGGCGGTCGACTTCGGTCCCCCTGGCCCCAACCGGCCCCTGAGCCCCAGAGCCCAACCCCGGTCGGCCCCCGGCCCCGGCGCAGCGGGTGGGCGTGTGCCGGGGAGCTGGCTGACAAGGTTGGTTCGGGGCAGCAAGTGGGCGTGCGCCGGGTCAAGCACCTGGCCATAACAAGCGCGTGCAGGCCGACCTCAACCGCCGCTTGTTTTTGGCGGGTTTGGTGGAGATTCGAAAGGTTCGTTTTCTGTGTCAGCGCTGATCCGTTGCGGTTTCGGCGTCTGACGCCGGTCGTTAGCAGTAATAAAGTAAAGCACTCATAATAAAGA
>JBHHXT010000196.1:0-9312 GCA_046757165.1 bacterium | reverse complement strand
TTCTGTTTAAACAGCATGTTCAGTTGCCTGAAACCGCGCCACTGAGCCAGGCGATGAGGGCAAACCTATTGAAGTGTAAGAATTTTGGACCAGTCAAGCCATGACCCATTCCAAGATATTAATTGTCGATGACGAGCCGGGGATTCGTGACCAACTGGCCCGGTGGCTCAATAGCGAGGGGTACGCGGTTGAGCACGCGGCAAATGGAAAAGAGGCGCTCTCGTGTGTTAAAGAAAGCAATTTCAACCTCGTCCTGCTCGATCTCAAGCTGCCGGATATAGATGGATTCGAAGTGCTGGAGAAAATTCATAAAGATCACCCGGATGTTTGTATTATCGTGTTGACGGGTTACGGCAGAGATGAGTCCCCCGCACAGGCGCGCCGGCTCGGCGCTTTTGATTTTTTTGAAAAACCGATTCAATTCGATGTGCTGAGCGAGCGTATTGACGATGCGATAAACCAGTTCTGGGCGCAAAAACAAAATGAATATCAGAGTGAAGAAAAGCAGCGGCAGTTTCAGTTCGAAAATATCATCGGCCAGAGCCAGCCGATGCGCGAGATGTTCGATGCCATCAAACGGGTGGCGGAGACCGACGAAACGGTTTTGCTGTTAGGCGAAAGTGGCACCGGCAAGGATCTGGTCGCAGGGGCCATCCATTACAATAGCCGCCGTCGAAAATATCCGCTCATTACGGCCAATTGCACCACGCTGCATGAAAATCTGGCCGAAAGCGAGCTTTTCGGCCATGAAAAAGGCGCGTTCACGGGCGCGACCGCAAGAAAGATCGGGAAGATGCAGCAGGCCCATTTGACCAGTTTGCTCATTGACGAAATTGGTGAGCTCTCTCCGGTGCTGCAAGCCAAGCTGCTGCAATTCCTGCAGTACAAAACATTTGAACGGTTGGGCGGGAATGAGCAAATCCCGGTAGATGCCAGGATCATCACGGCCACGAATATTAACCTGGAGAAGGCCGTTGCGGAAAAGCGGTTTCGGAAGGATCTCTATTTTCGTCTCAATCGATTTGCGATCCGCGTGCCGCCATTGCGGGAGCGGCGGAGCGACATCCCGCTTCTGGTCACCCATTTCATCAAAGCTTGCAACCGGCGCAACGGCAAGAATATCGAAGGCATATCCAAAGCGGCGCTCGGGGTGCTGGAAGATTACTCGTTCCCCGGCAATGTGCGTGAGCTGGAAAACATCATCGTCCGGGCCATGCTGCTCGAAAACAGCCATGACCTGCAGGTGGAAACCATTCGTTCCTGCCTGATCCACCCGGTCACAGATGCCCAGCCCAATTACAGAGAGATGAGCTTCAGAGAGGCGAGAGAAATCTTCGAGAAGGCTTATTTTTCGCAGATTCTGGATAAGGCGGGCGGGATGATGACAAAAGCTGCAACGCTAGCCGGCCTGGACCGGGGCTATTTACGGGACAAATTGAAAAAATATGGGCTCTGGGGAAAATGAGCCTTTACCCTTTTGCCGAGATCGCAAAAGGCACAACGGTCAAACTCTGTTAGGGTTTTGAACCCTGACAGAGTTGAAATGAGAATGAAGGTCGTGGCTGATTCAGAAATGACCCGGAATGATCCAACACGGTCTCTGACCGTGTTTTTTTATGCGCTACCGCATCGCCACCTTGCTCTGGTCGATCAGCTCCGTCCCGGTATCAATTCTTTCCTCAATTGCCTCGCCTTTGGCGCTTTTCAACGCAGCCAGGAATGCCTGTTTTCCCATGTTGTAGGGGTCTTGTGCCACGATGGCATCTAAGCGGCCTTCTTTGACGGCGAGCACGGCTTCTTTGCCGGCGTCGAAGCCCACGGTGATCACTTTGTCCATCAGGTTATGTGCGGCAATGGCTTCCAGCGCCCCGAGGGCCATCTGGTCGCTGGTCATGAAGACGGCATCCAGGTCCGGGTGCGAGGTGAGAATGTTCTCCATGACCGTCATGGCGAGATCACGTTCGCTGTTGGCGGGCTGCTGGGCCACGATTTCTATCCCGGTCGCGTTCCGGATGACCTCCAGGAAGCCATCTTTGCGGTCTTCGTGCGTCTGCACGCCGGGAATCCCGCGGATGAGCGCAACCTTGCCGCGACCGTTGAGCGCTGCAACAATATACTCGCCAGCCAACCTGCCTCCCAGCCGGTTGTCGGTGCCGACATAGCTCAATCGATGTGGCCAGTCGAGGTCGGTGTCGACCGTGATCACGGGAATGCCGCGGGCATGCGCTTTCTCGAGCACGGGAATGATTTCCGCCACGCCGCAGGGGGCCACGGCGAGCGCGGAAACGCCTTTGAGAATCTGGTCTTCGAGAATGTTGACCTGCTGGTCGATGTTGATTTCCCGCGTCGGCGCCAGGACAGAGAGTTTGACCTGCGGGTAGTTCTGGGCGGCTTCGGTGGCGCCGGCTCTGAGCGCCTGCCAGAACTCGCTGTCCATCGCTTTGGTGACGATGGCGACCCGGATGGTGTCGTCTTGCGGACGATTGCAGGTGAGGAGCGGGAGCGAGAGAATGACGATCGAGACAAAGAGAAGGCCGTTCTTCCGGGACATGGTTGCTCTCCTTTGGTTACGTTTGGTTGAAAAACAGTGACATCTTTGTTTTGGCGATTTGCCTTCTTGATTGACCCCGACGACAACGTCGAGTCACATTATTTCGTCAAACGCTGGCGCAGGACGTCGATCCAAACTGCCCAGACGATGATGGCCCCGATGACCACGGTTTGCCAGTAGGTGGAGACATCGAGGAGATTCAGGCCGTTGCGCAAGACACCCATGATGAGCGCGCCCACCAGCGTGCCCAGAACCGTGCCGACGCCGCCGAAGAAGCTGGCGCCGCCGATGATAACCGCTGCGATGGCGTCCAGCTCTGCACCCGTGCCCGCCAGGGGAAATCCGGAGTTCATGCGACCGGCCAGGATGATGGCGCCGACGCCGGCCAGCACGCCGCTGAGGGAGTACACCAAAACCAGCCGTCTGTCGACGGGAATACCGGAGTAAAATGCTGCCTGCTGATTGCCGCCGATGGCGTAAATATCCCGACCTGACACGGTCTGTCTCAGAAAGAAATGCACCACCAGGTAGATGATGATCACGGTCACGACCGGCACAGGCACAAAGCCCAGGGACGACGCGCCCCAGACACGAAAACTCTCCGGCAAATCCGAGATCGGGAAGCCACCAGAGATGATCAAAGCCAGGCCGCGGGCAACATTCATCGTTCCCAATGTCGAGATGAAGGGATGCGGCAGCTTCAGCTTGGTGAGCAGAATGCCATTGACCCAGCCGACGAAGAAGCCCGTCGCCAGGCAAGCCGCTATTGCGACCGGCACCGGCCAGCCCGCCTTCAGCGCTTTCGCTGCCACCACGCTGCACAAGGCGAGCACAGAGCCAACGGAGAGGTCGATGCCCGCCGTGATGATCACCAGCAGTTGCCCGAGTGCCAGCAGCGCGTTGACCGAGGACTGCCTGAAAATGTTGAAGAGATTCTCAACCGTAAAGAAATAGGGCGATGCCATGCTCAGGATAGCACACATCACCACCAGGGCCAGCAGCGGCCCGAGTTGTCTTAACCATTTCATGCGCTTCGCGTGTTCGCGTGGTTAGGTGGGTGAATCCAGCACCGCCAACCGCATAATCTTCTCCTGCGTGGCTTCCCCCGCCAAGAGCTCGCCAACGACGCGCCCCTGGTGCATCACCAGGATGCGGTCGCAAAGTCCAAGAATTTCCTCCAGCTCGGAGGAGACCAGGATGATTGCGGCGCCCCGGGCTGCTAACTGCCGCAGCAGAAAGTAGATTTCCCGCTTGGCGCCGACGTCGATGCCGCGCGTGGGCTCGTCGAAGATCATCACCTTCGCATCGGTGTTGAGCGTTTTGCCGATGGCGACTTTTTGCTGGTTGCCGCCGCTGAGCTTGAGCACTGGCTGCTGCAAGCCCGAGCTCTTGATCTGCAAAAGTGAAACAAGATGCTCCGCGGCTTCCTGCTCGCGCTGTTGCAACCGCCAGCCCCAGCGCGTGGCAAACTTGCGCTGATTGGCCAGGTTGAGATTGAATCCCACGTCTTTGTCGAGGACGAGACTCTTGGTCTTGCGCTCGTCAGCGATCAAGCCGAGACCGGCTTCTACGGCTTGCGTGGGTGTGGCCGGGCTCATCGCCTGGTCGAAAACCTGCACGCTTCCGGTCTGCAATTTGTGGATGCCGAAAATGGACTCGACCAGCTCGGTTCTGCCCGCACCCGCCAGACCCGCAAAGCCCAGAATTTCACCTGTGTGGACTTCGAAGCTAACGTCATCGAAATGACGCTCCAGGCTGGCGTGCTTGACGCGCAACGCCACCGGGTTTGATTTCAAGTCCGCCGAATCGTCTTTTGCCGGGAATTGCTCACGCAGCTCCCGCCCCACCATATCGCGCACCATGGTGTCCATATCCAGCTCTGAAATGGCGCACGATTTCACCAGCAGGCCGTCCCGCAATATGGAGACATGGTGACAGGTCTTGAACACATCCGGCAGCCGGTGCGTGATGAAAACGATGCTGACGCCTCGCTGGCTCAGGGTCTTCAGACGAAGGAAGAGCTTGCGCGCATCCCCTTCCGAGAGGGCTGAAGTCGGTTCATCGAGAATGATCAAGCTGGCGTTTTGGGCCAGGGCACGGGCGATTTCGACCAGCTGCTGTTCGGCGAGGGAAAGCGTTCCCACAAGCTTGTGAAAATCAAAGGCAAGACCCAGCTCAGAGAAAATGGTCTCAACGTGCTCGCTCATGGCGCGCCAGTCGACCAGCGACAGTTTGTTGCGTTTCAACCGTCCCAGGAAAATATTTTCAATCACGCTCAGGGACGGCACCAGTGCCAGTTCTTGAAACACCATGGCAATACCAGCCTGCCGTGCCGCCTGCGGATGGGGCCAGGTGACTTGCGTGCCGTCGAGCAGAATCTTGCCCTGGTCTGCCTGCTCCACCCCGACCAGGATTTTCATCAGGGTGGACTTGCCGGCGCCGTTTTCGCCCACGAGCGCGTGCATTTGCCCCGGCGCAATCCGCAGGCTGACACCGTCGAGAACCCGGTTGCCAGCGTAGGATTTGGTTATGTTCAAAAGGTCAACTTGCATCTGTCTGCACGCGTGTTCCTACAGCCTAAAAGTCTACAGCCTATCTACCTGTACCGGTTGTACTGGTTCCCATGCTCCTGCGTGGGAATCAGTATTTGACGCTCCGCGTCAAGTAAAGGGACGCAGAGCGTCAACCCGGTTCGGTTCGAGCGTTGGAACCAGACCCGGTGCATGTCATGCGCAGAAAACCTCCAACGCTCTTCTCACCGCGGCTGAACTGTCTTCTTGACCTGGCTTGAATTCAAACCCGACCGTGCCTTCAAAAGATAAGGACCTGAGCAGCGAAGAAAGTACTTTGAAGTCCAGCGTACCGGTGCCGGGCTCCTGTCTTCCGGGCAGGTCGGCAATGTGGAAGTGGCCAATGAGATCGATATTCTGCGTCAGGTCCTGTTCGATATTTTCCTTCATCGCCGCCATGTGGTAGACGTCGTACAGGACTTTCACCCTGGGGTGCTGGACTTTGCGCACGAGGTCAAACGCCAGGCGCGATGAGTCCAGAAAGAAATTCGGATGGTCCAGCACGCTGTTCAAAGGCTCGATGACGATGTCGAGCTGCAATTCATCGGCAATTTTCGTCGCCGCGCGCCCGCAGTTGACAGCCTGGGCAATCCGTTCCTCTTGCGAAAGATTCGATGGGAGGAGCTTTGCGCTGTCATCTGGCAGCAGCGGTTGCGCCAGCAGCATGAGACGCGGGCAGCCGAGGCGTTTGGCAATTTGTCCGCTTTCACGCAGCTCCGCGAGAAAGGGGTCCTGTTCGACCGGGTCGAGCATGCCGTGGACGCGATTGCCACTCATGTTGCTGAGCTGCAGGTCGAGCGTGGCCAGCTGCTCTTGCAACTGGTCGAGATTCTTGTTGCGCCAGTCCCAGATTTCGATAGCACGGATGCCGTCCGCGCTCGCCGCCTCCAGCCTTTGTTCGAATAGCAAGTTGGTGTACAGCATCTCGAGGCAGAAGGAGAATTGCATGCCGGTTCCCGTTTGGAGGTTCAAGCCCGGTTCGTCTCTTTCGCGAGTCCTCGCGCTGAGGTTCGTGTTGGGAATGGACGATGACGAAGCGATTGCGAGTTGAGCACCTTCCGGGTGCAACGCACCTAAGATAGTCAAATTGTAGAATTTTTCAATACAAATTGCGAAATTTTATTGAAAAGATCATATCGCCTTTGTTCGGCTCGCCAGGCTCTCGACAGCATGCCCGCCCGGCATGCTTCGTTTTTGCTCTGTCCGCTGCGATTTCCAGTTGACCTTGCAAGGGAGAATTTGTAGATTCTTTTGATTGTGGTATGGTTCTTATCCTTAAGCCGGCCGAGCCACCATCCAACAGGTCTTTTCCTAAACAGAGCGGTTCCTGACCGGGGGGCCGTGTACAAGCTTCAGCTTGCTGGGGTTGGGGTGGAAAACACGCTAAAACGTGAACACCCCAATTCAGAACACCTGAACCGGTTCGTCCAACATGGGACATGCGATTTCTGCAATCCTAATCTGAGGGATTCTTTGATGACACGTTCAAGACGCAGTCGCTGCCTTTTCTGGATCTCACTGGCTTTGCTTGCGTTTCCGACCCTATCGTTTCCGGCAAGCCATGAAAAGAGACCGAAATTGGTCGTTTTTATCGCCATCGACGCTTTCCGCTATGATTACTTAACGCGCTTCTATGACCATTTTTCCGACGGCGGTTTCAAGTTGTTGTTGCGAGGGGGCGCCAACTTCACCAACACCCACGTCGCCCATTTCCGGCCGTCGACCGCGCCCGGCCATGCCACCATGTTGACGGGCGCCTCGGGCCATTTGTCCGGCATCGTCGACAACGAATGGTACGACCGCGACTTGCGGGAGAAGGTAAACTGCGTCGAAGATCGCCAGGCCACGCTGGTCGGGACTCGGCAAACGGATCCCAGCGAAGGCCGGTCTCCGAAGAATCTGCAGGTCACTACGGTCGGCGACGAGCTCAAACTGGCGACCCAATTCCGCTCGAAGGTCATCGGCATTTCGTACAAGGATCGCGGCGCGATTCTGCTCGCCGGCAAAATGGCGGATGCTGCCTACTGGTTTGACGAGGCCACGGGCCGGTTCATCTCCAGCACCTCTTACATGAAATCGTTGCCGGAATGGGTGACCAAATTCAACGAACGCAAGCTGCCGGACCGGTTTTTTGGCAAGGAATGGAAGAAGCTGTTGGCTGAGGACGTGTACCAGCTCTCCAGGGAAGATGATTTTCCCCATGAGCTCGACTACAAAGGCAGTGGTATCGTTTTTCCGCACCCGATGACAGGCAATGCCCAAGCCCCGGGCAAGGATTTCTACCAGTTATTCAAACATACGCCATTCGCAGATGTCCATCTTGCCGAATTCGCCCGAGCGGTGGTCGAGAACGCGCAGCTCGGCGTCGACGAAGTCACGGATCTCTTGACCATCAGCTTCTCAGCCACGGACCGCGTGGGCCATCAGTACGGGCCATACAGCCAGGAGCAGCAGGACAACATCCTGCGTCTCGACCGGGTGCTTGAAGATTTCCTCGAGTTTCTGCACCAGAAGGTGGGGTTAGAGAACGTTTACATCTTGCTGACCGCAGACCATGGCAGTGCTCCGATTGCCGAATTCATCGCCCGCTCAAACGTGCAGGCCGGACGCATCGACACCAGCCGCATTCCCGAAGAGATGGATTCGGTGCTGATACCGAAAACGGTGGAGGATGCGCTGGACAGGGCTTTTGGTCAAGGGGAGTGGGTGGAAGCGTTTGTCAAACCCAACCTCTATTTCAATCTCGACGCTTTGAGGAGAGAGAAACTCAGCATTGCGCAGGTGGAAGAGGTCACCAAAGAATCGCTGTTGCAAGTCCCTGGCATTGCAGATGTTTTTGGGCGCAGCCAGCTTCTCAGTGGCGCCCTGCCCGACAACGAGGTGACACGCATGGTGCTCCGGCAGCTTTTTCGCCAGCGCAGTGGCGACCTGGTTGTGCACAACAAGCCCTATTTTCTGACCGCGGCCTACAAAAGGAGCCAGGACAAAGGGGCGGACCATGAGACGTGTTATGACTACGATACCCATATCCCGCTCATTCTGTTTGGGCCTGTTTTTCGGGCCGGTGTTTACAGGTTTCATGTCGAGCAGAACGACATCGCACCAACATTAGCCAATGCTCTGGGACTGGCTTATCCATCCGGTAATGAAGGCCGGGTGTTGTTCCAGTGTTTGTCCGGGACTGAGTGATTTGGCTTTGAATGGCCCCATCAACGTTGAGGGGGTTCACGCTTTTAGCGTGTTTTCCCCCACCCCCCAGCAAGCTGAAGCTTGTACACCGACCCTCCGGTCAGGAACCGCCTCAATCAGGAAGAAAGACTCTATGTCCATTTGTGTGGGTAAATTGGGTAAATATTAGTTACGCTGACAATCTTGTGTTTTCTTAGCAAAGTTTTTCGGTGACCTTCGGTGACTTCGGCGATTTTCGGTGGTCTCAAAATGTTTCCCGCAGAAGGGCACCGAAGTCACCGAAATACGCCGAATTGGCTCGCGGCCTCGAGAAAAATGTGACAATTTTGTCAACCCGGATCCTTTGCTTTTGTCTAAACTCCCTCGCCAACCTCACCGATATTATGGCATAATCCGCAATCCGATTTCTTTTGGCTCAAACAGATTTCGAGGCACCCAAATGACGAAACAGCAGGATCATCAAGTAATGGAAGAGTGTTCCCTGGAGAGCATCAAGAACAGGAATGAGCGGCGCGTCAAAGAATTGATTCCCGAAGTCTTGCAGGAATTTCCGGGATACGATCCCGAGTTTCTGGATCTCCAGGATATCTACGCCTTGACCTTGAACAAGCTGAAGCCGAGGTACAGGCAGAAAGTCTCACTGGTGCTCCACGAGCCGATAACGGATGAAATAATCGTCCAAAAGATCAAGCAGGCCATTCGCCGGGTCAAGAAATATCCCAACCACAACTAGCGGCCAGCCGCGCTCTGCTTGTCAAGATGGGTCTTGATGACCTGTTCCGCTTCTTCGATGGAGTGTGTCTTTTTGAGACCCACTCGGATGGTTGCGAGCGTCTCGTTGGACATCGTTTTCGTCAGCTGCTTGAACAATCGGAGGCCAGCCGCGCCGAATTTGATGTCCAGGATGTCATAGATTGTTTGCCGCAAGCCGCTTTCTATGCCCTTTTCTATTCCTTTTTCTATTCCCTTTTCTATTCCCTTTTCTATTCCCTTTTCTATTCC
>JBHHXT010000195.1:0-9428 GCA_046757165.1 bacterium | reverse complement strand
GCGCCCGTGGTCGATAGCAACGACAAATTGGTCGGCGTCGTATCGCTCTCGGATATCGTCCGCAACGATGGGCGCAGAACTGCGATCGTCGAGTCTGACCAGGACTCCGCCTATTACTTACATGGCTGGGAAGCTGAGCTCGACGAGTCAGAGGTACGGGAGCTGCATGTGGAGCAAGACGACGGTCTCAGTGTGGCCGACATCATGACCCCAATCATCTTCAAAGTGCCCGAAACCGCCGCCATCGCAGAAATGGCGGAAACCATGATCAGCGGCCGGATTCACCGCTTGCTGGTTACCTGCGATGACAAGGTCGTTGGCATCGTCACCACCCTCGACATGTTGAAGACGATTCGCCACTACACCCGGTGATCGAATTACCTCCCCGATTTGTGCGTAAAACACGGTTGCAAACCGTGTTGGATCGGACTTGAACTGATTGTCTCCCCCCAAATGGGGGAGATTCAGCATCTCCCTTACAACCTGTTGCTTTGATGAGAAATGTTTCATACATTCGGTCAATCACTAATTAAGCCGTAGCCATACCCCCTTGGGGGTATCCCCGGTATAGCGACCCACAAGGGGTCGGGCTACAATTCAATGTTGGCTTGGCGTGGTGAGATTGTCAAAGTAAGGTCTTGAAAACCGTACACAAAATCATTCACGGCGATTCGAGATGGATGCAGGAATTGCAAGATCGATCGGTTCATCTCGTCGTCACTTCTCCTCCCTACTGGCAGCTAAAAGACTACGGGACCTCAAACCAGATCGGGTTCAATCATAGCTATGAAGAATACATCAATCACCTGAATCTGGTTTGGAAGGACTGCTACCGGGTCCTGGCAAAGGGGTGCCGGCTGTGCATAAATATCGGAGATCAATTTGCCCGATCCGTGTATTATGGCCGCTATAAGGTCATTCCCATCCGAACAGAAATCATAAAGTTCTGCGAGACCATTGGCTTCGATTACATGGGGGCCATCATTTGGCAGAAAGTCACAACAACCAACACCACCGGCGGTGCCACTATTATGGGGTCATTCCCCTATCCCCGTAATGGCATTCTGAAACTGGACTATGAGTTTATCCTTATTTTCAAAAAAATTGGCAAACCCGGCCCGGTCAACAAGGGCGTGAAAGAGCAATCCAAACTGAGCATCGACGAGTGGAATACTTACTTTTCGGGGCATTGGAAGTTTGGTGGCGTGAAGCAGGACAAACATCTGGCGATGTTCCCCGTGGAGCTGCCCAAACGCCTGATCAAAATGTTCACGTTTGTCGGCGATACCGTTTTGGACCCGTTCCTTGGAAGCGGCACGACCACATTGGTCGCAAAGGAGCTGAACAGAAACTCTGTTGGATATGAGATCAACGCTGAATTTCTCCCAATTGCCAGACGCAAACTCGGGGTGGACGAGAAAACGTTATTTGATGATGCCGAATATGTTTTTCTCACTCAGCCAGAACATCAACTAGACTTCGACGCGAGAATCAGGGACTTGCCATACGTCTTTCGCGACCCGCTCGGGTTTGACAAGAAGATCGACCTCAAAACATTGCAGTTTGGATCGAAGATTGACTAAGATATTCATATCGCTTTGAGCCAGGGAAAGGAACCTGCATACGTCACGCAGAGAATGCAGGTTCCTGTGGTCATATGATACTATCGTAACAAGGTCATCTTCTTGACCTGAGCAAATTTGTCCGTTTGAATTCGATAGAGATAGACGCCGCTCGACACCTGGACGCCATTCTTGTCTTTCCCATCCCAAACAGCCGTGTGAATGCCGGCAGCATACTCGCCATCAACGAGGCTTTTGATTTCCTGTCCGAGCGTATTGAAGATTCTGATGACCACCCGACTCGCCTCGGGCAGATGAAATCGAATGGCGGTCTCCGGATTGAACGGATTCGGGTAATTCTCGCCCAGTTGATATTCTATGGGCAGCTTGGCGCTGCCCGAAGCATCGTCTCCAACGTTGCCGGTCAGGAGCAAAGGCGCCGGAAATGGCGTCGTAGAGGTGTGGTGACGGAAAGAGGCCTTTTTCTTCACATTGATTTCTTTCGCACAAATCGAGCCCTTGAAACGGGAGGCCTGTTTCAGTTTCACTTTCGCTTGCGGGGCATTGATCGTTCCCAACACCGTGGCGCTTTTGCCAATTTTCACCGTCTTCGGACCGAGCTGGTTATAGGTCACCAGATTCGTGCGTGCGTTTGCTGGGACAATCCTGACTTCCGCACTGCGCTCGAACTCCAGTTCCCTGGCGATGTTAATCGTTACCGGACCGTTCGACACATCTATTGAAAGGATGGCTGAGTGCTCCAGCTCGAGCTCATCCACGAAGTATTCACCAGAGCTCAAAGAGAGGGATCCGCGATCTTCCACTTCGACCTCTCCATACGAACCCGGAGCTAAGGTCAGGGAGCCATCCCTGGGCACCTCGATATCGTCAACGCCGACTGAAAAAGAAAAAGTGGGCAGGGGAATGGCAACAACCACGGCGTTTTCCTCGATGACGCCGCTGATGGTGCCGGAGTTCTCGACATCGTCACCCGCGGTCGCATTGCCGGTGATCGTGTTCCTTCTGGCAATCTCAATGTCATCGACCGCAGTGAGATCGCCGGTATGCGTGCTGGGGTTTCCTCTACCGAACTCGATGTCCTCATTCGAATGAATGTTGCCTTCTGAATCCACCTGACCGTCAATTTCCACATCCTCATTGGCGAACAGGACGAAGCCATGAGAGAAGGATGCCAGGCCACTGACGGCCCGAAAACCAATTGGGCCGATGACCGTCCCTGCCCCGGTCGCTTTGTCGATGGAAATCAGAGCATTGTTTCCGCCACTGAAAAAGCCTCCACCCTTGGAGCCGAACAGATTCCCCGCGGCATCGAAGTGAATGTCCGGTGTTGAACCGCCCAATCCGGTGGCACCCACGAACGTGGCGGCACCGGTGGTTTTGTCGATGGTGAAAATTGCATCGACACCAGCACCTGCGGAACCCCACAGGGTGCCGTCGGTGGGATCAAAGGCCATGCCCCTGATCGGAGCGCCTGTGTTGCCCATAAAACTCGTGGCACCCGTAGCCGGATCGACTGTGTGCAGCGAATTAAAACTGTCAATCGCGTAGAGCACGTCATTCTCATCGAACGCGATGGCATCCACACCGAAAAGACCGATGTTATTGAGGATTGTCGCCGCGCCAGTGTTGGCATCGACGCGATACAGGCCGGCACTCAGGAACGGATCCGTCCCAAATATCTCGCCGCGGGAATTGATCGCCAAACCGGACATCGCGGGCACACCGGTTGGGCCGATGAGCGTCCCGGCGCCGGTGGCCGGATCGATGGTCAGGAGATTGCCGCCATCAGCAAATCCTGTCGAGGCGTAACACTTGCCTGGCACGGCTGCCGCAATCGCAATCATCAGGTCGAGACAGGGCGCCCATTCCAGATTGTCTTCCGACAGGTCAAAATCAGCGGCGTCAAACAACTCGTAAACGGCGTCACCCAAGGCGCCCGTGATCGGTTCAGAAGCGGCAGAAAGATCGACCTCACCCGGATCGGTTGCGAAACCCAACCCCGGTGAACGGCCCACCAAACCGCCATCTGCCTCCACGACGCCATAATCGAAGTTGAAAGAGCCATCGGGTCGCAAGGTCACCGAAAAAGTGTTGCTGTTCAGAGGGGGACCGGTGAGCGGGAATTCAGGCACCTCGAAAAACGTGACGACGAAATCCGGTCCCACCGGCTCGGCCGTGACCGTGCCGGCGAGATCCGGACTGAGGTCCAGCCACAACGGTGCAATGCCCGGGGGTCCTATCAGACCTTCTGCCACCGATGGGCTGGGGTCCGGGGACCCGGTCCTGAAGGTCAGGAATCCATTGGAGCTGACAAATACGGAGCTGTAGCTCGTGCCGCAAAACGGGAACTCAAAAGGCAGGGAGACCCTGGCAAAATCATCGTCCCCCAGAGACAGGATCCCACTGGAGTTGAAAATGATGTCTGCGGTGACAGCACTGCCGCCCAGCGCGGAAATTGCTACAAAATCACATTGGTCATCCACGGTTGGATCGGAGCTTTCCGAGGCATCGTTCCAGAATTCCTCAAATGGAACAGAGGCCGGGAAGGTACTAAACCCGCCCGCTACGATCTTGTCGATGTAAACCACATAGTCCGCCCCCGGCGTCAGGCCATTGAAGGTGTAAAGCCCATCAGGCCCCCCAAATCCTTGCGTAAAGTCACCGGAAAGGGCGGAGATGGCATCTTCAAACGGATCCGCCACGTTGCGGGCTATCACGTTGACACCCGTGACCTCGCTACTCCCGTCAGACAAAAAGATCTTGCCCGTTATGGTCCCAAAACTGCCCGGCCAGCCCGGGCCCGGATAGATATTCGAGATCGAGGCCACATCGTCAAGCACATTGATGGTCGCCTGGTCCGCGCCGACACTGCCGGCTGTGGGATCGAGGAAGGGGTACATGGTTTCGAGGTCGCTAAAACTGAGGGTGCCGCCATAAGGAAGACCGGCTGTCGGGCAGCCGGTGGGGCCGATATCATCTCCAAAAAAACCGGCGGCACCGTTCGTTTGGGTATGGGCCAGGTTGATGGCGTGCCCGAACTCATGAGTAAACACACCTGCGAACGTTGCCCCTGGAAACGAAACAGTTGGCGGAAAATCACCCGGATCGACCGTGGCGCCGTTCAGGACGGCCCAGGCCTCGATAATTTCACCTGTGGCAAAGTTGGCCGCTTCTGGGCTTGCAATCCCCAGAACCCCTGGAGGCGCGCCAAAAAAGCCCGAGATAATCGAACCGTTCGTGTCGTACACCACCTGGATGCCGCCGCCGTTAAACGCGCCGATGACAAGACCTGCCGTGCCCGGACTGTTTATGTCTGGCAGTCCGAGAACGCTAAAATCGCCTGCAATTGCTGCCGAAAAGGATGAGGTCGCGACCCCGGACCATTCGGAAAACCCAACAATCGTCAAGATGTCTGCTTCGGCATTGGTCAGGGGGCCCATCGGACCCAGATCCGTAAATACACCAACGGGACTCCCAGTTGACCAGGCAAAAGGGGTGCGCGTCGTGATGTCGAAAATTATCAAAGGTCCGCCGGAAAACACGGGAGAGATGGCCAGCAAGAGCACGACCAGACTGATGGCCACGCTCACGAGAAACTCTTTTCGAGTCTTCATTTTTCAATCCTCCTTAATCTATTTATCGATAAACAATCGTTGACTGACCGCCTTCTCAACGAGAGAGATGAACGTCCTGGCATTGATGGCTCCCTTCCTCGTCTGCAGCAGGTTTTGCTCCTTTGCAGTGAGCTTGCCGGGGGTAACGGAGAGATTCTCGAACAACCCCCGGTTCTGCACCCCATTGACGATCCTCCCCTCTTCGATAGTGAACGCTCCCTGGGTCAGGCCGACCGTCGTTCGCACCCCGGTGAATGTCGCCGCCTTGTAGAGAAACAGCATGACTTCCTCCCCGGCCCGGTACGTCGTCCAGCCCTCAGGGGTGACGTTCAGGTTGATCATCCCGTTCCCCATATCGCGAGGTTTCAGGAGACCAAACTGCCTGAAAGTATAGACTTTCCCCGCATAGCCTTTGAGTGTCTGGCTTACCTCGATGGTCACTTCTGTGTACGGAAAAGTGCCGTCCAGACCATCGCTCACGCTCACCACCTTGCCAACGATGATGGTTTCAGCCAGCTTCGTCAGCTCGGCAATATTCCTTTTGACAACACTGCTGCTCTGCACATCGTGCGCCCCCGCAACCAATAGGAAGAGGGTTAGCAGCCAACTCAATGTTCCTCTTGTCATCTGGTACATTGGAACCTCCTTATTTCTAGGCCACAAACATGGACCTGTTATGAAAAAAAGTAACTGATCAGGTAGATAGGCTGTAGACTTTTAGGCTGTAGGAAAAAATGACGCTTTGACGAGAGCAGCGCGCAAAACCCGACAGTCTAAACACCTGAATGAGCGATCAAGAGAATCTCACCTCCTTAACTCTTGATGAGCTGGGGCATCCTTTGCCCGTGAATACATGCTTCAGAAATCAGTTCGTGCTCGGAAGAATTGATAGAGATCTATGCGAATCGGAGACTAGGGGTAGCTAGACAAGCGACTGGAACTCAGAAAACTCGCAAGACAGAGTGCTTGCAATACTCTGTTGAAAGACGTGGTCAACGGTTAGGCTGTCTGTTCTGGATCACCCTTCCTGGTTTACGTGTTGAGAACGTGAGAGACTGGTGCCCCTGCTTACTTAACTTAGATCGTTGCTGATTCAGATGAATTCACTGGATGATGACTGGCGTGTGGGATACTCACTTACATGTGTGACACCATACTAACAAAGTATTGTGCAAAAAGCAAGAAAAAAATGAGACCTACCGGAGATTGTGGTGTTCGAAATCTCATCACCGATGGCGATCATGTCATCGCGAGGCGTTCTCAGCCACAATTTCCGTACCGGGAACGCATGCAATGACATGATGCCATCAGCCCCAAATGCGGCTCCGCCGCCGGGGAAACGAGGGTTCGCTCGAACCCCAGCTACTCCCTTGGCGCGCCCAATAAAGTTTTGGAAAGAATACCAACGTTGGCAAACTTATCAAAGATTCCAGTCGCAATAAATATGACTGAGAGCAAGAAATAAAACATAAACCCTGTGAACAAACCCAATCCGTAGGGCCCAATCCAATCGTCATATTCTCCCAGGAATCCAATCACCGTCGCACTCCCCACAGCACCAATGGCCACGCTCAACATTTCAATACTGAACTCCTTGGTGTGGCGAACAGCATAGTAAAGCAAATACCCGAAAACAAATCCAATGGCAAAGATTCCCCAAAAAACCGAGCTAGTCATTTTTCCCTCCTGTTTGATCTGTTCGTAGTGTCAAAAGTTTTGATAGACATGACAAAAATCCCGAACTTCAACCAAAAGACATCAGCGGCGCCGTGGCCAAATTGGTGCTCTTTGTCACCCATTACAATTTCCTGAGACCGCATAAAAGCTTGGGATATAGAACCCCTGTCCCGCTACCAGAGCTTTCAGGATTTGACAGAATTCAGAATAAATGGGTGAAAATTATTGCCCTTGCGGCGTGATTCCGCCTCTTTCTCAAAGAACTTTATTTGTTTTACTAAAATCCTTATCTTGAACATCCGGTAAAACGGAAGCGGGCAACGCTGGTGAGCGACCCGCCCAGGGATAGCCGGATGCTTTATACAGTAGCCATCTGGCTCCAGATGGGGAAGCATTTTGTTATGCCTCCCCATTCTATTGCATAGCCGTTCAAACGACCGCACTGTACAAATTACCACAATGGCGCGCCTGGTTTCCGGCGAAGTCGGAAGCTCAAGGTAATAAAGAAATGCCTGAAGATCAACTGCTTTCAAGCAAGCCGAAATTTGCAGGAATTTACCTTGATATTCGGGGGGCTGCTCGCTATATTTTGCTTTGTTATGGATGACCTTGACCAGGAGTTTTTTGCCAGAGACACGCTGACGGTCGCCAGAGAGCTGCTGGGCGTGAAACTGATCTACAAAGAATGCGCCGGCATCATCGTCGAGACCGAGGCGTATCGCGACGACGAGGCTTCCCATGCCGTCACACGTCCTAAGACCGGGGGGATGTTGCGTACCACCTATGGGCAGGTGTATATCTATCTTGTTTATGGCATGTACCACTGCCTGAATTTCACCACTGAAAAACATGGCGTGGGCGCAGTGCTGGTCCGTGCTGTCGAGCCGGTGGCCGGTTTATCAAAGATGCACGAAAGGCGTAAGCCGGCCAGGGGCAAGAATCTCACCAATGGGCCAGGGAAGCTCTTTCAGGCCTTCGGGCTGCAACCGGTGCATCATGGCGAAGTTGTCGGCCGCTCCATCCGCCTGGTGGTTGTGCCGAACAACGGCAGACCCGATATCGCGACCAGTCCACGAATCGGCATTTCGAAAGCAAAGGAGCTCGAGTGGCGTTTTTTCATCAAGGGGAATCCATATGTTAGCAAGCCATAAGCCGGACAAGCCGGAACTTCGAAATCCTAAACTCGAAATTCGAAAAAAAGTGTGTCACAAGAAAGTCTTGCCAAAAAGTGTCAGCAAAGAACTCGTCAGGGACTAAAAGGAGCTTTATGAGCATCTCTCACAAAATATGGGTCTGGCTGGTGGTTCTGCTGGCATGCAACACAGTCGATGCCGGAGAGCCAAACGGAAGAATTCTGACGCTGGATGAAGCGGTCGAGTTCGCCCTGAACAACAACGCGGCGCTGCAAGCCGCCCGTGCAGGTCTGGCTGCCTCTGGATACAGGCTGAGAAAATCGCGGCTGGACCTGTTGCCAAAAGCGGACCTCCAAGTCAGCTATGCCCGCCTGGACCCGGGGACGGTGCGGCGCGGCAATGTTTTCGTGGATGTCGGTCGGGAGCTGGTCAAGAATTTCGGAGCGGGAGACCCCGCGGATATTCGCCCCGGGGCTTATGCCAATAATTTCGCCACCACACTGCAGGTGGTGCAGCCCATCTACAATGGCGGCGCCAACTGGGCTACGGTGGGACTGGCGCGCGCTCAGCAAGCAGGAAGCGAGCATGTGCTCGAAGACACCCGGCAGCGAGTCATTCTCGAGGTCAAGCGGCGGTATCTCCAGACCCTGCAAGCCCGCGAGCTGGTGGCGCTGGCGAACAAGAGCCTGGAGTCGTCACAACACCACCTGGCCAGCTCTCGCAAGATGCTCGAGGTGGGGTTGCGCAGTCGAACGGACGTCCTGCGCTGGGAGGTGCAGGTCGCCAATAGCGAGGGGCAGCTTGTGGAAGCCGAGAACAATGTCGTGATCGCGCTGGCCGCGCTCAAACAGGTGGTGGGAATGCCCTACGAGCAAGAGCTCTCCGTCAGCTCGCTCCCTTTTGAGCCGGTTCCTCTGCGGGAAGGGCTGGAAGCACAAATTGCCCGGACGCAGGCACACCATCCCGGCTTGAAGGCAGCGCTGGCCTCCGTGGATGCCGGACGGGCGGGGGTGCGCCTGGCCTGGGCCGCTTTTCAGCCGCAAGTCAATTTTGTTTATCAGGTCGGATGGGAGCAAAACAACACATTTGCCCTCGACAGCTTTCGGTTCTGGAATGCCGGCGTATCGGTGAAGATTCCGATCTTTCATAGTTTCAGCAGCCTGGCGCAATTGCAGGAGCGCAAAGCCGAGCTGCGGCGAATCGAGGAGAATCGAAAGGAATCGGAGCGGCTGGTGACGCTGGAGCTCATCCGCGCGCGTTCCAACGTTGAAACCGCGAACAAGAAATACCACATCGCGCTCAAGACCGTGGAGCAGGCGCGCGAAAATCTGCGCGTGCTGGACAACACCTACGAAGCAGGCCTGGCCGCCAATATCGATGTTCTGGACGCGCAGGTCGTGCTTACCCGGGCAGAAACGCAG
>JBHHXT010000194.1:0-9593 GCA_046757165.1 bacterium | reverse complement strand
TGGTTGTTTCAAATAAAAACAACAGGTTACAAAGGATAAGAACTTTATACTCATTTATCTGAACTCTGCGAAACAATCAACTATGCTCCGATTTCTGTCAAAAGGTTTCTCAAGCAGATTGGTTACTATAGCAGCTTTAGCCATAACAGCAAATGGTACACACTCGATTGGATTCCAGACTTTAACAAAGACGGACTCTGGTTCTATGAAAGGATTGGTTTCTCCAAGCACGGTAACTTGAAGAAAACCATCCTTCATTTTATCGACCAAAGCCGGCAGGGACTCTCTGCCAAACAACTTGCTGAAAAGCTATCGTCGCCTGTGTACGCTGTTTTAAACCACATGCACAAAACCGGCATGATTGATCGTCTGAAGGCCCCAAAAGGATTCATCTACCTTTCTGTCGAGCCGGACAAAAAGAAGCACCAAATCAGACGGTTACAATCTTCGGTTGAAAGCAAGCCGAAAGTTCTAACTGCGCAGGCAGCCATTTATGTTTTGGCCGAGTTTATTAAACAGCCGCAGGCTTCTTTTGCTGAACTTTCCAGGGCCGTTGCTAAAAAACAAGTGATTGCCACCCCGGAGATGATTGCCCGGCTCTTTGAAGAACATGATTTAAAAAAAACGCTGCCTTGATCGAACTTTTGCGATTTTATCAGCAACAGCTCCAACTAAGTTAAGCTCATTTTTGAAGATGAATCTAAAATCGCTGTTAGATTCTCACAAATAGATGTCCGGAAAATCAGAAAAATGGCATCTGAACGAAATATTTTGCAAAAAAATTCAACACTTTATTGGTAATATCATAGCGAAGCATTAAACGAATTGAGTTGCGTGGTGACCGGAGAACCTTCTTTTCAAAACAAAAACATGTTTGTTGTTGAGCCAAGAGGAGCAATCCTGCAGCAAAAAGTCGCTTACCTGTCGGACCAGCGCTTCCCGGTCAGAAACGCGACGACCGAGCAGCTTCTCAACACCATTTCTGCTCTGTCTGCCGAAGGGTTGGATGTTCGCCTTGTCATTCCTCGTCAGTGGCGCAACCTCAGGCGGTCCAATCAACGCCTTAAAGAAACGTTGTCCGAGTTCTATCATATTGAAGACAGCTTTTGTATTTCTCAGCTGCTGCATCTGCCTTTTGCGCCGTTCAAGCTGGATAAGGTGACGCATGGATTGCTTGCGCCCCTGTTCGCGTCAATCGTGAATTGTGATATCATCTACACGCGGAATTTATTGCCGGCTATGACTGCTATTCGCCTGCAGAAAAAAGTCGTTCTGGAAACATTTCAACTCTACGGCGAACACAAACCGAAGACGGCAAAGCAGACGGCACGGCTCACCCATTCTCCAAAACTACTGAACATCATCACGCATTCGGTTCCATCCAGGAACAGCTTACTTGACGCGGGTGCGGTCGAGGAAAAAGTCACGGTTATCCCCAACGGCTTCAATCCGGCAGCCCTCGAACCGAGGTTGAGCAAGACAGAAGCGCGCAGACAACTCGGATGGGACGAACGCGAGAAAATAGCCTGCTACACGGGACGCATTGACGTCGACAAAGGTGTGCTCTCGCTCTTGCACCTGGCCCAAAGAACCCCGGAGGTAACCTATGTTCTCATCGGGTATTCAGAAAAGAAGCAAGATGATTGGATGGTCCGGGAGGCGCTGAGCAAAGGAGTCAAGAATCTCAAACATCTGCCATGGGTGACCGCGCCTCAACTGTCCAAATATTTATGTGCAGCGGACGTTCTCGTCATCCCTCCGACGCTGGCGCCCATTGCGAAATACCGCCGTACCGTGCTGCCGATGAAGACTTTTCTCTATATGGCCGCGGGCCGGTGCATCCTGGCGCCGGCCTCGCCGGATCTCGAGACCGTGCTTTGTGAGAAGAATGCGGTGTTGGTGGAGCCGGACAACCTCGACGAGGCCGCAGCCCTGATGCGCCGGGTCTTCGAGAACCAGAGCTGGGCACGCGCACTATCCGAGCAAGCACAATTGGATTCTGAGAACTATACGTGGAAAAACAGAGCCAGAAGAATAATTTCATTGCTGGAAGACCGCCTGAAGGCTCTGCCGCGGTAATCGTTCTCTTGCCATCTAAGACCTTGCGAAGGTTCGAAACCTTCGCAAGATTGTCACTCTCATCAAGACCCTTCGTAACAAATTCTTGACGTTGTCCTTGACATTCTTAACTCAAATCACTATTTTTATTTTTTTTATTTGCGCGCTAGCGCCAAATGAATTAACATGCACGGGAGCGTTGAGAAATGACCCTTTTGATGAAAAGACTCAAGCGTGAATTTGATGACAAGGCGATTGCCGCACATCTGTACGTCACGGATCGCTGCAACCTCGACTGTCACTACTGCTCCGAGTACGATAATAGTGTCCCCCATCCTAAGCTGGAGGACTTGAAGAAATGGATTAGGAAAATCAAAGAGCTTGGCTGCATTCGCATTGGCCTGCAAGGCGGTGAGCCCCTGGACCACCCCGATATTGTCGAGATTGTGCGCTTTTGCAAATCACTGGGTCTAAAGACCACGATGTCCACGAATGGCTTCCTGCTCACACCGGAATTGATCCGGGGGTTCGAGGACGCCGGCCTGGACGGTCTGCAACTCTCGGTGGACCGCATGGCACCTATTCCCTCCACGAGAAAATCGTTGAAGACGATCATGCCCAAACTCGAGTATCTTGACAATTCCAGTCTGAAATACAACATCACCGGTGTGGTTTTCAAGCAAACGATTACGGAAGCTTACGATGTGGTAAATTATGGACTCTCCAGAGGCATTTCGACCCACGCACGCCTGATTCACACGGACCCGAGCGGCACTTTCAAGGTCGACCCGGGGGACAAAGAAGAGTTGGAGCGGTTCATCGATTACCAGCTCGAGTTGAAAAAGAAGGGGCAAAGAATCCACACCAGTTGGCGAATTCTCCGATACCAGAAAGCTTTGCTGAATCAAGAGCAGGTAGACTGGACCTGCCTGGCGGGTTACAAGTATTTCTTCGTGTCTGCGAGCGGTAAGTTCTGGCTGTGCAGCATGAATCGCAGACCGAATCTCGACATCATGGAGGTGACTCGGGAAGTGTTGCGAAGTTACTTCCACAAGAAGAGCTGTCAGAAAGGATGCGGGGTGTATTGTGTCATCTCGGAATCTTTGGCCTCGAGTCATCGGTTGGGCTACGTGGTCAACGAAGCTGTCGGCAAAGTTCAAATCAAGGCGGCAAGATTGCGCGCCAAACTGGCAGTTTAGGCGGGTTCGGGCTTTGAACATCATTCCCATGCTACGGCGACAAGCTTCTCCCTACAAAAGAAATCTGCCGCACACTCCAAATGAGATTCAAGGAGGCAGTGAACACCGGCCAGAAAGCGGATGAGACTACGGTTGCCGACGAAGCCCTGAATGATGCCCAGGACCTGGCTCAAGGGGCCCTGGTGAACTATTTGGGCATGTTTGCCAAGGTGAGTAAAGCCCTATTCGTGATTACAGCGGCTCGATTCTATGGCCCGGGGGAACTGGGTTTATACTTCCTGGCCTGGACCGCCGTCGATATCGCCTCGAAGTTTGGCATCTGGGGCCTGGACCGCGGACTCATACGCGATATTGCACGACACAATGTTCACGCCTCCGAGCAATCCAGGGCGACGATCTTCGGTGTCCTACGCTTTGATTTCAGCCTGGCGTTTGGGCTTAGTTTGATAACAGTCGCGGTTCTTTTCAGCAGCAGCACCTTCATTTCATTGCATCTCTTCAAAGATGCCAATCTGATTCTCCCTTTGAGAACGCTCACTTTCTCTCTGCCCTTGATCGTCATCAGTCACATGTTCATCTCCATGACCAAAGCGCTACGCATCATGCGGTATGATGTCCTGATCCGGCAGACGTTGGAACCCCTGATACTCCTGTTGGTTGCTCTCGTTTTGATACCCTTTGAATTAGGTGCGGTTGGACTGGCCATGGCTCAGGTCGCCGCGAGTTTGGTTGCCGCTATCAGTGCAGCTTTTGCAGCGTTCAAGGAATACCGCTTCTTAGGGTGGCACACCAAGCCAATCCCATCCAGCCTAAAAAAAGAGATTATTCGATATGCATCTCCGATCGCCGTGATGGATTTTTTTTATATGTCGGCGGCCAGAATGGACCTCATCCTGGTTGGCGGATTGATCAATACGGCGGCAGTGGGGGTCTACGGTATCGCAGTGGAAATCATTTCGATCATCAAGCGCGTACGCCAGGGGTTCGAGCCGATCTATTCACCGATTGTGTCAGACCTCTACTACAACCGTCAGCAAGAGCGACTTCAGAGAAGTTATGTCATCGTCACTCGCTGGATCATGGCCGGCACGCTGTTGCCAGTGGTAGCGCTGGTTCTGTTTTCGCGCGAGCTGCTCTCCCTGTTTAGTGAGGCCGCAGTGGAAGCGTCCGTGGTGCTCATCCTTCTGGCATGCTCCCACGGAATTTACGGACTTTTCAACGCCTCTGAGAACCTGCTGGTGATGGCAGGGAAGTCGCTGCTCAGTGCAGTACTCGCCGCCGGAATGTTCATGATAACCATCGGTGTATCGGTTGTTTTGATACCGATTTATGGGATGGAGGGTGCTGCCCTGGGGATGCTCGTCGCCCATGTGAGTATCAGCGCGGTAAGATTGCTTTACGTCTACAAGTCTTTTGGCACGCACCCGTTTGACGTTGCGCTGATCTGGCCCGTAACGACCGCCATGATGACCGCTGCCATGTTTGGGCTGCTGAAGTTTTGGCTCCATGCCGATTCTGTCCCGGTGACAATTGCGACGCTGGCGATAATGGTGCTCACGTACACCGCGATCTATTTTGGCGGGGCCCGGGAACCGGAGGAAAAACACTTCATGGCCAAGCTCAAGAACAAACTCCGGCGAACTTCACGGGCAGCCGAAAGCTGAGCGCAGGCCATGGCAAGCTCAGACCATCTCTGCTGATTTTAGCACATCCGGAGCCACTGCGGTCACATCTTCCACCCCCACTCGTCTACGCTTGTTTTCAATAATTCGATTGATAACGTTGATACAGAATTTCTGAATGATATAGGGCCGACACTCACTGTACTCGATGATTGTTTCAATCGCTGCTTCGCTATAGCTGAAAATCCCTGACACCGGTGTCTTGACCAGCGCCACAGCAGCCTCATATTCGAGCGGCGGCAGGGGAATCTCCTCAAAGAAATTGTACCAGGGGCTGCCCTCGCTTTGCCAATTTTTGCGAATGTTGGCGCCTGACATGACCGCCACCAGGCTTTCCGCAAATGTCTTCATAAACACGCTGCGCAGCCGCTGGTTTGCCTGTTCGCTATACTTGTTGAGCTCGTCAACTTCATCGATGAGAAGCACGAGCTTGAGTTTTTTCTCCGTGGCTTCATTCAGGGTTTTCAACAGCGACTTCAGGTCTCGGGACAAATCGCGGCCGGAGTAGGTGTCTTTGTGCGTATTCAGCCTGAAGGCGATTTCCGGTTCTAGAAGAGGCTTGCAGGCGTCGAGAATCTCTTCCATCAGGGTGGCAAAAAAATGTTCTTCGCTGGTGCCCTGCAAATCGACCAGGACCGGGACGAATTCGAACTCCGGATCGTCCAGTGTCTCCAGCCGGCGCTTGAGTTGGTGCTGCAGCGAGGTTTTGCCAATGCGGCGCGGGCCGTGGATCATCAGACTGTTGTTGTGAATCGTGTTCAGAATGCGCTTCAGCAGCGCTTCACGTCCGAAAAACATCTCTTCGTTTCGAATCGGCGCGCCGGCGATATAAGGATTGTACTTGTTGACAATGGCGATACGGTATTTTATCATTCTGGATGTTGACACGCCTCCCACCAGCAAGAGCAAAAATGCCGCCAGCGACACCGCAAAGGCGGGGGTCTGGTACAGCGGCGTTTTTCGTGTCACGGAGTACTGCTCGATGGTTCGGTGCTGGGGGGAGTCAATATCGTAGGCTGTGATGACGACTTGGTTTTCGCCCATGCGCAGGGGAATCTCTGTGGCAAAAGAAAAGCGCCTGGCATCCTCGTCGTCGCCGGGGTGAATCGAAATCACCTCGCCCTGCGCATCTACAAGCGGTTTGCCGTTGACCGTGAACTGGATGGTATCGATACCGCGGTCATCGCCGGCGCGACCGGAAAAAATCACCTGCTCATCGCGCGTCTCGGTCACCGACTTCAGCGGCGAGCGAATGGCGATAACAGGTGCAGTGGTTTGCCTGATGATACGCTCGATAATTTCCGGCTCGGGAATCTGCTCCGGGGCGTGGGCCAGGAGCTGGTCGAGCTGCAAACGTTCGATTTCGGTCTCGGTTTTCTGACGCCAGCTTCTGGCGGCGCCTAAATCAGGGTCGAGATTTTCGGCCCTTCTGAACGCTTGCAGGGCCGGCTGGTACTGTCCGAGCAAATAGAAATCCAGCCCCTGCTGGAATTGTGCTTGCGCCGGGCCGTGGGGGGGGGTACTCTCGGAGGCCAGGACGGCCTCCTGCCGCTCTCTCTGCAGCCAGGCTTCCAACAGCGCCAGCCGATTGTCGGTGCGCTCCGCATTCTTCAGTTGCGCGAGCAGTTGCGCGGCTTGATCAAGCTTTTCTGACAGGATCAACTGCTGAAGCTCGGCGACCTCTGTTTGAAACTGGCCATCAGCTCTGACTTTGCTTTCACGCTGCTGGGCGAAACGCAGGAGCGTTTCGGCAATTCTCTGCATACGCAGCAGCGTGTGGATGTGGTCCGTCTGGGTCACGGCTCCGGCAGCGATGGCCTGTCGAAAGTGGAGCAGTGCCGCCTCATAATTGCCCAACATGAGATGGGCCTTGCCAAGATAGTAGTGCGGCAGGTACTGAATCAGCTTGAGGTTGGAGGTTGTCGCCTGGTGGTCTGGCTGCGGCTGAATTTGCAGCGCCGCCTGGAAACTCGCGATCGCAAGCAGCCAGTCGCCGCGCTCGAACTGCTGTTTTCCGATGTCGTAATTTTCATCCCACTCATCCGCCCGCGCAAGGGAGGACACCGTAAGCAAAATGGCGGCCGTGAAAAGGAGTGCACCAATAAAGGGAAGGAGTGCTTTGCTTGTAGAAGCCAATGCGACCCTCGACCCTCGAAACGGGGATCTGCTTTTCATGGCGAACGCTGCTTTCCCTAAAATGGAATGGAGATCAAGGTCGAGCCGATAATCTCTAAGTCGTCCCGGGAGATGTTGAGCGCACCGTCAAACTTCAGATAGCTGTTGAAAACCAATCCGGCGCCAAAAGTCACATGGGTCCGGTCTCTGGCTTTCGGAAACAACCGCTGCAAATCCGGTGTGTTGTTGGCCGCATGAATGCGATGTCCCGGGTTGGTATAGACACCAAAGCGCAACGGCACCAGCCCCAACCTGGAGGCCTTGAACAAATACTCGACCCCCACATGAATTTCGGTCGCGTCCTCGACCGTCAAATCAGCACGGCCGTCCGGATCTTCATATTGTCTGGTCTTCTCATTGAAAATGTCGTCTTCAAAGGCATTCAGGTTGTTGCCATCGAGCAGGTCCGAATATTGAATGTGCCTGAGGTCGAGCGTGAAGCGCAGACGCGGCTGGGCGATATAATACAACCCGACGCCAAACACGTCCGGGATACGGAAATCGAAGGTCCTGTTCAGCGGTGATTCGGCGGCCAGGTTCTGTTCGCTCAATTTATATTCCGGCAGAAAAATCTGGCTTTCTAAATCGAACTTTGGATTGAAGTCCAGGACCGCCCCCAGAAAGAGGCGGTCACGGAGCAACTGGGTCAATAAGCCCAGGGTGATGCCCGGCTGGACATTGCGCTCGTCCAACGTGGTGATGGAGTAGGTGGTCCTGGCAGAATTCGGGCCCGGGGGTTTTCCGGTTTCCACCCCTGGATCCAGATATGTTTGTTCATCCAGCCTGAAATTCAGCACGGAGGTCTTGAGCGTGAATCCCACGCTCAACCTTCTATGTAACTGCACCGAAATCGAGACCGCGTCATTGATCATTTCGAGGTCGAGATTGACTCGTTTGCCCGGGAAGTTTCCCAGACCCCCGAGCACCTGCCGGGTGTCGAGTGCTGAGTTGGTCGTCAGGAATTGGCGTGTCTCAAAATTGTAGCGCGAATCGAATGCCAGCGCCCGGAACGCAGCAAAGGTCACTCTCTTGAGCGGCACGAAAATCCCAACCATCGTCTGGTTGAAATTGATCGTTTGAAAATTTGTGCGCAAATTAGGTTGGGTCGGGGAGCCTTCGGGCTCGTCAAAATCGGTGCGAATGTGGTGCTGATTCAAAGTCGCGCCAGCGCTCTTCAAATAGGTCAAACCGGCAGGATTGATGGGAGCGGCTGATTCATCCTGCGCCGCGCCGATGAAGGCGCCGCCAAGTGCTGCCGGCCGGGCGCCAGGATGGATGAATTCGACCCGCAAATAATTCAAATTGATCGGCGCCACGGGCGGCCGCTGTGCAAAGACGGATTGGGTCACCAGAAAGAAAAGTACGGTGATGAAGATCGAAAGCTTACTCAGGGAGAGGCTTACGTTTCCCATGCATGACTCCAGTCGTGACGTGAACAGCTCATAACAAATATTCTTGCAAACAAGTTAGTTACAAAGGGGCTAAAAATCAAGAGGGAAACAGATGGAGATTTGACTGTCCGCCGATTTTTGAGGAACAGTCGTTTGCAAAACTTTATTCATAATGCTATCATGTTGCATCAGATTGAAGAGACAATGTCAAATAAATCACAGGGATCAGGAACAAGGTAAATCCGGTCGATGTCATAATGCCACCAATCGATACAATCGCCATCGGCGCCCGGGTTTCAGACCCCTCTCCCAGTCCAAGGGCTAACGGCAACATCCCCAGGGCGACAGCCAGATTCATCATGATGATTGGCCGCAGGCGGGACGAGCAGGCTTCAAGAATGCTTTCGACCAGCTCCTGGCCTCGTTCTCGCAGAACGCGAATATAATCCAGGAGAAGAATGCCATTGTTCACGACGATGCCAACCATGAAAGCAATCGGGGCAAAAACAACGATGTTGGTAAGCGTGGAGGCGACCACGGCCAGAGCGATCTCAGCCGTGCCAAGATCGGCCGCCACAGGAGGGGCTTCGCCAAGCTGAATCCGTCTGATGATGTTCTCCAAAACCACAATGGAGTTGGCAACGAGAATGCCGACAGAAATGGCCAACCCCATGAGCGACATGAAATTCAGGGTGAATCCGGCAGCCAGCAGGAGCGTGAACGTCGCAATGATCGAAGTTGGCATGGCGACCGCCGCGATGATCGTGCCGCCGAAATTGTGCAGGAACAGGTAGCGGCGAGGGAACGCTCGATAAAGACCGATCGGTCTCTCGCGATTTCGATCTGGACATCCTCCGGCAGAGTTTCTGCCAACCTCTCGATCTCTCTTTTCACCTCGGAGGCCACCTCAACCGTGTTGGCATCGCCCTTTTTGACGATGGACATGCCCACAGCCGTCTCGTTGTTGTAGCGGGCAAGGTCCCGTTGCTCCTCGAACGTATCGATAATGTCTGCGACATCAGTCAGTTTGTTAGCAGTAATAAAGTAAAGCACTCATAATAAAGAATAAGTGGGTAAACTGAAAGGAA
>JBHHXT010000193.1:0-9628 GCA_046757165.1 bacterium | reverse complement strand
CAGAGGTGGGTTTGACTGGCGCTGGTTTTTCGAGTTTTTCTTGCGATTTCGGCTTTGAAATCCTGACCCGTCTAAAGCGGCGGGTCATGTTGACCCACCCCTGGTTCAGAACCTTCGCTGCTCTGAGATTCTTCTTGACATGATGACGTTTCTTTCTTATATTCCGTGAAATCTTTGCAATGGATATGCTGAAGAAGATGACGATACCCACAAACTCCGTGAACCAGGCGTGCGCCACCTGCGTGTGTTGTCTTGCCTGTTGTATCTGTACGTCCTGTATGGCCTGGAGAAGTGGGTTATGAGCATCTCACGATAACTTACCGTTCATCGAAATTCACAAAGCCCACATTCTCCAGGATGTGGGCTTTTTCATTTTTGTTGCGAGAGGGATAGACTTAATGAGAACGATTGTCGGGACCGGGCCTCCGGCACAGGTTGCGGGGCACGACCGTGACGTGAAGGACGCTCAAATCGTGGACCGGGTGGGCCAGACGCCGCTCATCGACGTTTCCGATCTGGTCGAGGGCGACGGATTTGTCAGGATTTACGCCAAGGCAGAATGGTTTAATCCGGGTGGCTCGGTGAAGGACCGGGCGGCCCTCAACATCATTCGTTCTGCCATCAGAAGCGGAGAATTAAGCCGTGAAAAGACGATACTGGATGCCACCTCAGGCAACACCGGCATTGCTTACGCCTTGCTCGGCGCGGCGCTTGGGTACCGCGTCAAGCTGACCATGCCGGCCAACGCCGGGGAGTTGTTTAAACAGATTTTGGCGGCCTACGGCGCCGAGCTGGTGCTCACTGACCCGCAGCAGGGTTCGGACGGCGCCATTGTCGAAGCGAGGCGATTGCATCGCGAAGCGCCCCGGCACTATTTCTACGCCGACCAGTACAACAATTCGGCCAATTGGCTGGCGCATTACGAGACCACCGGACCGGAAATCATCGAGCAAACGCGCGGCCAGGTGACCCATTTTGTCGCCGGCCTGGGCACGAGCGGCACGTTTACAGGCGTGGGCCGCCGGCTGAAAGAGTTCGCCCGAACCATTCAAATCATCTCTGTGCAGCCAGACTCTCCTTTGCACGGGCTCGAGGGGTTGAAGCACATGCAATCGGCCATCGTGCCCGGCTTTTACGACCCGGGTCTGGCGGACGCGAACCTGGCGATCAGCACGGAGGAGGCGCAGGCTTTTGTCAAGCGATTGGCGAGAGAGAAGGGGATGTTGGTGGGGCTGTCGGCCGGGGCGGCCATGGCCGCCGCCCTCAAAGTGGCGGCCAAAATTCACTCGGGCCTCATCGTCACCATTTTTCCAGACGGCGCACACAAATACTTCAATCAAAGATTTTGGAGCGAAAGCGAATGGGATTGAAAATAAAACGGAAACATCTCGAGCGGATAAAAGCACATGGCGAGGGCTCTTTTCCTGACGAATGCTGTGGCTTTCTTCTCGGCCGGCAGGAGAAGGGTCACAAGGAAGTCGTTTCGCTGTTTCCGGCCCGGAACGCGCGCGAGGACCAGGAACGATATCATCGCTTCCTGATCACGCCGCAGGATTATTTGCTGAGTGAAAGACGGGCACGAGCCCGGGGCCTGGAGGTGATCGGCTTCTATCACTCCCATCCCAACGCAGCCGCCCGGCCATCAGGGTATGACCTGGAACACGCCTGGCCCTGGTACTCTTACATCATCGTTTCGGTCAAGGAGAATCAGGCGGATGACGTCACCTCCTGGACGTTGCAGGACGACCGCGCCCGGTTCAACCGGGAGGAGCTTGTCATCGTCTTGGAGGCAGGTAGATAGGCTGTAGACCTTTAGGCTGTAGGAAGAATTCAACTGCGTGTCAAGAAAGATAGAAATTTTCCAGGCACTAAAATGATGGCTATTGTCAGAAAAAAAACTTACTTTTTGAAATGAACCAAAACCCAGGGAGATAGAGACCATGGCAATCAAGGTCCTCATACCAACTGCCTTGCGACAGTATGCCCGGAATCAGGATGCGATTGAACTCGAAGGGGATTCAGTCGGCAAGCTTTTGGATAATTTGACCGGACAATTCCCGGATTTGAAAAACCACCTCTTCAGCGCAGACGGGAAGCTCCGGAACTTCGTCAACATCTATATCAACGACGATGACATCCGTTACCTGCAACAGCACGACAGCAAGGTCAAAGAGGGGGATGTCATCAGCATCATCCCATCGGTGGCCGGCGGCTCCGAAGCCGGGAACGGCGAGCTCTCAAACGAGGAAATCGAGCGCTACAGCCGCCACCTGATCATGCCGGAGGTCGCACTGGCCGGGCAGAAGCGCCTCAAGCGCGCCTCGGTTCTGCTTGTCGGGATGGGCGGCCTCGGCTCACCCGCCGCCATGTATCTTGCCGCCGCCGGCGTCGGGCGCCTGGGCATTGTAGACTTTGACGTGGTGGATTCTACCAATCTGCAACGCCAGGTCATCTACTCGACCGGGGATGTCGGCCGTCCCAAGTTGCACGCGGCCGTCGAGCGTCTGCAAGGCATCAACCCCAACCTCGAGATTGACTGCTACGAAACGAAACTGACCTCCGGGAACGCGCTGCAGATCCTGGAGAAGTACGACATCATTTTGGACGGCACCGATAATTTCCCGACCCGCTATCTCGTCAACGATGCCTGTGTGCTGCTGGGCAAGCCAAATGTTTATGGCAGCATTTTCCGCTTCGAAGGCCAGACTTCTGTCTTTTGTGCCAAGGACGGGCCGTGCTACCGGTGCCTCTATCCGGAGCCGCCGCCTCCGGGCCTGGTGCCAAGCTGCGCTGAGGGGGGGGTACTGGGGGTCCTGCCGGGGAACATTGGGCTGATCCAGGCGACAGAGGCGATCAAGCTGATTATCGGCAAAGGGAAGCCGCTTGTCGGCCGGTTGCTGCTGTTTGACGCGCTGGCCATGAAATACCGCGAGTTGAAGCTCAAAAAGAACCCGGACTGCCCAATTTGTGGTGACAATCCCACTGTCACCGAACTGATTGACTATGCCCATTTTTGCGGTATCGGCACTGAAGCCGACAAAGTGGTTCTGGCGCCTGAAAACGAAATAACGGTGACGGACCTCAACGCCAGTATCCTCGGCGGTCACGAGCCATTTATTCTGGACGTGCGCCAACCGCACGAGTTCGAGCTCTGCAGCATTCCAAATGCGAAGCTCATTCCGTTGAACGAGCTTTCCACGCGGGTGCACGAGCTGGACCGGTCATGGGAGATCGTGGTGCACTGTAAATCCGGCGCCCGCAGCGCAAAGGCGGTAAAATTCTTGCGGGAGGCAGGGTTCAAGAAGATCAGGAATCTCAAGGGCGGGATACTGGCCTGGTCGCAGGAAATCGACCCTTCTGTTCCCAGGTATTAGAGCCGAACAGGGTCCAACACAGTCTCTGACTGTGTTTTGGCGTCCTGGCCGGCAGCGTGGTTCTCAGAATACACGGTCAGAGACCGTGTAACGTGTAAGATCGGTGCGTGATCGCGCCAACTTTTGCACCGAAGCACTTGCTTCCTTCTCCTCTGATTCCCGGGGTGGAAGCGCTCCGGGAATCTAATCCCATCAAACCTGCCAGCAAACTCATCACAGAAATTCGGAAAAGATGATTCTCTCGTCTCGCGGCGGACTACTCACGTTTGGCGGAGTTGCTTCGCCGCGCCGGGCGGTCACGAAACTATGCGCAGATGTTCTCTGCAGATCTTACCTAAAAATAACTTGACAAAGAAGGAATAATTTCTAATTTAGACAAGAATATGAATGAATGCTCATTCATTTTTGTGAAATATTCCTTCATTTTCCGCTGTTCTTACAGGGAAACGACAACACTGCCACAAAATTGAGAACAAAGCCCGATAAAAGAAGCCGTATTCTGCAAGCCGCTGTCAAGGTGTTTGCGGAAAAAGGGTTTTACAACGCCAGAGTGGCTGAGATCGCAAAGCGGGCTGGCGTGGCCGACGGCACCATCTACCTTTATTTCAAGAACAAGCATGAGCTCCTGATTCTGATCTTTGAAGAGGAGATGGAGAAGTTTATCGCGCAGATCCAGCGGGAGATTGATGCCGAGGCCGACGTCGTGAGCAAACTCCGGAGGTTCGTGCGAACGCACCTGAGCTTCGTCAGGAAGAATCCGAAATTAGCCCAGGTGTTCCAGCTCGAGCTGCGGCAGAGCAACAAGTTTATCAAAGAGTACACCGGATCCAAGCTCAAAGAGTATCTCAACATCATCAGCAACCTGGTCGAGGCCGGGCAGGCTGCCGGCAGCATTCGCAAGGATATCCATCCCGGTCTGTTCAAGCGTGCTTTGTTCGGCGCTCTGGATGAAACGGCGACGCACTGGATCTTGCTGAAAAACGGCAAGTATGACCTCAACGACTCGGCAGAACAAATCGCCGAGATCTTTATTCGCGGCGTGGTGATTTCGAAAAACAAAAATGTATCGTCCTGAGAGGGGAGGAGAGTTTGATTATGGAAGAAAGCGTCAAGCAGGAGACGAAATCTAAGGCTCCAGCGCAAGATTCAGATTCGGCACAGGCTTTTACTCTGGAACGAAAGGACAGTGGGGTGGCCTTTCTTAGTCTCGATGTCAAGGGTCAGCGCGCCAACATTCTTTCCTCGCAAGTGATGAGGGAGCTGGACGGCGTTCTGGACGATCTGCGCAGGCGGAATGACATCCAGGCCCTGGTCATCCTGAGCGGCAAGCAGGATAATTTCATCGCCGGCGCTGATGTCAACGAGATCAAGGACATCACCTCATCGACCGAGGGGGCGGAAAAAGCGCGCATGGGCCAGGCCGTATTTCAGAAAATCCATGATTTACCCTACCCGGTGGTGGCAGCGATTCAGGGCGCCTGTGTCGGTGGAGGCCTGGAGCTTGCGCTCGCCTGTCACTTTCGCATCGCCAGAACGCACCCGAAGACAAAGATTGGTCTGCCGGAGGTCAAGCTGGGCATTCTGCCGGGCTTCGGCGGGACGCAGCGTCTGCCACGTCTCATTGGAATTCAACGTGCGTTACGGCTCATCTTGAGCGGCAACCTGATGGACGCCAGGATGGCCGGCCGCCTGGGAATTGTCGACAAAGTGCTCCCCATCGACCATCACGGCTTCATGAAGGCTGAGGCGGAAGAATTTGCCCTCGGCGTGCTGCAAAAATTCCGGCGCCATGCTTATGAGAACAAACGCAATGTCAAGCGCTTGCACGCCATTTTTCTGGAAAGCAACGCTTTGGGCCGGAAATTCATGTTTGAGCAGGCAAAGAAACAGACCCTGAAGACAACGCGTGGCCACTACCCGGCGCCGCTCAAGGCGCTGGAGGCGGTGCGCAAAGGCGTTGGCATTTCCCTGCAAGAGGGATTGGAAATCGAAGCCCAGCTCTTGGGCGAGCTCATCGCCAGCGAGGTCAGCAAGAATCTCATTTCGATCTATTTTCTCTCGGAGGCACTCAAGAAGGACATCGGCGTTGAAAAATCGAAATCCGAGCCACGCGGGATCAAGCAGGTGGGGCTGCTCGGGGCCGGCGTGATGGGCGGAGGCATCGCCCAGTTGATTGCCTACCATGAGCTGCCGGTGCGAATGAAGGACGTGAACCAGGAGGCGCTCGACCTCGGGTTCAACCGCGCTGAAAAGGTGTTTCAGCAGGCCGTGGACCGGCACAAATTGACCCGGCGCGAGATGGAGCGCCGCACGACCTTGATTTCAGGAACGACCGAGTACAAAGGATTCGAGAACGCGGATCTCGTCATTGAAGCGATTGTTGAGAACCTGGAGGTGAAGCGGAAAGTCTTCGCTGAAATCGAAGCCTGCGTGGGTGACAAGACGGTACTGGCCTCAAATACTTCTTCTCTGTCCATCACCGAGATTGCCTCGACCGTCAAGAAACCTGAGCGAGTGGTTGGATTTCATTTCTTTAACCCCGTGCATCGCATGCCGCTGGTCGAGATCATCCGCGGGGACAAAACCACGGACGAGACGACCATCACAGCGGTGGCTTTTGCCAAAAAGCTGGGCAAGACGCCTATTGTGGTCAAAAACAGCCCGGGATTCCTGGTCAATCGCATTCTTGGGCCTTATCTCAACGAAGGGGCCTTGCTCCTGGAGGACGGCGCGACCATCGATGAGATCGACGAGGCGATGGTGGATTTCGGCATGCCCATGGGGCCGCTGCGTTTGATGGACGAGGTCGGCATTGACGTGGGCTACAAAGTTGCGCAGATTCTGCAGCAGGCTTTCAAAGACCGCGCGGCGGCGCCATCGAAAGTGATTGAGATCTTGTACCAGGACGGACGCTTTGGCAAGAAAGCGGGCAAAGGCTTTTACCTTTATGAAGGGAAACAAAAGAAAGTCGATCCGCAAGTCTATAAGTTGATCGGCCACCAGAACCGCTCCAACAAGTTCTCCAGGGAGGACATTCAGAACCGGCTGGTTTTCATCATGCTGAAGGAAGCGGCGCTGTGTGTGGAAGAGAAGATTGTGCGCCGGCCGCGCGACGTCGATGCAGGCCTGATCTTCGGTACCGGGTTTCCGCCGTTTCGGGGTGGGCTGCTGCGTTATGCCGACCTCCTGGGGTTGCAGAAATGCCAGGAGACCATGAATGAGCTGGCGAGATTGTACGGGGAGCGGTTTGCGCCGCCCAAGCTCCTGGTTGCGAAGGCCGCAAAGAATGGAACCTTCTATGAGGAAGAACAACCAAATCGATGAGTCATGACGGGGATGTCCACAAAGTAGCGGAATGTCATTGCGAGTCCCGTGCTTTTCAACGGGACGTGGCAATCTCCCTGCTCAACAATGGAGATTGCTTCGCAAAAAGCGCTCGCAATGACATCTCTTTGGGCGCATTCGTGACAGCCTGAAGCAATAATGAACAAGCTGTAAGTCAAGGAGTTTCACATGTCAAAAAATGGACGACAAAACAAGAGTTTCTCCCGCGCGCTTTTTGCGGGGAGTATCGAACAAGGTCTTCTCTTCCCCTATCCCAGGATGGATGCGGAGGAAAAGGAAAGCCTGAAGATGATTCTGGATAGTTTGCGCCAGTTCGCCAAAGATAATATTGACGCCGCAGAAATCGACCGCAGCGGGCATATTCCGACAGAAGTGATCGCAGGGCTTGCGGAGTTGGGCTTGTTCGGCATGAGCATTCCTGAGGAATACGGCGGCTACGGCTTTTCTGCGACCGCATACAATCGAGTTTTCGAGGAGGTGTCAGGCATCGACGGCTCGTTGGCCGTGACCCTCGGTGGGCATCAGTCCATCGGCTTGAAGGGGTTACTGCTGCACGGAACTGAGGCGCAAAAGAAGAAATTTTTGCCCAAATTGGCCAGCGGAGAATGGCTGGCAGCATTCGCGCTTACGGAGCCGGGCGCCGGTTCGGATGCGGCCGGCATCCAGTCACTGGCGGTGGAAGACAAAGAAAACGGCCATTACATTTTGAACGGCAACAAGATCTGGATTACCAATGGTGGCCTGGCCAATTTCTTTACGGTGTTCGCCAAAACGCCTGTGGGGGAGAACGGGGAAAAGAAGATTACGGCTTACGCTGTCACGCGCGACATGGAGGGGTTTTCCTCCGGTAAAGAAGAAGAAAAGCTCGGGATTCACGGCTCTTCTACCACTGAAATCACCTTTGACAATGTCAAAGTTCCGTGCGAGAACGTCATCGGGCCGGTTGGCAAGGGCTTCAAAGTCGCGATGGAAGTGCTAAACTCCGGCCGGTTGGGCCTGGCCGCTGGCTGTCTCGGCGGTATCAAGCGACTGGTCGCCTTGAGTGTCGATTACGCCAAGAATCGCAAGCAGTTCAACACTCCCATCGCTCACTTCGAGATGATCCAGGAGAAAATCAGCGCAATGGTTGTCGATGCTTTTGCCGTAGAAAGCATGGTTTACTTGACCACGGGACTCATCGACCGGGGGGACACCGATTATTCGATCGAGTCGGCCATTTGCAAGGTGTATGCTTCAGAAGCCGTGTGGCGGGCGGCCAACGAGGCCATGCAAATCGCCGGCGGCATCGGGTACAGCAAAGAATATCCCTATGAACGGGCGTTGCGCGACGCACGCATCAACTTGATTTTCGAGGGCACCAACGAAGTCATGCGTGCCTTTATCGCGCTGGCCGGCATGCAAGACCACGTCGAGTATTTGAAAAGAGTCGGGAAGGCCCTTCAAAATCCGCTCGGTGAGATGGGCATTCTCACGGACTTTGCCCTCAGCAAGATCAAAGAGCACGTGTCAACCAACCGGCTCGAGGGCGTGCACGAAGCGCTCAAGAACGAGACGAGTCGATTCGAAGAGTACGCGAAAGAACTCCACCTGGCCGTTGAAAAAGTCCTGACGAAATATCGTAAAGACATCATCCATCAGGAGTTTGTTCTGCACCGGATCGCGGATATGGCCATCGATTTGTTCGCCATGGTCTCCATGCTGGCGCGCATCGATTCCCTGCTCAAGGAACACGGCGAGGCCAGGGTTCAAAGGGAGCTCACCTTGTGCAAGACATTCTGTGAGGATGCCTGGAGACGCATTCGTCGCAACAGCCGCCAAATCGATCAGAACATCGACCCGTGGCGCAAACAGATCGCGGAAAGCACCTATGAGACCAACGGCTGCAATTTTGATTTGATCGGCTGAAAAAGGTTGTTTAAGATGCGCAAGTTTTTAGATTGTGTATTCAAATTGTGGAGACGGCCAAACGCGTTCAAAAGCTAGCGCTGAGCGCCTATTTATGAATCAGCGAGAAGGAGACAACCGTGAAAATCATCGTTTGCATGAAGCAAGTGCCTGTCCAGGATTCCTTGCTCAAGATCACTGATGATGGCAAATGGGTACACGAAGGTGAGCTCAACTATGAGATCAACGAAAGCGACCACTATGCGCTCGAGACCGCGCTGCGCCTGAAGGAAGAGCACGGCGGTGAAGTGGTGCTGCTGAGCATGGGACCGGCGCGGGTGCAGGAGGCGATCAAGCAGGGCCTGGCGAAAGGGGCCGACCGGGCGTTGCACATTAACAACGAAAACTTTACCACTCTGGATCCATTCATCAATGCAAAGCTTCTGGCCGCTGCCATCAAACCGGAAGGAGCCGACCTGATCTTGACCGGGTTGCAGAGCGACGATTCCGGCTTTGGCCAGATGGGCGTGATTCTGGCCGAGTATCTCGACGTCCCGCACGCGACCATCGTCATGGAAATCCAGAAACAGGACCAGGACATCAAGGTCAAGCGTGAGCTCGAGAGCGGGTGGTTCCAATCGGTGGAGCTGCCCCTGCCGGCGCTGCTAACCATCCAGTCGGGCATCAACCAGATTCGCTACGCCACCATCAAAGGGATCATGATGGCCAAGAAGAAGGAAATCAGGGCGTTGACATTGAGCGATCTCGGACTTTCGGAAAGCGATGTCGATGACAGCGCAAGCAGTTTGAACTTCCATCAAATCTATGTTCCCCAAAAGACCAAACAAACACAAATCTTCGAGGGCGAAGCGAAAGAAGTGGCAACGAAGTTAGTCGATAAATTGAAAAACGAAGCCAAGGTATTCTAAACTGGATAATTCATCAGGTTTCGGAGTGCGACGCTTTAGCGTTGTTGAAATGCTGAAGCATTTCACTCCCCTCGGAGTGCGACGCTTCAGCGTTGC
>JBHHXT010000192.1:0-9650 GCA_046757165.1 bacterium | reverse complement strand
TATATGAATACTTGATTAGGAGTCACCCCATGCCTCGAGGTCACCGAACCGGTGCGGTAGTCCTTCTTCTTTCTGTTTTGCTGAGCTGCCATGGAGCAACACCTGAAAAGCCGGGCGTGCAGAACGGCATGCTGGCAGCCTGTCCGGACTCTCCGAATTGCGTTTCCAGTCAAGCCACGGACCCGAAGCATGCGGTTGCCCCATTTTTCTATCAGACATCGAGTGAACAAGCACGACGCGTGCTGCGAGCCCTCCTGCAAGAGCAATCTCATGTCAAGATAGTCGAGGACACCGAAACGTATCTGCACGCGGAGTTTACCATCGCGATCTTTGGGTTTGTCGATGACGTGGAGTTTCTTTTTGATGACACAAAGAAACTCATCCATGTCCGGTCCGCTTCTCGTGTTGGTGTCTGGGATTTGGGGGTGAACCGCAGTCGCGTCGAAAGGCTGCGAAAGCTCTGGCAAGAACGCAGCGGCTCCTGAGGCCCGCTGGCGGAATCATTCACGACAGAGTACTTAGCGCGACCGAGCCGCAACACAAGAATCGATTCGGCCACGGATTTACACGAATTGACACGAAAGAACACAATCTTGCAGGTTTGTCGTAGGGAGCGGCTCCGCAAAAAGCGTTGACGACGGATTCGTCGTTTTAAATGTAAGAAACGGGTTTCTTGCTGGGCGTTTCCTAAGAGTATGCAAGAGATGCCAGTTGTCGCAGAGGCTCTCATCCATTAACACCCGTAAGGAAGGAATGTTGCGCTCAATCAAGCTTGCCGTGCGCCAGTTTATTTTGTTTTTTCTGCTCTTGAATGTGAGCGCGAGTCAGGCACAGATGGCTGCAGATGATTCGAGCAACGACACGTCGGGCACCACGGCCCGTATCGCGTATGCCACCCACGTCGAGACCCCTCCTACGCTGGACGGCGAGGTGGTGAACGATGCGGCCTGGCAGGCTGCGAAACCCACGAGCGGCTTCTGGCAGACCACCCCGTTAGCAGGCGTGCCGGCCTCCGAAAAAACCCGGGTTGGTATCCTGTACACCGCGACCACGCTCTATGTCGGTGTCATCTGTTATGACCGGGAGCCCGAAGGGATCGTGGTCGCGGACAGTCGGCGAGATTCTCCGCTGAACCAGAGCGACTCCTTCCAGATTATCCTGGACACATTTGACGATGACCAGAACGGTTTTTTGTTCGCGACCAATCCCGCTGGCATCGAATATGACGCCCAGGTCACCAACGAAGGGGAGGGACCGCGGTTCAGCCGCCGGGGCGCGGGTGGGTTCAACTTGAACTGGGATGGTTCCTGGCAGGTCCAGACTCGAATTTCAGATGCCGGCTGGAGCGCGGAGTTTGCCATCCCTTTTCGATTTTCAACGCAACATCCGGCGTCGTAACGAAACCGCCTACTGGGCGCCTTTGCCCCGGCAGTTCAACCTCAACAAAGTCTCCCTGGCCGGTACGCTGCTTGGCCTGGAGAATGTTCAACAAAAAGACCTGAAGTTCACGCCCTACTCGCTTGGTGAAGTCACTCGCGATTTTGAGCACCATCTCGATGCCGGGTGGGCCGGCGAGGCCGGCTTCGACGTCAAATACAGCGTCACCCCCGGGCTGACTTTGGACGCGAGTTTCAACACCGATTTCGCACAAGTGGAAGTCGACGAGCAGCAAATCAATCTCGACCGGTTCAGCCTGTTTTTTCCGGAGAAGCGGCCGTTCTTCCTGGAGAACGCCGGCTTCTTTTCTGTCGGCACGCCACAAGAAGTCGAGCTTTTTTTCAGTAGACGGATCGGCATTGCTGGCGGGCAGGAGGTGCCGATCATCGCCGGTGGCCGGCTTTCGGGAAAAGCGGCCGGGTTCAATCTCGGCCTGCTCACCATGCAAACTGAAGCCGTCGAGTTTGTCGAGCCGGATGACGGCGACACTACGCGGGTTCAAGCGAACAACTTCGCGGTGGCCCGTCTCAGTAAGGAGCTGCCTAACCGCTCGGCCGTGGGAGCCATTTTTCTCAACCGGCAAGGTTTCGGCGAATTTGCGCCGGAGCACGACTACAACCGCACCCTCGGCGTCGATGGCCGCTGGGGAATCGGCCGCTTCGGATAGCTTTCCGGGTATGCGGCCCGGACTTTTTCGCCCGGCCGCCAGGGGGATGAATACGCCTTCAATTTGCGCGCCACCTACAACTCTGCCGCGTGGTCGTTGAATGCCGGAGTCACCCAGGTCGGGGAGGCGTTCAACCCGGAAGTAGGGTTCCTGCGCCGGACCGGCTTTCGCAACATTCAGCTCGGCATTTTCCATCGCTACCGGCCGCACCATTTGCTCGGTTTGCTCGAGATTCGTCCGCATACCTCCTACCGCGCCTTCTGGAACTTTGATGGGTTTCAGGAGACCGGTTTCTGGCATATCGACTCGCACTGGGAATGGAAAAACGGCTACGAAGTGCACACCGGCATCAACTTCACGCGCGAAGGCGTGCGGGATGAAGACGAGGAAGACGAGATCGATGGCTTTGAAATTTTCCCGCACATTGTTGTTCCGCGGGGCACGTATGACCATGCCGAAGCAGCATTCCGGTTCTTCACCAACCGTGGCGCCTGGTGGAGCTTTCGGCTCAACGTTACCGTAGGTTGTTTCCTTGGCGGCCATCGACTCAGCGTGCAGCCGTCGTTCAGATTTCGAATCGGTGAAACCTAAAATACTGAGTTCAGCGTGGATCACAACAACATCGATCTGCCCGCCGGCAGTTTCGTCACCAATCTGTTCAGAGCGCGCTTATCATACTCGTTCACACCCAGACTCTTTCTGCAAGGCCTGCTGCAATACAACGACCGGGACGACCTCTGGTCCACGAATCTTCGTTTCGGCTGGCTCCAGGCCGCCAACACCGGTCTTTTTGTGGCCTACCGCGAGACGCAGGAAAAAATCAACGGCGGGTTTGGCTCTCGCTTTCGCAGTTTTGTGGTCAAATACAGCCGCTTATTTGACCTGCTCGAGTGAATGCCCCCACCCGGACCCGACGACGGACGCCATCCCCTTGCGTCCGCAAAAAACGCGGCTGGTGCACCCGGCAAATCACTATTTATCACAACAAGTTAATTTTTTCCTTGACAAAAGAAGAAGAAATTGCTATCTTCGCGTAATAGGCTTAATGTCGTGCTAGATGCATTAAGGCGTCTCCCCCTAACCTCACCTGTGACGTGCACCTGTGGACTAAGTTCATAAGGGTGTGGACTTAGTAGCGAAGGTTGAGTTTTTCCAGCGTCTGAATCAAGGATTGGCCCGATAGCGTGGTTAACTTGTGACGAATTGTTTTCAGGGTTTGGAAATGTTGAACCTCGAAAATCTTTTCCTTTTTATCTAATGAACCTTTTGTAAGTTTTTCTTGCTTTATGCTGGCTCAATGCGGGGCGCGGAATTTCAGGCTTTTCGGTCTGAAATTCCGCGCCGATTCCGCAGCGGGAGTTAACTTTTTCGAGCCTGCGGGGGGATCTAACATGAATGAACGTTCTACAATTGCTCTGCTCGCATTGACGTTTTGTTTGTTCAGTCCGAGTCTGTATGGCCAGGGTTCTGGACCCCTGATCAGCTTCAAGCTAAGCGGAAATACTAACGAGCGAATCAAAGCAGGGGAGGTTATCAGCTTGAAATTGAAAGCCACTGCTGAAGGTCCCGGCACTTTGAGTTTGAAAATCGCTCCTGAGCAACGTCTCTCCTTTGTGTCTGCCAGGGGGGATACCGCATGGCAGGACACCACCATTGTCTGTGGCGAACCCTGTGAATTGAAGCGTACGCTCATCATCAGGCCCGATGCCCGGGATTGCGGTTCGCACGCCTTTATCGTTGAAGCAGAATTCCTGACCCCTGACGCCGCCACCTTTAGCAAGACTCAAGGCGTCACGGTCAGCATTTTTCCCAGGATCAATCCGGAGCCTCCCTTCACCCGCAGTGACGAGAATGACGTTTGCTGGGTGGGGTGCGCGGCTCACGACCAGTTTCTGCACGTGAGTCCCGATGACGGCGATGAGTTGAATCCCGCAGCGCCCTTCTTTGCCGCCGCTTCCCAGGCCATCTGTGACGGACGGTCCGGCTTGAACAATGGCGTGCGGTATAAATATGTTGTAGAAACGATAGCCACCGGCAGCGAGGGCGAGACGGTCAAGTTTTTCTCGGACCCCGAGTTCTCCACTCAGGATGATCTCCGTCCCGAACCGGCAGCCGTTCACGATTTCTTTACCGATCCCGAGTCCAACGTCACCCTTCGCTGGTTCAATGTACAGGACAGAATCGGTTTTGTGGACAAATATGTTGTCACGCGCCGGGAAGAAGGAACGGCAAACGTTGACACCGTTGCGGTGTTGCCGTTCTTTCCTGTTACGGACATCACGCCCCTGAACTATTTTCCCGAAGTGGCGCAAGAAAACAGCTCCATCTACGCCGATACCACCATCAAGCTTCTCGGCCTGCCGCGCATCCTGCGCGGCACCGTGCTGCTGAAGACAGCCATGCGGGACCGATGGAACGAGTCTGGCAGTTTTCTCCAATTTACCCTGGCGACCCGGTGCAGTCTCTTTGTGGCGTACGACAGGTTGAGCACGCCGCCAGACTGGCTGGACGACTTCGAGCAAACCAAATTCCGTTTGGCAACAGAATCCCATCCCAATAAGGGCAGGCTGAAAATACATGCGGGCGTGCGGGAAGCTGGCAAGGATACCCTGGGCGGAAATTTTGCCCCGGGCTCTGTTCTGAAACGGTCCACGGTGATGTATGCGGTCTTCATCCAGCCGCTCGATCAGGTGCTGCCCTATGCCACCGATGGCCTGGTTCGATTTACGGATCCGCTTTCGAAAAACGAGAATCTGGGCAGAAGCAAATTTCGTTATCGCGTCGATACCTTCGATGCTGCCGGCAATCGCGCGACGGGCCGGGAGTCGAGTCTTATCATTGTGGATCCAAAGGCGGAATGCCGGCCGGACAGCTTGACCTGGTTCGTCTATGAGAGGGAAAGCGATGGTGAAAAGTTCGGCCGTGGGATCGAGAACCAGGTTTGCATCATGGATCCCACCGAAAACGACACCTGCAATGACTTCCGGGGCACGGACTCGTTGAGATTCCAGGCGGTGCGGGACTCGCTGAAGTTTTTTGATGACCACAAGCCCGGAGATGAGGACGTTCGTTTCTTCGATACCGGCTGGCTCGGGGTGGACCAATTGCAGCCCCCCTTCTGTCATACCTTTGAGCTGCTGCCTGACGGGTTTCCACTCGACTTTGTCGATGGAGCCCGGTACTACTACCGCGTGCAGGCCAAAGATTTTCACGGCAATGTCAGTGCCTGGTCCGACACGGTTTCTGCGATTCAGGACACCCTTGCGCCGGGCGCGGTGGGCAATCTCCAGTGCCGGGCCTCGGTGCCAGACTGCAAACACGCCATCATGACGCTCTCCTGGGAAAAGGCCAAAGACCATGGCGGCACGGGCGTGGAAGTCTACCAGATCTGGAGAAGAACGGCAGAAGAAGCGTCCTTCACGCTCATCGATTCGGTGGCTGGCAGCGATACGACCTTTTCCGATACCCTGCGAGGGTTCGACGAAAGCACCGTAGTGTTCTACAAAGTCCGCGCCAGAGATTTCCTGGGACACAAGAAAGAAATCGCAGACCTCGAGGTTGTTTCAAAGCGCGCCCCGATCTCGCCGCAATTGGCCTTACAAACCGAACAGGCGCAATTCTGTGTTCCCGGCCTCTCTGCCATTGACGCAGATACGGCGACATTCAGGCTTGACGGCGACAGCACCGGGGTTAGAAAGTACATCTTTACGGTGGAGGGTCCCAAGATAGACGGTCAACCGTGTAGCGGGCTGGAAGAGTTTACAAACACTGCCCTCGACCTCTATCCCGTTCCCTTGACCTGCGGCGATGGCCTCTACACCATCACGCTGCGCGCCGAGTACGACAACATCGTCTCCACCTGCTCAGATACCACCGTTCTGAAACAGACGAGCGCGCCGCAACCGCCGGACAGCCTGATCGCGCGGCACGATACGCTGCCCACGGGCAATATTTTGCTCTGGTGGACACATCCGACCCCAGACATCATTCGGGAATATCAGATATTCAGGTGGCCGCAAGGGCAGACCATGCCCGATACGCCCAGCGCTACCGTTGACACCACCCACTGGGTTTTCGACTTCGAGCGAGACAATCTGGTCGCCTATGAGTGTAATAACATCATGGTCAAAGCAGTGGATTGTTTTGGCAGGCCTTCGGAGAACAATCCGGTTGTGTTGCAGTATTCGAATCGGCCGCCGGGGTTTGATACGACACGGTTTGACACCGGGAGCACAAACATAACGGTATGTTGGACCAGGCCTTCGCCGCGAATAGAGGAAGCTGACAATTTCAACGCTATTGTGAAAATCTACCAGGACAGCATTACAGCCGAGCCATTCTTGCTCGACAGCGTCTTCAACCAGCTATGCTTAAAAGAGGTGCCTTTAGAGTCGATGCACGTCTACATCTTTTTCGTCAAAGAAGTCATCACCGATGATTTAGGGAAATGCGGGGGTAACAGTCGGGTCATGAGCGCCTGGTCCAGGCCAGTTTCGGTACCGCTTGATAACCCGGTGGTTACGGTCGAGTTTGACAGCCAGGCGCTGCCGGTGCCGCCGGACGCCTCCACCGGATGCGTGTTCCTCTCCTGGCCTGATTATGGAGGGAAGCGAGTTGACAGCTTTCGGGTTGAATGGGCTGCTGAGAGCGATTCGGGCGCGCGAATCCTGCCTCGAGAAGCTGACACCGTACGCGTTTGCGGTTTGGACACGTCGAAGATCTATCAAATCACCGTCGTTGCTCACGATACGCTTGGTCAATCTTCCACGCCCATCTTTCACGAGGTGAGCTTCAAACCGCCGTGGCTGTTTACACCAAAGGTCATGGATTTTGGCCCGACTTGTTTCAGGGATAGGGTGACCCTCCGTTATTGCTGGTTAGATGCAGATACCTGTGATATTGCAGACACTTTTGGAGCTGACAGCGTTCAAGTACAGATTAGCGTCGATTCAACGTTTGCCTTCGAGCCGTTTGACACCACCTTTACCGTCGGAGTCTTCCCGGAATTCAAGAAGTCGCAGCACTATGATGCCGCAAATCTACACAACAACAAATTGTTTGCGCGCCTTCGCGGCATCGACGGGTTTGGCCACAGGTCCCCCTGGTCTACAGCGTACAAAGAGCTTCGGACGACGCCGGGAAATTATGATGAGCGCAAACCGACCGCTGTCGGCTGCGAGATTGATTCAATTATCACGCCGCTGAACGCGAACGGGAATGGCGTGGATGTGCATCTGAGTTGGCCGGCCTCGGGAGACGCCTGCGGTATCAGTCACTATCAACTGATTATCGCGCAGCAAGATACGGCCGGGGAGACGACGGTCAGAGATACGATAATTGTGGTGGATACCGCCCATGTGGATGTGGGGGTCCCCGCCTCTGCCGTGCAGTCGAGAAGTTGGAAAGTGCAGCCCGTTGACAACACGAACAATGTTCAGGATGAGATGAATGACAGGTGTGGCTTCGCGAACGTTATTCTTCCGCCTGGAGTGAGCGTCATCGACACAGCCGCAAGAACGATCTGTTGGAGCAAATCCGACCATAGTTTTGACGATGAGGAGGTGCGCTACGTGGTCGAGGTGACAAACGATCCGGTTTTTTGGGGTGCGGCCCGACCATTGAGCGAGCGTTCATCAACGACGCCAGATACGTGTTATACCATCGAAGGATCTTTTGATGTGAGTCGCCTCTTCTGGCGCATCAAGGCTCGAATTCTCACCTTTGAGAGCGCCTGGTCAGACACATTTAGAACACAAGCTCAGGATCCCGCCACCTCTGTCGATGCCAACGCCACTGAGCTCTTGCCGGAGAAGTTTGGCCTGTCACAGAATTATCCGAATCCGTTCAACCCGACCACCACGGTGCAGTATGCCATCCCCAGGTCCAAGGTGAACGGCATTCATGTCAGGATAGATATATTCAATATCAGGGGGCAGAAGATAAGAACTTTGGTGAATGAGCTCAAACAGCCCGGCCGCTATGCCGTCGTGTGGGACGGCAGAAGTGATGCCGGCACATTGAGTGGAAGTGGACTTTACTACTACCGCCTGCAAACGGAGGAATTTGTCGCAACTCGAAAATTGGTGTTCTTGAAGTAAGTCGAAGCTGCTCCGTGCAGCGTTTATTGCTGTACTTTCTCATTGCGTGCAAGAATAAAGAAAAATGAGAGGGTACGGCGCCAGAGGCGGCTCGGCCGCGCTGGGAATTCCAAAACACTTGGAGGGGTGAGTTTGGAGACTCTTACGGTTAAGAACGTCTGTGCCGCATTTTTCATTGTGGGCCTTTGTTGTCAAAGCCTGCTGGCGCAACAGGCGACCGCCAGCGGCGTGCTGAGATTTGAAAATTTAGCAGCCGCTGAGCGTGACACCTCGATCCCACCACCATTCCTGCTCGAGAAGCCAGCCTTTACACAAGGCGTGGGCGGCGATACGCTCTGCGTCGTTCTTCCCCCTAGAAGCACCATCCCCATCGACACTCTCGATTTCGTCGCGCCTCTGGTGCATGTTTTTGTGGATGGGGATTCTATCACCCCCTTTGCACCGAAGGATGTCAAAGACAGCCTCGGAGACACCGTAAACGTCAGCGTCAATTTCGACGATCGAGACATTCCCTCGGGACACGGGTTGACCTACAGGTACTACGTGACTCTGATGGTCAAAGACCATGACACGGGTGACATTTATGAAAGCCCACCCAGCAATAGTGTTCAGACGACACACGATAACCAGATGCCGCTGGTTTCAAATCCTGGAATTCCCCAACTAACTCAAACTCCTGTGCCCGGCTGGTCAAGACAGAGTACCATTCAGGTGGAGGCGGATCTATCAGATAGCGCAGGAATCTGGAAGGTCTTCCTTTATCAGCGTACGGGTGCCCTGGCGAGCGATTGGGGCGCTCCGGCAGACTCGATCATTGTCTGCACCGAAAGTGACCGCACCGATTCAGGCTTTGTCTGCGATACCACGGTCCGCGTTTCCTTCCCTCGCACACTTGCGGATGGTTTCTATCAATTTCGAATCGAAGGGGTGGACGCCACGCACACGCCCGAGAGCTGCTTTCCGAACTTCGAGCTGGCCGGCAACGGCGGACGGCCGGCGGCTGATGCGCCAGCGCAGGCCCAGATCAACATTGACACCACACCACCTGCTCCAATCGACAGCTTAAACTGCGATCAGGTCTTGAGCACTGTCGAGCTCGAGTGGCCCGCCTCCAGTGACAATGGGGTTGGGTTGGCCCAATATTTCATTCTTCGCAATGGTGTGCCAATCGATTCTGTTGCAGCCGGGATGACGACCTATATCGATAGTCCGCAGGCGGCTGACGAGACGCAGTTTGACTATCAGGTACAACCGGCTGATTCGTTGAGAAACATTCAAACTGAGGGGACCACTTGTTCAGTCCCCTTTCATCCGCCACCTGAGGTCATGATGCAAGATGAACCAGAGTTCACCCCGGGCTTGTCAAACGAAGTGTGCTGGACGAGCAAAGGGGCGATTGTCTCGTTTGAGCTCTTTCTGGATGAAGGCTGTGACACAGTGGCGGACAG
>JBHHXT010000191.1:0-9679 GCA_046757165.1 bacterium | reverse complement strand
TGACGGTTACGCTGGCGAACCGTTCACCGGAAGTCACCCATCCCATTCCGGACACCACGCTGGTGCTTTCAGGTCTGGCTTTCGAGATGGATCTGCATGATTTTTTCTTCGATCCGGATGGGGATGATGTGGAATTCTCAGCAACCAGCTCGAATGAGGACGTGGTTCAGGCGGCGGTCGAGGGCAGCAAGCTGAGCCTGATGACGATTTCAGTGGGGATCTCGGATATTACAGTTCGCGCTCGCGATGCCACCCATCCGGAGGTTTCCGACACGTTTCGAGTGACGGTTACGCTGGCGAACCGTTCACCGGAAGTCACCCATCCCATTCCGGACACGACCCTCAGCCTGGGAGGGCCCGTGGCCGAGTTTGACCTTGCTGCGGTTTTTCAGGATCCGGAGGCTGATGAGCTTGTCTTTGGGGCGACCTCCGTTGACACGAATATCGTTGCCGTAGCGCTCTCAGGTGTGATCCTGCAGACTATGCCACAAGCACCAGGGCGGTCGACCGTTACCGTGACCGCCAGCGACAAAATCAATCCCGAGGTGGCCCTGACGTTCACGGTAACCGTGACCACGAACCAGCCACCGGCTGTTCGAAATCCCATCTCTCACACGACCCTGGTTGTGGATGGGCCGGATTTCGTGACGGATCTGCTGGACGTCTTTTCCGACCCCGAGCAGGATGATCTCACGTTCACGGCCAGCAGTTCAAACGAGTCCATCGCTTCACCCCAGGTCACCGGTAGCATCCTGACCGTTTCGCCTGTCTCACCAGGGGATGTCACAGTCCATCTGACGGCCAGTGACAACGTGAATCCTGCCGTGGACCACATTTTTGCGGTCACAGTTGAGCGGTTGAACCGGCCGCCGGTACTCGAGCAACCGGTTGCTGACGCCATGATATTTATCGGCGGGCACAATTTCCAGCTCGATCTGGATGTCGTGTTCAGCGACCCCGACGAGGAAACTCTGTCCTATCAAGCAGTTAGCACCGATGAAACAGTTGCCTTCGCGACTGTCAGTGATCCGATGTTGACGGTCATTCCGCTGTCGGAAGGAAGCGCCGTGGTCAAGGTACGGGCAACAGATCCGAAAGGAGGAACGGATTCCACGGCTTTTTCGGTCGAGGTCGCGCAGTACCCCGGCATCTTTCACGTCAGTACCTCGGTCTCTTATGCCAGGCGGGAGGGTGCAAAGGCGTTTGACAGCCAGGAATACCGCATGTGGGGATTGCCTGGCGCGGACAACCGTCTCATCGATGCGCTTTTCAGCGGCGAGCAAGACGATGCCTGGCAAGTGTTCTGGGATAATGGCAAGCCGAGGGACTATTTTGTCGCGTTTGACGGCTCAGACAATTTCCGGTTAGCTGCCGGCCGGGCGTTCTGGGTCATCAACAACGGCCCATGGCACATCAACCTCGACGCGTCGTCGGCGCCGCTCACTGCCGCCAATGAAGTCGAAATTCCACTTCATCCCGGCTTCAACTTGATTACCAGCCCGTTTGACACCACGGTCGAGTGGCTCCGTGTCCAGGCTGTCAATGGCGTCTCCGAGCCAATTTGGTCATTTGATGGCGTTTTCAACCAGGCGACGGAGCTGGTTCCTAACACGGGATACTACTTCTTCAACCGTGAGGACCTGGCTGTGCTGCGCATCCCATATCGCCTCACCTTTGCATCCGCCCAATCAGTGGCGGCTGGCGCGGACACGACCTGGCGCGGCAAGATTTCTCTGAGCAGCGGCAAAACTCAGAGGGAGACCATCGTGTTTGGCGTGGCCCGGGATGCGCGCCCCGGTCTGGACCCCCTGGACCATTTCAAGCCCCGTGCGATTTCCGCCGGTTCCCGCCTCTATTTTGACCGGGCGGACTGGCATTCCGATCACAGCGAATTCGCCTCAGACATTCGACCGGAGATCGTCGATCTGGAGTCGTGGCCGTTTCGCCTGCAAGCCGCGAAAGGAGTACGCGGGACGTTGGCTTTTTCAGGTTTGCAACGGGTGGCCCCTGAGTACGACATCTATCTCGTCGAAATGGAGACCGGCCGCGCCGAAGACTTGCGCACGACTTCAAGTTATGGGTTTACAGCCCGCGCGGATATCAGCACCTTCAAGATTGTCGTGGGAAAGCGGAAGCATGTTCAGGACGTGCTCAGAGCCGTTGTACCCACCCGCTTCATCGTGGAAAGCAACTATCCCAATCCATTCAACCCCACCACGACCATCCCGGTTTCGGTACCGCAACGTGCGCAACTTACGCTGCAGGTCTACAACCTGTTAGGACAAAAAGTCAAGACTTTATACACGGGAGTTATCGAGCCGGGCCGCTTGCTCTTCACCTGGGATGGCCGTGACCAGTCTGGCACACGGGTCGCCTCCGGGGTCTACATCTACAGGGTGAGGTTCGCCTCGGGTAAGATGTTTCAGGGTAAAATGCTGATGGTCAAGTGAGCAGAGGGGAGCGCAAACATTTCCGTTCGCAAGCTGACAGCTTGACTTGCCTTGCAGCAGCTCATTCCCGTTTTCGCGCTTGTTTCAACGGCAGTACCGTCGTCTCCTTGCCGCTCGACAGCACAATATCGGTATGTGTGTTTTTGACTCCGGGCCAGGCTTGAATCCGTGATAGCAACTTTTCAAGCGTCGCGGTTGTTTCTGTGTGAACTTTTAGCAGGTGCGAGCCCTCGCCGGTAATGGCATGGCATTCCAATATCTCGTCGTTGGCCTGGGCGTTTTTGATGATCCCCGGGTAGTACTTGGAAGATTCCACCGTCAGAAAAATAAAGGCCATCACCTGCAACCCCACTTTTGCGGGCTCGATGACGGCGTTGTAGCTGCGAATGATGCCGAACTCCTCCAGCTTGCGCAGACGCTCGCTCACCGATGGAATAGACAGCTTGACGTTTTCCGCAATTTCGTTGCGCTTGGTGCGCCCTCCTTCTTGCAGCATACTCAGGATTTTGATATCGATGTCATCGAGCTTGTAGCGGTGCATTAAGCAAGTTCCTTTGGAGGTTTCTTACCGTTTCCATTACCGTTGGCCTTACCGCTGGCAGAGGGCAAAAGTTCCGGCAAATCAATTCCGGCGATGACCTGGTTGATTCGTCGCTGGTAGCTGCCACCCCTTGTGGGTGGCCGCGGCTTGGCTCTGGCTCTGGTTCCCACGCTCCGCGGGGAAACCAGTATTTGACGCTCTGCGTCAAGTGAAAGGACGCAGAGCGTTGGAACCAGACAAGCGCCTGGAAAATGAGATCCAGGAATCATTCAGGCTGGTTGATTTTTTTGGAATAAATCAATTTCTTACAGTGTTGTGCGCATTTGATTGTTTCGCATTGAGTTTCATATTCAACTAAACAAAAAACTTCAAGGAGGTTTTAATATGGGTTACAAAAAAGCAGTTGTTTTAAGTGTGTTCTTTTGTCTTTTGATGGCCGGTTTCGTTCTTGGCGGGGAAAAGTATCAGCTCGATGGTGCGCATTCTTCGGCTTCGTTTTCTGTCAAGCACCTGGTGATCAGCAAAACCACGGGCAGGTTTCATCATGTGATCGGCACCTTCGAGGTGGATGAAAACGACCTCACCAGGTCGACGGTCGATGTGGCGATCAAAACCGCGAGTATCGACACAGACGATGAAAAACGCGATGGCCATTTGAAAAGCGCGGATTTCTTTGATGTTGAGAATTACCCGGAAATCAGGTTCAAGAGCACCAGGATTGAGAAGGCGGAAGATGGGTACGTCATGATTGGCACGTTAACCATCAAGGATGTCACAAAAGAGGTTTCTTTCCCGTTCAACTTCAACGGCTTTATCGAGGCGATGGGAAGCAAGCGATTTGGCGCCGAGGCAACTCTGACCATCAATCGCCAGGATTTCAACGTCAAATGGAACCGCACGCTGGATAATGGCGGGCTGGTCGTCGGCAATGAAGTCGAGATCAGTCTGCATATCGAGGCAACGAAATCCGAAGGCACGAACTAATACTTCGTTGAAGACTTTGGCGTATTCTGAGCAAGCAGACTTTGTTTTATTGGCAAAGTTTTGAGAATGTTTGGCCACGGATACACACTGATTTGGACATGAAGGATGTTCATGATTGACAAAATCCGTGTTTTATCAGTGTAAATCCGTGGCCATTTTTTTAAGTGTTTACCCATGGCGTGCTCTCTGATTCTTGCACGAAAACGTTTCTTTTGGTACGCCCGGAGATCGCACGGCCGCCCTGGTCGTGAAGCCTTCTGCCAACCGTTCCGGTAAAAAACTTCTTGACTTTCCCCGGAGCCACACTCTATATTCGGTCGTTTACCGACTTCCTGCTTCACTTTACCGAATTCTGGTGGCAAGTCTTTCATCCTCGCCGTAGATTCAGGCGTACGTTGAGCAAATCAACTCTGGTGAAAGAATGGGAAGAAGGAAAGTCATGATTTCGTCGTTTATTTCAAGAAATATTGATATTCTGATTGCGGCGGTTCTTGTTTTGGCGGTCTTCGTCTTGACTCTGTTTGAAGCGGATCTGCTGGCTCGATTCGAGGGAAACGATATCGGCCGCATGTTGCAGAGTATTTTGCATGAGTTGGCGCGCCTTCTTCAGTCGCTGTTGCCGTAGAGAGAGCTAAAGGAAAGAAAATGAAACGGAAGAGATGCGATTGCTCCTGTTCCGGCAAGCAACCACCCTGGATTGCGCTTGTTTTGATCGGAATCGGCTGCCTGTTTCTTCTCGACAATTTCGGATTGCTGGATATTGGGGATGTTTGGCGGTTTTGGCCGGTTATTCTTATCGCCATTGGAGTCGCGAAACTGAGAACAGGAAGACAGGAGGAGCGAGCATCGGCTTACGTTTTTCTTTGCATCGGATGCGCCTTTTTGTTGGCCTATTTGCACATTCTGGATTGGGGAATAATCTGGAGCTTTTGGCCCCTCATCCTGATCCTCATCGGAATCTCGATTTTGCTCAGGCATAAAGAGCGACCGCAGAACACCCACTCGCACCACTGGTTCAGTGCCACAGCGGTTTTCGGCGGCGTGGAGAAAATCGTCACCTATGACAAGTTTGAAGGAGGGGAGGTGAGCTCCATTTTCGGCGAGTGCAAGATCGATTTTGGCAGAGCGCAGCTTGCCAAAGGCGACAACGTTTTGGAGATCCTGACTCTTTTCGGCGGCACCGAGATCACGGTGCCGGAGAACTGGAACGTTGTCGTCCAAACGACCCCGGTATTCGGAGGATTCGAGGACCGCCGGCAGCACATGCAGAGCCGCGACTTGCCCGAGGACAGAAAGCTCATCATCAAAGGGATTGTGTTGTTTGGCGGCCTGGAGCTCAAGACGGCCGCCAGCGGCTATTCGTCGAGCGAGCGGTGATAGGCCATGAAGCATCCTGTGCTACAAAGCCGGCGCAATGTGGTTCTTTACTATCTGACCTGGATGGTTGTTGCCGGCGGGCATATCCTGGTGCTGGTCATCAACGGCACCCTGGCCTGGCAGTGGGCCCTGCTCGACGGCCTGCTGTTCAACGCGGTTTATGCGACGCTCGCGCTCTCCTTCTGGTATGCGAGCAAATATGTCACCCTCGACCGCTCCCGGTGGCTGAAGGTTGCCGAGAATCACCTCTTCGCCTCCCTCTTCACCTCTGCCTTGTGGCTGGGTGTGTCTTATTTTGGCATCGTGTCCCTCTTCGGGCCTCCAGAGGCCTATGTCGAGTTTCTCGATCTGTCACTTATCTGGCGGGGCTTGCTCGGCACCTTGTTCTACTTTCTCGTCACTTCGTTTTATTACGTCTACATTTTTTCCGAAAACTACAAAACGCAGCTTATCAAGGAGGCCCGGTTGGAAACGCTGGTGAAGGAGGCGGAGCTGCGCTCGTTGAAATTTCAGATCAACCCGCACTTTATCTTCAATAGCTTGAATTCCATCAACGCGTTGACGCTGACCAATCCCGAGAAAGCCGGTGAGATGACCGTCAAACTGGGCGAATATCTACGCTACACGCTCTCCCGCAACGAAAAGCAAAGAAGCACGCTGCAAGAAGAAATCGATTCCATCAAACTTTATCTGGATATCGAAAAGGTGCGCTTCGGCAACAAACTAGGCTATTGCGAGAACGTCGAGCCATCCTGTCTCGACAAAGAGGTGCCCAGCATGATTTTCCAACCGCTGATAGAGAATGCGATTAAGCACGGCGTGTACGAAAGCCTGGAGCCGGTGAACATTCGATTTGATTGCGTGCTGAACGGCGATTATCTAAAAGTGACGGTGGAGAACAATTATGACCCGGAAGCCATTACGTTCAAAGGAGAGGGGATCGGCTTGCACAACGTACGCAACCGGCTCGAGATGATGTATGACCACGTCAACCTGCTGGACATCGACAGAGAGAAGAATCTATTTCGCGTGCGCATATTCATTCCCGTTACAGAGAGTGCCTCATGAAGAAGATCACTGCTGTCATCATTGACGACGAAGGGCCGGCGCGCCAGGTCATCCGCACCTACCTGCGGGAATACGCTGATATCGAGGTCAAAGCGGAGTGCAGCAATGGCTTTGAAGGCCTGAAGAAAATCAACCAGCTCGAGCCGGACCTTGTCTTTCTCGATATCCAGATGCCGAAGATCACAGGCTTCGAGATGCTCGAGCTCCTGGAGAACGTGCCTGTGCTCATTTTCAGTACCGCCTACGACCAGTACGCCTTGAAGGCTTTCGAAGTCAGCGCCGCAGATTATCTGCTCAAACCCTATTCGCGCGAGCGCTTTGCCGAGGCGATCAGTCGCGCGCGTATTTTCATGCAGGACAGGACCCTACACCAGAAGGTGCTGACGGATCTGGTAGCGCATCGGGAGCAGCAGGTGGAGGTTTTGCAGCGCGTCGTGGTCAAGAGCGGCCGCCAGATCCACATCATCGCTGTGGACAGATTGCTGTGGCTGGAGGCCCAGGACGACTACGTCCTGCTGCACACAAAAGATGGCGATTTTCTCAAGGCTAAAACGATGAAATACTTCGAGGCGCACCTCGACCCAAAAGAGTTTGTGCGCATTCATCGGTCCCATCTGGTAAGCGTGGCGTTTATCAAGCAGATCGAGCTGTTCGGGAAGGAATCTTACCGGGCGGTTTTGAAAAGCGGCGTGGTGCTGCCGGTGAGCAGAAGCGGGCACGCCAAACTCAAGGAGATGCTCGGTTGACGAGGCCCCGAAGTCAGTCGCTGACCCTCTTACATTCAGCCCACCGAATCACCGCGGCTCACACACTGGAAAGGGGACGGGGAGACTCATATCCACGGAGAGCAGGATCAAAGCGTCGGTCACGTTGGTGATGCCATCAGAATTGACGTCTCCCAGGCCCATGTTGATGCGGTCGAGAAATGGCTGCGGAATCGGCAGATCGACGTCGTGTGACAGGAGGATGAGGGCGTCGGTGGCGTTGCAACTGTTGTCGGCATTGAGGTCTCCGAGGTTCATCTCGTCTTCAAAGTCGAGGTACCGGATTCGAAACACTTTGCCGTTGGCGATGTCAACATAATGGATGTCCCCGGTGAACGGGTCCGCCTGGAAATCCACCATACTTCTGCCGGCGTTTGAGAGGAAGGGCTCGAGTCTTCTGAGCTCGTTTTCGCCGGTGACATGCAGAACACGAATCCAGCCCCGGATAAAGTCGCCGAAGAAATATCCCTGATACTCATTCGGATAGCGGGTACCTGTATAGAAGGTGCCACCGATAATGGCGTCACCCGTAAAGCCGGGAGGTCTGGATTTGTCCGGATCGTCGTGATTCACAGAAACCAACGGCCGGGTGTGGTCAACCGGATTCTCATCCGAGCCGATGTTCTGACATCTCGCGTTTCCCTTGCGACTCGTTCGAATGGGGCCCTCAAAACACGGCCAGCCGAAATTCTCGCCACCGTCACGGGTCAGGTTTAGCTCCTCGAACCTGCCCGCTCCCACGTCGCCGATAAAAAGGGACCCCGGGGCCCCATCTGACGGGTCAGAACTGCCGTCCTGTTTCACGTCAAACCGAAAGGGATTGCGCAAGCCATAAGCCCAGACCTTGGATTCCGTGTCTTGCGGGTCACCGGTGAAATATGGATTGGATGGCAGCCCGAGACCGGTTCTCGGATCGAGGCGCAGAATTTTTCCGGAAAGGCTGGTGATGGTTTGGGCCCGAAACTGTCCGATATCCTCCTCCGGGTCGATGCGGTCAGCGCCAAAGCAATCTGGCGTGACGCCACCCGTGTCCGTCCCTTCAAAGCTCGTGCCATCTCCGGTACTGACCAACAAGCTGCCGTCCGTCCCAAATCGAATAGAGCCAACAGAATGGGACAGGTGGCAAACGGGGATGGCGTCACGCCACTCTTCTCCCAGCAGAACCCGGCGGCTGGAGAGGTCAGCCTGGTTGGGGTTGTTGCTTTGAGCTGTGTAGCGCGTCAATCTGCCAAAGCCAAGCCCTTCATCGTCCTCGCCGTCTGCATCCGGATCGACGACATACAGCAGATAGACAAATCGGTTATGGGTAAAATCCGGGTCCACCGCCATCCCCAGCAGACCGAGATCATGCGTGTTCAGCACTTCATCCTCGAGGTCGATAAACGGCGGTTGCAACTTTGCGCCATTTTCAACAACATAAACACGCCCTCTTTTCTCAGCGACAAACAGTTTGCCGCTCGAAGAGAATGAGATGGCAGTGGGGAGGTCAAAGGATTCCCCGGGATGAATGTCTTCCAATTCAAAGCCGTTCGGCAGATTTTGACAGATAGCTGGCGTGGCGGTGAGAAAAATTGCGAGAACTCTCCAGAATACTTGCATGACCTTCCTCCAAGGTGAACGACCTTTTTAGCGTTGCAGCAGGTGCGGCCTTGATTGCTTACAATCGGCAGGGTGCCTTCGTTCCCGTGACGGGTCAAGTGGAACAATTTGGGCTTGCATCCCATGTTTTTGTTATGTACATTTAAATGACATAATTATTTGGACCAAACGATCAAAAAGTTGGAGTCATAAAATGGACACCATAGAAGTCAATAACATTCGACCCCTGACTGATTTTAGAAACAACATGAAAGAATACATTGAAGAATTAAATGAGAACAAGAAGCCTATCGTGTTGACACAGCATGGCAAAAGCGCTGCCGTTTTGCTTCATGCTGAGAAATTTCAAGAGATGCAAGATGAAATTGAGTTCATGCGTAAAGTGGCACAAGGGCTCGAAGACTACAACAGGAATCGTGTCCATTCCTTGCAAGAAACCTTCGACGCTGTTGAAAAAGCCATAGAAGCCGCCGAGCAGCGATGAGAATTGTTTTTTCCTCGAGGGCCAAAGCTGATTTGGCTGAGTGCGTCAAATTCATCGCTTATGACAAACCCCAGGCGGCTCGCAAATGGGCCGCTCACATTCGCCAATCTGTTTTGAAGCTATCTGACCATCCGAAGATCGGTCGGGCTGTTCCTGAGTATGGTGACGAAAGCATCCGCGATATCATTAAAGGCCAGTATCGAATTGTTTACAAGATCGATGAAAAAAACGACACGGTCGTTATCGTTACGATTCATCATACGAAGAGGCTTCTTCTTTAGCTCGTCCTGGCGGTTTCCGCAGAACCCAATCCCGGCGGCTGGCGAACGAACCAGGTTCCGTTCCCTCCTAATATCGAAAAAATAAATGTAACCCCGTTGTGAGATGCAACCCCAAAAGCTGGCCGTGCACA
>JBHHXT010000190.1:0-9815 GCA_046757165.1 bacterium | reverse complement strand
CAGTTTACCCACTTATTCTTTATTATGAGTGCTTTACTTTATTACTGCTAACGAATCATTCAGCCTCCGTCTCCGCAAGCTCCTCCTCAACCGCTACCTCGAGCGGCTCCAATCCAAGCTCGCCCTCGACCGTCTCGGCTATCATCGCCAACCGGCCGGCGAGACGGATATGGAGCGCATTGCGTTTGTACAAAAAGTCTTCCAACGCTGGCAGCAGGGCATCGATATCTTGCCAGCGGGGGATTTTCGGAAGCAAGAAGGCCTTCAGGGTGATTTCGCCTGAAGCATGCTGAAAGGGATACTTTTTGTCGCCTAACCCTTGTCTCAACCGATTGAGCAGAATTGAACACTGTCTCAAGACGTTGGTCAAAGCCGTTTCCAACTGCGCCTCGTTACCTGCAAGGTTGTTCAGATAGATGAGCAGGATGTGATAGGCGTCCTGCAGATCGCGCATCATCTCATTCTGCGACAACAACGTTTGCAGCACGGGCAGGGACTCGGAGGCCTCTGGCACGAGGCTTTTCCCGTCCGGGGCTCGCGTTCCATTTTCTGGTTGCTCGAGCAGGGCCATTGCTGCTTCGACGCGAGTCCTGGCGAGCTCTACAACGCGCTGCAAGTTGTTTCGTGCGGATTTTCTCTCCCGGCTGGTCTCTTCGATACGCGCGTTGGCCGCCTTCAGTGTCCCTTCTGAGAGGTCGAATTCCTCGCTGTTGATGTTAAAGCCAGCGCGGAGCAGCGCGCGTGCCTGCAGCGCCAGGGTTCGCTGATGGCAGGCCTCGTTAAGGCGCTTGTTTTCACGGCCTGCCAATGTCATGAGATCTGCTGCTTCTTGCCTTGCCTCTCCAAGAGTCGCAACAATTTCCTCGCGTGGCGTTGGAGCGAATCGTTTGCCATTGGGCAGGAAATGTGGCGTCACGAGCATCGAGCCGAGGGTTAGCCGCCACAGGGCCATCGTCTCTTGGCGTTGCGTGTCCTGCTCCTGTAAGATGTCAGAGGTGGCCATGATCTTCTGAGCCTTGATGGTCTCGCCGAAAATGTCCCTGAAATACATTTGGGTCACTTCGCATGACAGAGCGTCAAAATCGGCGAAAAGCTCTTCTGCCAGGTCTGGCAGGGCAAAGATACCAGCCGCTTTTTCATCCTTCGCGTTTTCGATCCGCTCCGCGTCAGAGGGGTGTGTGTCCCACCTGCCTGTTGTTTCGTTATCGATCTGCTTGATGATGGTCGGCTCCGCCTCCGGATGTAGCCTGGTGACGTGCGCCCTTAGCAGCGACGGCAGATTGTCCGGTAGCTTGGCTTCGTTTTGGGCATGGAACAAGTCGTCCTGCGCGCCGTGCATGGCGGCGGTGAGCACGCGGATGCGCTGCGTGGTGGAGATGAACGCATCGCTGCCCGCGAGGCGGATCTCGTGCCGATCCGCATCGAACTCCATTTGCCGCAACAGGTTGTGGCTGATCAGGAAGCCGACGTACATGAGGGCTCGCAAAAGACCGGTGGTCACCCAGACACAGAATCTGGCCACCAGAACGACAATAGAGACGACACCGATTTGCTTTTCGGCCCACTCCGAAAACATTTGGTCAATTTGGGGTTTTTCAACGAAAACGAATCGCGTGAACCAGTTGTTGACACTTTGGATCACGAAATTGCACCGCATGGCTGTTCCCTGCGTGAAGTGTCCAAACTCGTGCGCCAGCACGCCCGCAAACTGGCGCAAATCGAGCCCGGCGACGAGCGGCAGGCCGATGGTCAGCTTCAAATCCGTGCCGAAGAGACTGTCGAAGCCCCGTCTGAAGCTTGCGTAGGCATTGATGTCGCAGCTCGCATCGATCTGGTTGGGGACAGGTGCCCCCACGCGTTTGCAGACTTCTTCCACGAAGCTGAACAGCAGCGGCTCATCCTCGGGTCTGAGCTGTTTTGTCGCAGGAGGCTGGCCGTGGCTGCCAAAAGGCTTCAGCATGAAATAGAGCAGCACCCCGCCGCTGACAAGCGGCGCGACACCTAACGCGAACCTAAAAACAGAGCCGCCGTGGAAAGAAAGTATTTTGGGCATGACGTTAATCAGATAGAAATACATGCCGGCAGCAATGCCAGCCAATAGCCCCAGGTAGATAACGGGCAGCATGACCATCGCAAGCGCCACCAAAAACAGGGCGACCTTGTACCGCCCAGACACGCGAACAGGCTCAATCGTGCCGGAGAAGGAGGTCAGGAATTTGTGATCAATCATGGCTCAACTGTGATTCTGAGAGTAGTTTCTATTTTGCCGAGACTTCAAACTATGAGAGTTGGCGTAAGAAACATTTCTCTCACTTCATGGTCTCCTGTGACAAGAATCCCGGGGTGCAAGAACTCCGGTGGCGAACAAACCGGCGAAAGGAAAAAAGCCAAACAGACCGGCATTCAGCCGAGAGAGAAAGCACCATGTTTGCCTCTCATAAATTTGAAAAGGGTCTTTGAAATTACCAGGAAAGGTGCCAAGATGAAAGCGTTAACCTTTGGTGCCGGGATACCGGCGCTACCTCTTCTTGCCGTCAGCCTGCTTAACTGCAGCGGGCCAACTGGCCCGGATCTGACGCCACCAACCGTGCGCATCACCAGTCCGGCGGCGAACTCAACGGTATCGAGACGGTTGGAACCGGTCATCGTCAGTGCCCGCGACAACGACGCTGTCGCCAAAGTCGAGTTTTTCGTGGAGGGCCGACGTTTGGAAACCGCCACAAGCAAGCCGTGGCAATTCACCTGGAACACCGTCGGGCAGCCGGACGGCCATTATGAACTGAAAGTCAAAGCCCATGATGGTGCCGGCAACGTGAGCGCGGACAGTCTCACCGTGGATTTCGTGAGTCTGGAGGCCTTTGTCGGTGACACCATCGCTATCACTGAAATCAAAGTGAGCGGCATTATCGACGGCGGCTTTAATGGTCCCACGCGCCTGGAGGTTGAAGTGCACATGTATGAGCAAGGCAGCAATCGTTTTCTCGGCTGCTCGGGTCGGGGAAGTGGCCTGCGAACCGTAGACGAAAGCGATGTGCTTTACACGGTGGAGGCATTCTTCCAGAAACCGGTGCACGGAACTGACCTGCTGACATTCGGCGACGTCATCGACAGAGTCATCTATCTGCGGGTGATAGAAGATGACGCGGATGAGTGCCCGAGTCCGGCCAACTCCACACCCGATGATGCCATCGGGGTCAGTGCACCGTTTGACGGTGTGGACTTGTTCACCGCTTCGGTCATGCAGTTTGATAAGGTCAGTCACCTGCGAATTGGAAGAAAGACGAATTAGAGCTCCGGTTGGCCTATCATTCCGGCCTTGTGATGGCATCTCCTTGCCAGGTACAGAAGTCCCCCTTTCGTAACTTATCGTGTCCCACGCCGACGGTTCTTATCGTACTTTGGCACGACTGGCGGGGCTGAACACTGGAGGTGGCAAATCGAAACAAGGGACGAGTGGCGAATCAGACACATTGGGGAATGCGCTGATGAAGGGTGACCCCCCACCGATCATCGTGCCATGCCCTCTTGTGGGGCGTATCTCAAGATAAATCACCCTGCGGGGAAATAACGGCCACCCACAAGGGGTGGCGGCTACGAGCGACTGTCAACCGGACACGACTGGTTTGAAAATTCAATGAAATAGCATAGTGATCCTACACAGTTTGCAACTGTGTAGGCCTGCCGGATTTGTGCGTAAAACACGGTTGTCCCGCAAAGGCCGGATGTTGGATCGGGCTTGAATGAATTGTCTCCCCCCAAATGGGGGGACATTTAGTTGACAGATGAAATGTCCTTGCTTTAGACGTTTATTTTGATTATTTATTCTCTTCGGGAGATATCAGAACCCATAGCGAATGAGAGTGGCCAATGTCATCGAAAGTGCTTAAGGTTCATCCGGCCGACAACATCGTCGTGGCGCTGCAATCTCTGAGTGCGGGTGAAACCATCCTGCTCGACGGCCAGGCGTTGGTTCTGAAGACAGAGGTTGCAGAAAAGCACAAATTCGCCGCCCGGGACTTATTGGCGGGTGATGAAGTCGTCATGTATGGCACCGTGGTCGGTATAGCCAGTCAGGACATTGCGCGGGGCAGCGCCATCGCCACGGCCAACGTCCGGCATATCGCCAGCGACTTTCGCGCCCGGCGGGCGGCGACGCGCTGGACGCCGCCAGATGTTCAGCAATGGCAGCAAGCAACCTTCCCCGGTTACCACAGATCGGATGGCCAGGTAGGGACGGGCAATTATTGGCTGGTCATCCCGTTGGTCTTTTGTGAGAACCGCAATGTCGAGGTGCTGCGGGAAGCGTTCGGGCGGGAGCTCGGCTATGCCCGGCCCGACATCTACGATGGCCTGGTCGCGGAGATGGCTGAGTTGTACCGGCAGGGTAAGTCGCTCGAGGCCGTGGCCAAACGGCCCCTGGCGGCGCCTCAACCCGGGAAGCAACGAAGATTGTTCAAGCACGTCGACGGGATCAAGTTCCTGACTCACGAAGGGGGCTGCGGCGGCACGCGAGAGGACGCACACGCCCTGTGCGCTCTGTTCGCGGGCACCCTCAACAACCCCAACGTTGCCGGTGCCACCGTCCTGAGTTTGGGGTGCCAGAACGCGCAGGTGGAAATTCTCAGAGCTGAAATACAAAAGCGCAACGCCACCTTCGACAAACCCGTGCTCATTTTCGAGCAGCAGCAATACCGCTCCGAGCGTGACATGGTTTGCCAGGCGATAAAGGACACCTTTGTCGCGCTGGCGAACGCCGACCGCTTGCGCAGAGCGCCAGCCCCGCTGAGCAAATTGACCGTCGGCGTGGAGTGCGGCGCTTCGGACGGATTTTCGGGCCTGTCGGCTAATCCGGCTATCGGCCACGTCTCGGACCTGATCGTGGCGCTGGGCGGAAAAGTCATCCTGTCGGAATTTCCTGAGCTGAGCGGGGTGGAACAAGCGCTGATCAACCGCTGCCGCGACGATGCCACGGCCGATAAATTCGTGCGCTTGATGCAGCGTTATGCCGCTCGTGCCGAGGCGGTCGGATCAGGGTTTGACATGAACCCCTCGCCAGGCAATATCAAAGAGGGGTTGATCACCGACGCCATGAAGTCGGCCGGCGCTGCCAAAAAAGGCGGCACCTCACCGGTCAATGCGGTGCTCGCTTATCCCGAGTACGCCGTGCAGGCCGGCCTCAACCTGCTCTGCACCCCCGGCAATGACGTCGAATCGACCACCGGCCTGGCAGGCGCCGGGGCGAACCTCATCCTTTTCTCGACCGGCCTGGGCACGCCAACCGGCAACCCGGTGACGCCGGTTATCAAGATCTCTTCCAATACCCCGCTGGCGCAGAACATGCCCGACCTCATCGACATCGATAGCGGCGGGATTATCACCGGGCAGGAGACCATCCCCCAGGTGGCGGAGATGATTTTGCACACCATCATCCGGGTGGCCAGTGGCGAAATGCTGACCAAAGCACAGCAACTGGGTCAGGATGATTTTATTCCGTGGAAGCAAGGGATTTCCCTTTGAGATCTCTCTCCTGGATGTCGGCAAAATGGTTTTTTCAGCAAAAGATCTCCACTTGCATTTAAGCCATTTTGGTTTATATTTGATGGCAAACGCGATAAGAAAATGGCTCGAGCGACCGCCACACTCCGACTAAATCCGCGAAACCACGAAGATAGCCTGGTGCACTTCCGGGACTATTTCACCCTGTCATCACGAAATCCCGGACTGACCTATCTGCAGGAAATTCTCGAGCATTTTGGCCAATTGCCATACGAAAACATCAGCAAAATCATCAATTACAACCGGAGCCCTGACTGGGAGGTGCCCAAAATCCGCCTGCCCGAAAACGTGATGGCGGACCATGTCGACCATCGGCTCGGCGGCACGTGTTTTTCGCTCACTTTTTTTCTGCAATCGATTTTGACACAGAGCGGCTTCGTTTGTTACCCGGTCATGGCTGATATGCGCGCGGGCAGGAAGATTCATTGCTGTCTGATCGCAGTGCTGGACGCCAAGAAGTATCTGGTCGACCCGGGATACTTGCTGACGCAACCGATGGAGCTCAATCCGCTGAAGCCAAAGCTCTTCCGGACTCCGTTTGCGGGCGTGGAAATGCGCTTCAATCCGGTGCAGCAGGTCTATGATTTGTTTACCTTCAGTCAGGACGGGGTGAAATGGCGCTACCGATTTCAGGACCGGGCTGTCCCGGCGGACGAATTCCTTCAGCAATGGCTCGCGTCGTTCAGGCGGAGCTCCATGAACGGCATCTGCCTGACCAGGGTGCTGAAGGACGGTGTTTTGTTTGTGAACCGGAACTTCATGCGTGTGACGACCTTCACGCAAAAGACGAACTTCAACATCAAGCGAAATTACCACGCCGCGATACATGAGCGCTTTGGCATCGACAAGGAGATGATCGAGCAGGCGCAAGCGGCGCTGAGGGAGAATCTGGCGAGGAAACGGGAGCTGGGACTCTGGGATGCGAACAATGAATAACCCCGGCCCGGCCGGCGCTCGAGAGTGAACCTGAACATGCGACCAACCGACCCGATACCCGTCAAGCTCTTCATCGGCGCTCTGTACAGCAACGCCGACTTGCTGGCAAAAGCCGTGCAGCACCTGAGCGAAGAATTCGGTGAAATAGACTACCAAAGCCCGGAGTTCGAATTCACGATCTCGGAGTACTACAAGGAAGAAATGGGCTGGCCCATTTTCAGAAAATTCTTCTCGCTCGAGAATTTGATCAACCCAAAAGAGCTGGCGAGAATCAAAATTCATACGAACGAAATAGAAGACCGCCTGGCGGTCGACAACAAACGCAAAGTCAATCTCGACCCGGGCTACCTGGACTACAACAAAGTTGTCCTGGCGTCGGCGAAATACAACGCGCAGAAGATCTATTTGGACTTTGGCATCTATGCAGACCCGACCCTCTGCTATGAAAAGGGGCACTTCACCCCTTACCCGTTTGCGTTTCCTGATTTCAAATCGGATGCGTACAAATCGACTTTCCTTCACATTCGGGCGCTGTACAAACGCCAGGGACGCAGCCAACCCTGATGACGACGGCAAAACTGAGACAGGACGCGAAAGCAATATTTGAAGCCGGTGTGCATGCGGCCGACCCGCGGGGCGCCGTGCACGAGTTTGTCGGACGCGAGAAAAACTGCCTGACCGTGGCTGGCAGGCCGTACGATCTGGATGACTTCGGGAACGTCTATGTCGTCGGCGCGGGCAAGGCGGCAGCAGCCATGGCAGCGGCGGTCGAGGAGATCTTGGGGGACAAAATCACCGCGGGCGTCATCAATGTCAAATACGGCCATCTTGACCACGTGCACAAACTCGAGCTTCATGAAGCCGGCCATCCCGTGCCGGACAAAGCCGGGCAACAGGGCGTGCTCGAAATGGTGCAGCTTCTTGAGAAGGCTGGCGAAAAGGACCTGTTCATTTGCCTGATTTCTGGCGGAGGCTCTGCCCTCCTGCCCCTGCCCGCAGACGGCATTTCGCTGCAAGACAAGCAGGAGGTCACCCGTCAGCTTCTTGCTTGTGGCGCCACCATCGACGAAATCAACACGGTGCGCAAACATATCTCCAAAATCAAAGGGGGCCAGCTGACGCGCCTGGCCTATCCGGCGCAGCTTGTCACGCTCATTCTCTCAGATGTTGTCGGCGACCCGCTGGATGCGATCGCCTCCGGCCCGACGGTGCCGGACTCGACGACCTTCCAGGAGGTCGAGCAAATTCTGCGGCGCCATGAAATTCTGAAACAGATTCCGGCGACGATTCAGACCCATTTGCAAAAAGGCGTGCGCGGCGAAATTCCGGAGACGCCGAAAGCTGGAGATGGGATGTTTGCAAAAACGCAAAACGTCATCGTCGCCAGCAACTTCGAGGCGATTGCTGCGGCGCGTGACCAGGCGGCAGCCCTGGGCTACAACACCCTTATCCTCTCCTCATTCGTGCAAGGAGAAACCAGAGAGGTGGCGCACGTGCACGCTGCCATCGCCAGGGAGATCGTCAGCTCGGGGCATCCGGTGGAACCGCCGGCGTGCATCATTTCAGGCGGCGAAACCACCGTGACCCTGCGCGGCACGGGCAAAGGCGGGCGCAATCAGGAGTTTGCCCTGGCAGCAGCAATTGTGCTCGACGGCCTGCGGCCAGTAGTCATCCTCAGCGGTGGCACCGATGGCACCGACGGGCCGACAGACGCCGCTGGTGCCTTCTGCGATGGCGACACGGTTCGACGTGCGCAGGCAACCGGCCTGGAGGCAGCAACGCACCTGAGCAACAACGACGCCTATCCGTTCTTCAAGGCCCTGGGTGACTTGCTCATCACCGGCCCGACCAACACCAATGTCATGGATTTGAGACTCATCCTGGTAGGAGAAAGACAATGAGAAAAACCAAAATTGTTTGCACTATCGGTCCGGCCAGCGACTCGCTGGAGATACTGGAAAACCTGATCGACGCCGGCATGAACGTAGCCCGGCTCAACTTCTCACATGGTACCCACGAAGGCCACGGCCGGGTCATCGCCCGCGTGCGCGAGGCTGCCGAGCGCAAGCGTGCCCCCATTGCCATCCTGCTGGATCTCTCCGGGCCAAAAATTCGAATCGGACAGATCAAGGGGGAACCTATTCTGCTGAAGACCGGGCAGCGGTTTATTCTCACGTCGGAAAAAGGGGCCAGCGGGCCAGAACGCGTCTCGGTCAACTATGACACCCTGCCACACGAAGTGCACCCGGGCGACCAAATCTTGCTGGCGGACGGCAGCGTGGAGCTGGTGGTGGACAAAGTGCGTAACAACGACATCGTTTGTGAAGTCGTCGACGGCGGCGAGCTCTCCTCCAACAAAGGCATCAATCTACCGTCGTGCTCACTGGCGGTGGCGGCCTTGACCGAAAAAGACAAGGCCGATCTCGAATTCGGCCTCGGGCAAGAGATCGACTACATCGCCATGTCCTTCGTGCGCCGGCGCCAGGACGTCGAGCAGCTCAAAGCGGCGATAGCAGCAAAAGAGAAATGCGTCCCGGTCATCGCCAAGATTGAAAAGCACGAGGCGCTCAACAATATCGACGAAATCGTGCAGGCGGCGGACGGTCTCATGGTGGCGCGCGGCGATCTGGCGGTGGAAACACCGCTGGAGAAGGTGCCGCTGGCCCAAAAGATGATCATCAACCGGTGCAACCGCGCTTGCAAGCCGGTGATCACCGCCACTCAGATGCTGAAATCTATGGTGACGGAGCCCCGGCCGACACGCGCGGAGGCCAACGATGTCGCCAACGCCGTGCTCGACGGTACCGACGCCGTCATGCTCTCCGAAGAAACCACCATCGGCACCTATCCCGTACTAACTGTCCAGACGATGGTCAAGATCATCTGCGCGACCGAAGCGAGCGAGGCGGCGGCGGCTGAACGCTCCAGGCACCCGGTGGATGCGCCCAACTCGGTGGCGCACGCCGTCAGCCACGCCGCCTGCCAGCTGGCGCTGGAGCTGGACGCGGCAGCCATTTTGACACCGACGCGCTCGGGAAGCACAGCGCGCATGATCAGCTCTTACCGGCCCAGGCTGCCCATCTTCGCTTTTAGCCCCGATCCACAGGTGGTTCGCCGTCTGAATCTGGTTTGGGGCGTGCACCCCATCCTGGCACATAAATTCCTGGACACCGAGGACATGATTCAACAGGCGAAAGACAGAGCATTGCAAAATGAATTGGTCACATTCGGAGACACCGTGGTCGTGACCGCCGGCGTGCCGATGGGCAAACCAGGCACGACAAATTTGATCAAGACGGAAGTGTTGTGAACCCTAAGCCGGA
>JBHHXT010000189.1:0-9822 GCA_046757165.1 bacterium | reverse complement strand
TCTTTCACAATAAAATTAGGAGGTAGCCATGAAGAACTTATCACATTTTATCGCGTGCGACAAGTTGTTGTCAATGCTCGTGCCTTTCGTGACGCTGATGCTGGTCCTTCCGACCGACGTCAGCGCTCAGGGCAGGTTCTCCTTGGACGCCCATGGCGGCGGCGCCGTGTCGGCGGGCGAGCTGTCGGCGTTCACGGAGGTCGGTCCCGCCTTCGGTCTCGGCATCGCGTACTGGTTCCGCCCGAGGGTGGCCGTCCGCATTGACCTCGATACCAGCCTGCTAAGCAGCAAGGATTCCGGAGGGACAAGCCCCAATGGTTCCGACGCGAACCTGCTCCACATCAACGTCGGCCTCCAGTTCAACCTCACGAAACCCGAGGCGACCCCCTGGAGCGTCGCGGTGATCGCGGGGGGCGGCGCCTCGGCGCTTGAAGTCGTCGACGGTCAGGGCGTTTTCGCCGACTTCGACGAGACGTACTTCACCCTGAACGGCGGCCTCAGGCTCGGCTATGTCGTCAGCCGCAACTTCTCGATCTTCGTCGATGGTAGATTGTACCTGACCTTCACCGATGAGAAGGACACGTCCGTGATTGGCCAGTTCGCCGGCGTCGACCCGGATGGGTTCAGCACGGCCTCCGACATTCCGGTCACCGTGGGGATCCGCTTCAAGACGAACTGACCGCGGCCGCCGGTCGCCCTGACAGGAAGATATTCCAGCGTCACGTGGATGGGATTTGGGGAACGCTGGGAGAAGCAGCAAGCATATGTTCCTTTTCATTGGTCACACGGAACAAAAAACCACACGGAAAAAGTTTATTCGTCAAGAATCCGCGTGGTTTTTTGTTCCGTGTGGAATATTCTACCTCCTCCTCCCCTCAGGGCCCCAAAATCGTAATCACATCCGAAAACAGGTCGACCTTCATGCGTTGGGCCAATAGGCGTTGGTTTTATCAAAACCTCCTTCACTTGCGTCATCACTCGGCCTCCGGGTCGGTCAAATATTGCTTGCGTTTCATTTTCGTAATCTTTAACTTCACGAAATCTCCACGCCACCAATATTCGCAACAACCAATGGGAAAAAAACTCAAACCATTGTTCCAGTTCTCGGATCGTCGCATCATAATCTCTGGAACGTTTCCATTTATGTGAGGAGGTATGAATCGTCTCGAATCTGTTGTTGGTTGCTGCGCTTGTATCCTGGTTCTAACCCCGTTGGGCGGAAGCGCCCATGCCGATGCACGCGGCGGAGGCTTCGGTCTGTTCGTCCTCGGTGAGGAACTTACCGCAGGCGTCAGCGGCTTTCGTTTTTTCGGGAGGCCGATGGCTTCCCACGGCGCTATTTGAGAAGATAAGAGAATTCGTTCATCCGAAATCCATGAAGCTTACAAGCCCCAAAATTCAGGGGATAGCCGTTAAGATCATCGCAGCCTAACCATCACCCCGCACGTGATTAGACGAAAGGAAGGTTAATGATGCGTCATCGAAACACACAAAGATGCTCAGTGGACCTGCCGCTTGTTCTACTGTTCACTTTCTGTCTCATGCTCCTGGTCCAGCCTTTTGCTTTTTCCCAGGAGTCAAACAAAAACAAAAGCGCCTCTGCCGCGAGCTCCGAGCTGAAACCTGCCAAAACCGTTGTGGGTTTGATGCAAGCGCGCCCGGGCGGTCCGCTGGCAGAAGTCGAAGTCGAGGTTCACGCGGCTCCGACGAATCTGCCTTCAGTCGACGCCAAAGACGCCGGACTGACGGATGATGATTTGGTCATCGGCATTGTCGTGGACGGGCAACCGATGGCGTACCCCATCCGCTTTATCGCCATGTACGAGGTGATCGATGACCGGGTTGGCGGCACACCCGTGGCGCCGACGTGGTGACCGTTGACGGGTTCCGGCGTCGTGTACGCCAGAAGGTATGAAAACCGCGAGCTCACCTTTGATTTCGCCATGGGGCTCCTGAACGACAACTTACTGTTTGTTGACCGGGAGACGCAAAGCATCTGGTCGCAACTGCACGGCAAAGCCATCCACGGTGCGATGAAAGAGCAGCCGCTGAAAATGATTCCCTCGCTGCAGACAACCTGGAAGCACTGGCGCGAGCTCCATCCGCGGACGCGGGTGCTGGTGGTGAAAGGCAAAGACGGGTACCCGTATCTCTATCGCAACCGCAAGCCGGGCAGTCCGCGTCCCGCAAAGGCGCCAAAAGCGCATGACACTTCAGCCCTGGGCCTTGGCCTGGTCGTCGGGCAGCACGCGGTGTTTTTCCCGTTCAAAGCGCTGCAGCGAGTCGAGACGCCGCTCGAGTATCCACTTGGCAGTCAAACCGTTACCGTACATTATCGCAAGGACGCCCTGACTGCCTGGGCCGAAGATGAGAGTGGAAACCTGCTCACCGGCGTGTTGGCCTATGATTTCGGCTGGCTGGAGTTTTTCCCGCAAAGCGCCGTGTTTGAAGCCCCTTGATCGCGCCCCAAATTCTTGCGGGCCAGCCATAAAAAAGCGTGCTCGCTAAGATGCTTGCCTCATCGCTAGCTTAGCTAGGGCTGCATGAAGCCTGTTGCCAGCCCAATGAAGAACCCTAGGACCGTTTTGACGACATCGCTGGCAATAGTCACTCTGCGGGCATTGGAAGAGAACAGAGAAACAGCCAGCGAAGCCAATAAGACGATTGCGAGCAGACAAAACACCCCCACGCTGACATACGGCCTGAAGGTGCCGTCGAGCACTTGATTGTTTTCTTGCGCATGCGCATACACGGGTGTCATGAAAAGAGTACCCAGGGCTGCGGCCGGCGAGGCTGGCGTTCGAGACATACTCCTGAGCTGGCTAAGCAGCACATAGGCCATCGCTGTGAGCCCAAACAAGACCAGGAGGATGAACCAAATCCTGAGTTTGCGTATGCGCTCGAGAGGTGCTTTTGCCACGAACTCATCTATCGGGATTTTGAGCTGGGTGGTGGTATCAGAACTATTGTCCATTCTTTTTCCCATGTCTGAGCCCTCCTTTTTACTTTTGGAAAACACCCTGAGACGGCGAAGCCCCGCAAATGGCGCGGGATTTCGCCACCGGAAATCTGAAATCCTGACATCCAAATTTGAAAAGAAGTAAGCCACGAATCCGCACGAATTGACACGAACAAAATCCGTGGGGTTTTTTTATCCTTGTGGAATATCTCACCTTTCCTACGGGGCCACCCCGCGCGTGCTTGCGTGTCAGCATCACATTTTGTGTGAAAAATCACTGACCTTGAACGGCTCCGAGACATGCTTTTCACCCGCCGGCGTCGTCACAACAAATCGATAGGATTTGAACAGATCGATGCCCTCAGGCACCAGCCAGTATGACCGCCAGGTCGCCGTTTCCTCGACAACCGTAGGAATTGTGGTGACGAAATTCAACCCTTTTGTGTCAGATTCAACGACTTCGGTCTGCCCGCTGTTCAGGAGCGCAGGAACCCTCAGGGGCTGCCAACCGGTGCCGGTTTGCTCTTCAATGGCTATCTCTGGATTGACTCGCGTTGAAGGCTCCAGGTTGTCTTCAGAAAGATAGTTGGTTTTGTCCTGCCAGTCAAAACGTGGAAAGTTTCGTCTCAGCGAGCCGGTGCCGGGATCCTGCAAGATATTCTGCAACGCTTCCAGCGGCTGCCACTTATCGTCCTGGATGCGCCCAAATCCGGAGCCTCTCCCCGGCCCGGCATCGTAGGTTACGGTTCTCTCATATCGCGCCGTGTTTGCTGGCAACCGGTCGATGCGCTGCAGCTCCTGTTCGACAAATACACCGGCGGCCTGGCCATACATGGTGGAGGCGCCTTCGTAGTGCTGGGCATTGTATTCAAGCGGCGTGGAGAAATAGGACAGGTACTCGTTGGCCGGCCCGACGAGTAAGACGGTCGACCCGCCATCGGTGGCGGCGCGAAGGGTTTGCGAGATTCTGTGTCCCTGCGTGACGGTAAATTCTCCCGGCAGTGTGGCCAGCACAACCTGCCCCATCGTGTACACGCCCAGCGGCAGCTTTTTCGGAAACGACTTGGTCAAATCTCCCTTCACAAGGTCACCGATCACGGTGCCGATCAGGCCATCCGGGTTGAGATGAATGAGCTTCTGCAGGAGGGGTTTCACGGAAAAGAGTTTGTACCCGTGCCGGCTGTCGCACGTCTTCGAGACCACGCCTTCGCGCAGGCCGAAATGGAAGAACAATGTTCTGCCGTCCTCTGCCCCGCCCAACGTGCCGGCGCCCGGAAACGCCCGTTTGCCCGTGCGCAGGGTTGCGGAAGACACACAGGATAGGCGCTCAGCATCGCCGTGCAGATCCGACACCGGTTGATCCTTGATGGTTACGACCTCGAAACGATATTCGATATCACTTTGCACCTCGACCGCTGGCTGCTCCAGGGCGGATAGAATGCCTCTTGCCAGCTTCGTGCCGAGACGCAAGGTGTTCTGACGGTCTTGTTTTTTCCAGTTCGGTGAAACGTCCCCTTCTGCCCCATTGAACAGGGCCACGACCGGTTGCGCATTTGAAGAGTCGCTGCTGAACTGCTGCTCGACCAATGTGGCGGCCACGCCGAATATATCGCTGCTGTAGACCTCCGTGGTGGCGCCCATGGCCGTGGGATGGACAGCGAAGAAAGCCGCCACGGCCATCGGCGGGCCTTGCGGGGCGTTCCGGGCCTCCACCTTCAAGACCGTCAACCCCGGGTCTACGGCTCTGAACGCAGAGTCCGAAGTGACCGTCGCCGGCAAATCATCCGTGAAGAGATGTCTGGCTGTATCCACCGGCACATGGCTTAGAATTTCTGCCCTTTCCTGTTCCTGGTTTCTGTTAAAAGCTTTCAGGCTTCGATTCCGGGACACGCCATAGAGATCGACGTTGGCCATCTTGACTGTCGCCGGCCGGCTGGATTCGATGGCGCGGGCAATCGCATGAGCGATTCGGTTGGCAAGGAATTGGAACAAGTGCTCATCGAATCCCGATTCAGGGGAGGCCAGGAAATTGTAGACCCGGGAGCTGGAATAATTTCCCGGGCTATGATGCGTATGGGTTGCGACAACGACAATTTGTTCGCGGCCCGGGTGAGAGGAGCGCATTTGTTCGGCAAGGACCTCGGCCACACGGTCTGCCAACCCGGCGGGTAAGCCCCACAGGTCGCAGGAAACCAACGCCAGCCGGCCGCCTTTGCTGTCTTCAAGGTAGAGTGCTCTGGCGTAAAGCCGTGTCCACCAACCGCGTGACCATCTGCCCGCAAGACCAAATCCGCCCATCGGGTAACCCGGCGGCGGCGTGATATCGACTTTGGCCGCGCCCGCCTGAAAGGAGCCTGCGGCCGGAACCGGCCGGGGACGCGGCCGGTCGATGTCGATTTTGACTGCGGCGCAGCTCGTGAGAAGAAAGGCGAAGGAGAGAATCGTGCAAAGGGTAAATCGTCGCCCGTTACTTGTATTCATGAAAAACCCCTCCTTGGCCAGAGTCATTTCCGGCATTAGACGTGAGGTGTGCGACGTGAAACCCAGCCACCGACACCATCACTGACAGTCTGGTGAATGGCACGTCTCACGTTTGATTTTTCGCGTTTCACAATAATCCTGGTCAAGTGCTTTCCCATCCCTGGCGGAGGCATGTGCATGGAGTTCACGGTTGATGGGAGATGTTGCAGAAACTTCATGAAAGATAGTAAAAAGGGCGGGAGATGTCAAGTACAAAATTTGGCTCTATGATCTGTGTGGGTAAGCTACGTACACAGCTTGTCAAGAGTGTTTGGCGCACCGGATTCACACTGATGGAACACGGATTTTATATTAATACCGCAAAACTTTTGCAAAAAATCATGCAAAAGAATAGAACGCGGATGACACGGATTTAACGGATCGGAACGGATTTGACTTAACGGAATGTGTCGAAGTCAGGGGCGGTTTCATTCCAAATCAGATCCGTATAAATCCGTTCTATCTGTTAAATCCGTGTTCTATTCATTTGCGACGGATCTTGTCAATAATGAACAATACTTCATATTCATATTCAATACTCATTTTATTCGTGTCAATTCGTGGCGGCATCAATTATTTGGTTGCGGCCAAAGCCCACGCCAGGTCCATCAGTGTGAATCCGTGGCCTATTTTTTCTAAATGTTCAACCACACGAACGATTCCGACAGTTCTCCACGCGTTTCTCCCGTGCAGCCGAAAGTACTTGACATGGGTCTCTTGAATGTTTATATTTCTCCAAATTCAGGAAGCTCGCGTTATGGCTCATCTCATTCAAACTACCTTCGTTGCCAGAGGGATGTATCGTTCACTGCTTTTGAGGATGTGTTCCTGGCCCGGCCCATGGGGTTTGAATGCGTGATTAGTCATCTCAATGCTGCAAGACATTTTCAAGCCCGCTTCGAAGTCCGAAGGCGGGCTTTTTTGTAATGGCGCTCGGAACGAATCTGATTCGACACCCCATAACGGGCAAAACGATCAAAGGAGGGTGAAATGTAAACAACAATGGTTTTAGACGAATCACGAAACGGGAACTGTTCTCACAAATCAACAAAACGAGAGGGAGAAAGAAATGAATACGGTATTTGCACAGTCAGGAGGGGGGAGATTCAAGTCCGCCATGATAGCTCAAATCATCGGGGCGTTTTTTGTTCTGGGCTCTTTGTCTTCTCACGCCCGGGCCCAGGAGCGTGAAATCAGCGGCACAGTCACCTCGGCTGAGAGCGGTGCATCGCTCCCGGGAGCCAATATTCTCATCAAAGGCACGCCGCGCGGCACAGCCACCGGGCCAGACGGCACTTTTTCCTTGAGAATTCCCGGCGAGGGCGCAACCCTGGTCATTTCCTACATCGGGTTCACGACCCAGGAAGTGGTCATCACCAACCAGACCAGCGTGAAGGTGGCACTTCAGGTCAACGTCACGGAAATGGCGACCGTTGTCGTGGTTGGGACCCGCAACCCGAACCGAACGGCTCTGGACACACCCGTCCCCATCGACGTGCTGAATGTCCGCGAGCTGCAGAAACTCACCCCGCAGGTGGACGTCAACCAAATCTTGACCTACATCGCGCCCTCGTTCAACTCGACCCGGCAGTCATCTTCGGACGGGACGGAGCACATCGACCCGGCCTCCTTGCGTGGGCTTGGCCCGGACCAGGTGCTGGTTCTCATCAATGGCAAACGCCGGCACAACACCTCCCTGATCAACAACCAGCAGACGGTCGGCAACGGCTCGGTCGGCACCGATTTGAACGCCATCCCGACCTTCGCCATCGAGCGTATCGAAATTCTGCGCGACGGGGCGGCGGCGCAATATGGCTCGGATGCGATCGCAGGTGTGATCAACATCGTGTTGAAATCGAGCGTGGAAAACATCACCAGCAGCCTGACCGGCGGCACCTTCAGCGAGGGAGACGGGGAGACCATTCAGTACAATGCCAACTATGGCTTCCGGATGGGACAAAACGGTTTCTTCAACCTCACGGGCGAGTATCTGAAACGTCAGAGAACGAACCGGACTCAGAACCACGAGCTGGTGATTTTCGACCAGTCGCAGTTCGGCAACTTTTTTGCGTACGCGTTCAGCAACCCCAATGCGCGCGCCATCGATGATTCGATCATGGCTGCCCGTGGCTTGACCCGAGATGATTTCGACTTTCGTGTTGGCGACGCCCAAATCGAGGACGCCGGCGTCTTTTTCAACGGTATGCTGCCGTTGAACAACGGCGCTGAGCTGTACGGCTTCGGCGGCCTCAGCTTCCGCGATGGCCGCGGCTCGGGGTTCCGGCGTCTCCCCAGTGACGGCAGCAGCAACGTCGCTGAAATCTTCCCGAACGGCTTTCAGCCTGAAACGCAGTCGAACATTCTGGATAAATCCCTGGTGGTCGGCTTGCGCGGACCGTTGAAAGGGTGGCATGTGGACCTCAGCAACACCTTCGGCAGCAACCGGTTCGATTTCACGGTCAACAACACGGTCAACGCTTCGATGGGAGCGGAGAGTCCGACCAGCTTCGAGGCCGGCGGGCACGAATTCAGTCAGAACACCACCAATTTGGATTTTGCCCGCTATTTCTCTGAACCGTTCGATGGCTCGATCAACGGCCTCAACGTTGCGCTTGGCGGCGAGTTCAGAGTGGACCGCTACCAGATTCACGCCGGCGAAGAAGCCTCCTATCGCAACTTCGGTATCGTGGACCAGGTGGTCAATGGACAGGTGGTGAAAGTAGATACCCTTGGAAAAGGCGGCGGCTCGCAGTCCTTCCCCGGCTTCCGGCCAGAAAACGAGGTCGATCGCCGGCGGACGAACATCGCGGTCTTCGCGGATGTCGAAGTCGATTTTACCGACAAGTTCATGCTTGCCGGTGCGGCCCGCTTCGAGAACTACAGTGACTTCGGCAACACCCTCAACGGCAAGATCGCAGCCAGAATTAGAGCCAGCTCCCGTTTCGCCCTGCGCGGCGCCGTGAGCAGCGGCTTTCGCGCGCCCTCTTTGCACCAATCTTTCTTCAACACCGTGACCGTAGACATCGTCGACGGCAGGTTGGTCGAAACGGGACTCTTCCGCAACGACAGCAGATTTGCGCAGTTCATCGGCATTCCCAAACTGAAAGAGGAAACCTCGATCAGCGTCAGCGCCGGGTTCACCGCCTCGCCCTTCGACAATTTCAACATTTCGGTCGACGGGTATCTCATCAACGTCGACGATAGAATTGTGCTGACCGGCGCCTTCGGCAATGACCCCTTTGGCGACCCGATTCCCGAGCTGGTGGCACTCTTTGAGCAAGTTGGCGCAACCAGCGGACGCTTTTTCACCAACGCGGTCGACACCGAAACCAAGGGGCTGGATGTGGTCGTGACGTATGACGTTCAGTCTGGGCAAAGCAATTTGAAATTCTCATTGGCGGCAAATTTCACCGACACGGAAGTGGATGACAAACTGAACATTCCACCCGTTCTGGTCGGCCAGGAAGATATCTACTTCGGCCCGCAAGAAAAGAGCCTGATCGAAACCAACAATCCGGATACCAAGCTCAACTTCTCGGTCAATTACAGTATCAGCAAATTCGCAGCCATGGTGCGGAACGTCTGGTTTGGCGAGGTCACGCGCAACGGTTTTCCGTTTGGCGTTGAGCAAAAACACGACGGCAAGCTCGTGACCGATCTCAGCCTGTCGTATCAACTGACGCCCAACCTGAACATCACCGTTGGCGGCAACAACATCTTTGACGTCGCGCCAGACGAGCAGGTGTTCGACAACAGCTTCTTTGGTGTGTTCAAATTTGCGCCCGTGCAGCAGGGATTTAATGGTTCATTCTTCTTTGGCAGGCTGGGCGTGAGTCTGTAGCTCACGCGGCCGAACTGCGCATCCGCGCAGTTCGGCGAGAGAAGCCGCGTTCCGCTGCGGCTCTCTCAGAGGTTACGAGACCAGGTCACGCGGCTGTCCAAAAAGTGCTGGCTTGCCATGGCGACTCCCGGGCTCCACGATGGAGATCGCCTTCGTAAGAAAGCGCATGGCGTGTACATTTTTGGACAGCCGCGATAACACACGGCGTGAGCGGCGATAGGCTGAGGAGCAAATAACTTACTGTTCATCACAAAGGGTCTCTTAATCATCAATCTTGGCGAAAGAACTGTTTTCAATCGCTACTAGCTTGAAGGACAACGCGAAGATGATCAGCAGTAGGACTCCTGGAATCCAAAAGGTTGTAACGCCAATCCATCCATAGATCAGACCGCCGGTAATCAGGCCGATGATGCTGGCCAGGCTCCCCGTGCTACTTGCATACCCCTGAATCGCACCCTGGTACTTTTGATCTGCCACTTTGGACAATATCGACAGAAAAGAA
>JBHHXT010000188.1:0-9869 GCA_046757165.1 bacterium | reverse complement strand
AAAAAATAAATGTAACCCCGTTGTGAGATGCAACCCCAAAAGCTGGCCGTGCACATGGGATCGCGAAACCTGGTGGGCGAAGTCCTCGGTGGTTGGGGTTTCTGTTTCGATGTCTGGTTGTCGTGGTCGCTGCTCCGGCCTCCGTCAATGAAAGCCACCCGTCTAGACAAGTCGTTGCAAAAGTGGGGATTGAGGTGGGATTACAAGTCTAGACAGGTGACTTATCAGAGGAAGAAGTAATGAATCTTCTACTTCTTAATGACACCCTCAAGTGTGAGATTCTCTCAAGAATTTTTTTCTGGGGACGTTTTCCATTGTATTTCACCGGCAAAGCTCTAAATTATTTGTGCACAACGTATTCACAATCCGTCACCGGGAATTAACGCTAGTGCATGCGAGTCAAGACCTTAGAGTCGTGTGCACTTGCGTGAATTAGCGGTTTGCGTTTGAATCTTGTTGGACATAGAACCAGAAAGTTTATTTTATCATGAAAGCACTTTATTGGGATGGTCAGCTCCAGTTCACGGAGGTGGTTGCTCCCGAACCAGGCCCGGCCCGGGCACTGGTCAGAGTCAAGATGGCCGGCATTTGTAATACAGACCTGGAGCTGGTGAAGGGATATATGGGGTTCAAGGGCGTTCTGGGCCATGAGTTCGTTGGCGTGGTCGAGCAGGCCGGGGCGAGGGAGTGGTGTGGCCGGCGGGTCTGTGGCGAAATCAACTTTGGCTGTGGCGAATGTGACTTCTGCAGCCGCGGGCTCGGCCGTCACTGTCCGAACCGCACGGTGCTGGGTATTTTGAATCAGAACGGCGCGTTTGCGGAATACGTAGCTGTGCCGGTGGCGAATCTTCGGCCTGTGCCGGAGTCGGTGCCAGACCGGGCCGCGGTGTTTGTGGAGCCGCTGGCGGCTGCTTTTGAGATTCTGGAGCAGGTCAAGATTGCGCCCAATCAGCGTGTGTGTGTGGTGGGCGACGGTAAACTGGGCCTGCTCATCTGCCAGGTGCTGAAGCTCACCGGCTGCGACCTGACGTTGATTGGGAAACACGACACCAAGCTGAAGCTTGCCAGATCGTGGGGCATAGGGGGGGTGAAACAGGACCAGATGGCTGGTGAGCGCAAGTTCGACGTGGCCGTGGAGGCTTCCGGCTCGCCCACCGGCTTTGAAACCGCGATGCACTGGCTCAAGCCCCGGGGCACCCTGATTCTGAAAAGCACCTACGCAGGCAATCTCGAGTTGAACGCCGCCCCTATCGTCATCGATGAAATCACGATCGTCGGCTCCCGTTGCGGGCAATTCGAGCCTGCCATCCGCGCCCTGGAGCACAACCTGGTCACGGTGGAGGCGTTGATTGACGGTATCTATCCCTTCGAGCAAGCCTTGCAGGCGTTCGAGCGGGCGCAAGACCCCGGCACCCTCAAGATCCTGTTGAACTTTGATGATTAATCTGAAAGTCGAGCTCGGGCGAAAGACTTATCCCATCTTCATCGGCGATAACATGCTGGCGAATCTTGGCGAGATGATGCAGCTCTACGGCTTTGCCACCCGCGCCGTGGTTATTACGGACGCCAACGTGGCACACTTGTACGGCGACGCGATTACTGCGAGCCTGTCCGGGCGGATTGAGCTGCTCGAAGTCATCTCGCTGCCTGCCGGGGAAAAATCCAAGTCCTTCCCCACACTTGAACGGATTATGACGGACATGCTCCGGAAGGAGTGCGACCGCGCCGTTGCCGTGCTGGCGTTCGGCGGGGGCGTGGTCGGCGACATCGCCGGCTTTGCCGCCTCCGTTTACAAGCGAGGGGTTCCTTATATTCAAATTCCCACCACCTTGTTGGCGCAGGTCGATTCGAGTGTCGGAGGCAAGACCGGCATCAACCACGCGCTCGGCAAGAATCTCGTCGGCACCTTTTATCAGCCCAAAATGGTGTGGAGCGACCTCGCCTTGCTCGAGTCTTTGCCTCCAAGGGAAATTCGCTGTGGGCTGGGGGAAATCATCAAATATGGCATCATCAAAGATGCCGACCTGTTTGCCGTGGTCGAAGCGCACCTCGAGCGGATTTTGGAGCTCGACCCGGGCTTGTTGCAAGAGATCGTGAAGCGTTGTTGTGAAATCAAGGCCAGTGTCGTGGCTGCGGATGAGCGTGAAAGTGGCCTGCGGATGATCCTGAATTTCGGTCACACGGTCGGTCATGCCATCGAAGCCGCACTGGGCTATAAGAGCATTTCACACGGTGAAGCCGTGCTGGCCGGCATGCTGGCCGAAAGCAAAATGGCCCTCTGCTCTGCCCTGCTCGACCAGACAGATTTCGACCGGATTGCAGCGTTGTTGTCCCGCTTTGGTCTGCTGCGAAAGCTCGGGCGGCTGTCGAGGAGCGAGATTCTGAGGTTTATGAAGTCGGACAAGAAAGCCATGGCTGGCAAGCTGCGGTTCGTGCTGCCGCGTACGATTGGAAAGGTTGATATTCTTGATGAGGTTGAGGAGACGCTGATTGAGCACGGTCTCGATGTTCTTAATCTGAGGTAATGACATCTTTGTCTTGACTTTGTCACAAAACGATCTTACTTTTTTCAAAACCATCCTGCTTATTCGCTAAACTTCGAAAGTCTCATCTTGAACTTTGCCAATGGAGAATGATTCTATGAAGAACATGTCCAATTTGTCGAGTGTCTTATTGATTGTGCTGGCGGTTGCTTGCGCCTCTCCGGATCAGGACTTAGAGCAGGCAAAGGCAACCATCACGACCGAGGATCTGGCGGCGGATATCAAAATCCTTGCCTCCGACGAGTTCGAGGGGCGGGCGCCTTCATCCGCCGGCGAGGAGAAAACCATCAGTTTTCTGCAGCAAGAGTTTGATAAGCTCGGTCTGGCCCCTGGCAATGGCGAGAGCTATTTCCAGGAAGTCCCCCTGGTGGCGATAACGGCAAATCCTGAGGCGGAATTGGTGGTGAAGTCGGACGCTCACTCCCTGTCCTTTGCGTACGGGGACGAGTTTATGGCCTGGACCAAGCAGGTGGTGGGCAGAGCCGTGATCAACACCTCCGAAATGGTCTTTTGTGGCTATGGGATCATCGCGCCGGAATATGAGTGGAATGATTATGAAGGACTCGACGTGCGCGGCAAGACCGTGGTGCTGCTGGTCAATGACCCCGGTTTTGCGACTCAAAACGACAGCCTGTTCAACGGCAACGCGATGACCTACTACGGCCGATGGACTTACAAATTCGAGCAAGCCGCACGACAGGGCGCGGCTGCGGCCTTTATCATTCACGATACCGAGCCGGCCGGCTATCCCTGGGAAGTGGTTGCCGGGAGCTGGTCCGGCCGGCAGTTCGATCTCGTCAGCGACGACAACAACATGTCTCGCTGCGCCGTCGAAGGCTGGCTCACCCTGGAAACAGCCAAAAAGGTGTTCGAGCGGGCCGGTCAGGATCTCCAGGAGCTGCAAACCGCGGCCACTCAAAAAGGGTTCAAAGCCGTTTCCCTGGGGATGACCGCTTCTTTGACCCTGGAAAACGACATCGAACATTCGCGCTCGAACAATGTGATCGCCATGTTGCCGGGCGAAACACGGGCGGAGGAAACTGTTTTTTATATGGCCCACTGGGACCATTTCGGCAGGGATGAAAGCCGTGAGGGGGACCAGATTTTCAACGGCGCCTTCGATAACGCAACCGGGACAGCCGGCCTGCTCGAGCTGGCTGAGGCGTTCACCTCGCTGCAAAAGCAGCCAGCCAGGTCCGTCGTCTTTCTGGCGGTGACCGCAGAGGAGCAGGGCTTGCTCGGCTCCGAATACTACGCGACCCATCCGATATTCCCGCGCGAAAAAACCGTCGCCGCCATCAACATGGATGGCCTCAACGTCTACGGCAAGATGAAGGACATCACCGTCATCGGTTACGGCAATTCGGAGCTGGATGACTATGTGCAGGCCGCCGCAAAAAAACAGGGACGAACGGTGCGTCCCGACCCGGAACCGGAGAAGGGCCATTTCTATCGCTCGGACCACTTCAGCTTCGCGAAGCAAGGAATCCCCGCCCTCTACACCGACGAAGGAATCGACCACGTCGAGCATGGCGAAGCGTGGACCCTGGAACAGAAAGAAAAGTATGTCGCAGAGCGATACCACAAGCCAACTGACGAATACGACCCGAACTGGGACTTGAGTGGGGCCATCGATGACCTGCACCTGCTCTTTGAAGTCGGCTACCGGTTGAGCACCACTTCAGCCTTTCCCAATTGGCGGGAAGGCAACGAATTCCGAGCGAAAAGAGATGCCGAGCAAGCAGCTTCACAGCAGAGCAAAAAATAGAGAACGGTGCGACAGAGCTGTACACTTTTAACAAATCACTGTTTCATCAGTGTGAATCCGTGGCGAAATTCTTTGCAGAACCAGGTACGGTGAACATCTTGCTGAGAACACATCTTGCACGTTTGTAGAACCGGTAGAAGACGGACCAGATGGGTTTGATTTGGCCGCCAGGTCCAGCACGCTGACCCCGGCCGCCGCTGACGCCCGTTGGGTTTCGCAAGAAGCCACACCGCCATGAACCCTTATCCAGTGCGGAGGGAGTTATGAAGATCCATTTTAACGGGTCCCCGAACCCGACACTCGGTGTCGAATTGGAGCTGCAAATCATCGATCCTGAAACCAAGAACTTAGTTTCAGGCGCCCAGCAGATCATGGCCAGGTTCGATGGCGATTCGCACGTCAAGCCCGAGCTGATTCAATCCACCATCGAGGTGAACACCGACGTTTGCGCCAACATCTCAGCGGTGCGTATGGATTTGACCGAGCGGCTGGATTCCTTGCTCAAGATCTGCGATGAGCTGGGTTTTGAGCTGGCTTGCGTGGGTACGCATCCGTTTTCGAGGTGGGAAGAGCAGGACATTACGCCCAAAGACCGTTACCACATGCTTGTCGACCGCTGCCAGTGGCCGGCGCGCCGCCTGATGATTTTCGGCCTGCATGTGCATGTGGGCGTGCCAAGCGGAGAGAAAGCCATCGCGATCTTCAATGCGCTCTCGACGTTTTTGCCGCATCTGCTCGCGCTCTCAGCCAGCTCGCCTTTCTTTGACAACAACGACACGGGTCTGGCTTCCACGCGGGTCAAGATTTTTGAGACCTTGCCCACGGCCGGGCTGCCGTACCGCTTGATCAACTGGGCAGAGTTTCAGCGCTTCATGATCACGCTGGTCAATGCCAGGGCTATCGAAAGCATTCGCGAAGTGTGGTGGGATATTCGCCCGCACCCGGGGTTCGGCACCGTGGAGCTGCGTGTGTGCGATGGTCTGCCGACGTTGAATGAAGTGGTTGCGCTGACGGCATTCATTCAGGCGCTGGTGGTCTGGCTCGGTGAGCAGTATGATGAAGGCATGTATCTGCCGGTACACCGCCGCTGGATCGTCCGCGAGAACAAATGGCGGGCGGCAAGATGGTCTGTGGATGCGGAGATTATTACCGATGAGGATGGCAATTTGAAATCTCTCTCTGAAGATATTTATGACCTCCTGGAAACCCTGACGCCTGTTGCCAAGCGGCTCGGAAGCCATGATGAAATGATGGCGGTGAAGGAGATCATCGAAGTGGGGCCGAGTTACAAAAGACAGTTCAACGTTTACAAAGAAACGGGCGATTTTCGGCAGGTCATGGAAGCGAATATCCGGGAGCTCAGGGAAAACAAGAAGGTCGTCTGATGACCCCTCGCACGACCAAAACTCGATAATCAGCCGGCCCTTACCACTGGAGTATGGCCGGTTTTTTTTTGAGGTGAGACGCGCGCCAAAAGTTCAAATTGGAGAGTGAGCGAGAATGAGTCAATCAAAAAAAGAATTAACCCATTTTGACCAGGAGGGTCGCGTTCGAATGGTTGAAGTGACCGGCAAGGCGGTGACCGTGCGGGAAGCCATTGCCAGAGGGTGTGTTCAGCTCTCAAAGGAAGTCATCGCGCTGATCAGAGCGGGTCACATCAAGAAGGGCGATCCCCTAGAGATTGCCAGGATCGCGGGCATCATGGCCGCGAAGCGCACCCACCACCTGATCCCGCTTTGCCATCCCTTGCTGCTCACCTCCGTAGAGGTCAACCTGAAGCTCACGGACACCAGGGTTGAAATTGAAAGCCGGGTGGTGTGCCAGGGCAAGACCGGTGTGGAAATGGAGGCGCTGACCGCGGCCTGTGTGGCGGCGCTCACCGTCTATGACATGTGCAAAGCGGTGGATAAAGAAATGGTGATCGGGGACATTTATCTGGCGAAGAAAAGCGGCGGACGAAGCGGCACCTTTGAGAATCCCAGGGGTGCGGTGTGAAGCGCTTGCAATAGGAAATGGATTGAGCCACGAATTTGCACGAATTGACACGAATCAACGACCTCCGTACTACAAGCCCACAAGATTCTGTTGTTAATAGAATTACCTTACAAAGAATCGACATTTTGATTTCAGGTTGAGAATTTTGGATGCTTCAGAACATATTTGGGCCACGACTTTACACTGATAAAGCACAATTCTTGTCAATGATGAACAATACTTCCTATTCAAGACTCATCTTATTCGTGCCAATTCGTGTAGATTCGTGGCTGAATGATGTTGCTTTTCATCAGATTAATCCTTAAAATTGTAGCCCGACTTGAAACCAAAGCGAGCTTGATCCATAAGCCGGACAAGCCGGAAATTCGAAATCCTAAACTCGAAACTCGAAAAAAAAAGGTATCACAAGAAAAGTTTTGCCAAGAAGTGACAGAAAAGAACTCGTCAGGGAATAAAAAAGGAGCCCCCTAGAAGATGATGATTTCAGGAAGAGTTCACAAATACGGCGACAATGTCGACACCGATGTCATCATACCGGCACGCCACTGCGTGAGTATTCGCGAAGAAGACCTGGCAGCGCATTGTCTCGAGGACCTGGACAAGGATTTTGTCAAGAAGGTGCAGCCGGGAGACATTCTCGTGGCCGGGAACAATTTTGGCTGCGGCAGCTCGCGCGAAAATGCACCGATTGCCATCAAAGGGGCAAGGGTCGGCTGCGTGATTGCGAAATATTTTGCGCGAATTTTTTATCGCAATGCCATCAACATCGGTCTGCCAATTCTCGAGTGTCCGGAGGCGGTGGCAGGCACGGAACGTGGCGATGAGCTGGAGATCGACCTGAATTCGGGGGTGATTAGAAACAAAACCCGCAATCAGACCTTCAAAGCCGCGCCGTTCCCCGAAACCATGCAAGAAATAATCAGCATGGGGGGCATGGTTAATTACGTCAGGAAGCGCAGCGGCAAAGATTTGTAACGCGAAGAAGTCAGGATCAAGAGAGGAGTCTCATAATGAGTGCACAAGATGTTGTTTTTTTGTCAGGAGTGAGGACCGCTTTCGGAACCTTCGGCGGTTCCTTGCGGAATCTGAGTGCCATTGATTTGGGGACCATCGTGGCCAAATCTGCTTTAGAAAACTCCGGACTGAGCCCGGATGAGATAGAGCATGTGGTCTTTGGCAATGTCTTGCAGACCTCGCCCGATGCCATCTACCTGGCGCGACATATCGGTCTCAAGAGCGGGGTTCCCATCGAGGTGCCCGCTTTGACCGTCAATCGTCTCTGCGGCTCCGGGTTCGAGGCCATTGTGCAGGGCGCCCGCATGCTCAGGCTTGGTGAGGCCGCGAGCGTGCTGGTTGGCGGAACCGAAAGCATGAGTCAAGCGCCGCACGTGATCCGGGGCGCACGCTGGGGGCTGCGCCTCAATCAGGGCAAGCTGGAGGACTACCTGTGGGAAGCGCTCCTGGACCCCTATTGCGGGTGCCAGATGGCCATGACCGCCGAAAATCTGGCAGACAAGTACGGCATCTCCCGGGAGGAGACAGATGCTTACGCCCTGACCAGTCAGCAGCGTGCAAAAGCAGCCTGGGAGAGCGGCCGGCTGCGGCCAGAAATCGTTCCGGTAGAGATAAAAAGCAAAAAGGGCACTGTCCTGTTCGAGAAAGATGAGTACATGCGCCCGGATACCACTCCGGAGGGGCTGGCCAAGTTGTCCCCTTACTTCAAGAAGGATGGCACGGTGACGGCCGGCAACGCCAGCGGCATCGTGGATGGGGCTGCGGCGCTCGTCATGACCTCGATGGCGAAAGCAGAAGCGATGGGGGTGAAGCCGCTTGGCCGGCTGGTTTCCTGGGGCAACTATGGCGTCGAGCCCTCGATCATGGGCATCGGTCCGGTCGAAGCGAGCCGGATTGCGCTGAAGAGCGCCGGGCTGAAGGTGGCTGACATGGATTTGGTGGAGGTGAACGAAGCCTTCTCGCCGCAGTACCTGGCTGTCGAAAAGGAGCTGCAATTGGAGCGGGAAAAGACCAACGTCAACGGCGGCGCCATCGCCATCGGCCATCCGTTGGCCGCGACGGGTGCCCGATTGACCCAGACGATTCTGCATGAGCTGCAACGCCGCGGGGGCAAGTACGGGTTGGCCTCCGCCTGCATTGGCGGCGGACAGGGCATGTCAGTGGTGGTGGAGGCATTTTGAGGTTCTTGGAGCCCAGGTAGTTCCCCTCAGCCTCGGGGGGTGTCCCAAAAGCCCCGAAATGTCATTCCGACCGAAGGGAGGAATCTGACTGTGCACCAATCGTAGGGTTTTGGAAAACAATTGTTTACACCGCAGTCCATTGCCCTATGAGATTTCTCGCATTCGCTCGAAATGACAGGCACAGGGATCTTTTTTGGCCAGCCCCGTTACAGATGCGGGCCTTGCCGCGAAGCTCAAGGCCAATAGCTAACAATATCATCAACCCACAAGGAGGATTCATGGCGATCAAGAAAGTGGGCGTCGTCGGCGCCGGTTTGATGGGCGCAGGCATTGCCCAGGTCTCTGCCGCCTCAGGATATCACACCCGGGTGCGCGAAGTGTCCCGGGAGTTTCTGGACAAAGGCCTGGCCAGGATCGCCGGGTTTCTTTCCAAGTCTGTCGACAAAGGTAAAATCACCGCCGGGCAAAGAGAAGCGACGCTGAAAAACCTCACCGGCACCATCAACCTGGACGACTTGCAGGATTGTGACCTGGTCATCGAGGCGGTCACCGAAGACATCCAAATCAAGCGAGAAATCTTCAGCCGGCTGGATAAACTTTGCCCGGCGCACACCATCTTTGCGAGCAACACCTCATCCTTGACGGTGACGGAGATGGCGGCGGCGACCAATCGGCCGGATAAGTTTGTCGGCCTGCACTTCTTTAACCCGGTCCCCATCATGAAACTGGTGGAGGTTGTCCGGACCATTCAAACCAGCCCGGAAACATTCGACACAGCGTTCCAGTGGTCGAAGTCTGTGGGCAAGGTGCCGATCGCTTGCAAGGACAATTCCGGATTCGTGGTCAACTTGCTGTTGGTGCCTTTCCTGCTGGCCGCCATTCGCACCGTGGAAAGGGGTATCGCTTCTATCGAGGACGTCGATAAGGGCATGACCCTCGGCTGCGGCCACCCCATGGGACCCCTGACGCTGCTGGATTTCGTCGGTCTGGACACGACGTACTACATAGCCAACATCATGTTCGATGAGTACCGGGAGCAGCAGTATGCTCCCCCGCCCCTGTTGAAGAAGATGGTGCAGGCGGGCTTTTACGGCCGAAAATCCGGCAAGGGATTCTATGATTATTCCGGAGAAACGCCGGTGCCCAATGATCTGGGTATGGGGTAAACCTTGAGCCGGACAAGCCGGAACCAAAAAAAGAAGATTAAAAGCGAACGCAAAGGCGCAAAGACTTAGCCTGGATTATTCACAAGAGATTAGCAAATATTCATTTAATCGCTTGATTATGCAATAACTTAACGGGATAAGGAGGAATGCAACGCTTTAGCGTTGCATGAAATGCTAAAGCATTTCACTCCTTACGTGTTAC
>JBHHXT010000187.1:0-9900 GCA_046757165.1 bacterium | reverse complement strand
CCAGCCGCCCCGGCAAGCTGAAGCTTGAACACCGGCCCCGCCGGCCGTTGGGGTTTAGCAAGCTAGCTAGTCGCGCCCATCGATGGTCGAGGCGCGGCCAGCTTTGAAATCGGGCTGAATCAAAACTGCCCGGCGCGGTCGGGGCTCCGCGTTTAACCATTGTACATCAAAGAAGCCGAGCGCTTGCCAGTTGCGCTCTTCCTGCACCGAGGTTTTCCAGTAGGAGCTGGTTTGTATCTTCTCGATTCGGCCGAATTCATATTCGAGCTCGCCGTAGACGTTCACCCCGGCGTCCCGTCCCGGTCGGTAGTTCCACACCTCGAGTGCGATAACATTCTTGCCTGCTTGCAGGGCCGAGCCAATGTTCCACATCCTGACCTGAGCCAGGTCGACTCTGAAGCGCTTATGTGTGTCTGTGATGACCTCTCCCAGAAAACCGCCGTTGAGATAGATTTTCGCATGTGACTCGCCGGCGACTTGCAGGAAAGCAGACTTGAAGCCCGGTGCGACATCGAAGGTCTTGCGGAAGAAGGTGTGTCCGGTTGCCCGTGGCAGCGCGGGATGGTAAATCCAATCATTTTGCAGTGCAGGACTTTCATAGAAGCGCCCCAGTTGCAGTTGCGCGATTATCTTTTGCCAGTAATCGAACTGCACGTCGAACAGGTCGAGTTTTTGCCGGATGTCCTGTATTTTGTAACTTCGGGCCCAGAGCATTTGGAACGCTTCGATGAGCTCATTGAAATCTTCGACCACTTGCAGACACAACTCGGTGAGCTCGCCGGCGCTGTTCCCGGTACGGCCGAGGTTGATGTCCCTGCTCGCTGCTTCGATTTTGGCTACAACGGTCATCTTTTGGGTATACCATCGCCCCAGTCGCGCCACGAATCTCAGAAAGTCCAGATGCCCGATGCCGGCATCATTTTCATGGGAGATGGACTCCAGCAGCTCGAGCACAAGGGGCAGTTTCACCGTCAAGCGATGCCGGGTCTCGGCGAGGGTTTGGTCGTCGACGTCCGGGGGCAGATAGGGGTGGCGCCAGATGTCAGACCACTGCATCACCTCGCCGATGTCTGCCAGAAGATTGTAGACCAGCTCCAGCGCCAGCCGGTTCAAGCCGAATTCCCGGGCAAAGAATGTTTCGTTGAAGCCCTGGATGTCTGTCTGGCGCGGAGACCAGGAGCACTCCGCCGCATAGGCGATGCCATAGCGGTTGAGCGCCTGAAAAGTCGGGCGCTGCGGATCGCTCCAATGTGCAGCAATCGCCCCAACCGCCCCGGCTCGTGCGCCCCGTTCAATTTCGTCACGGATGTGGGTGGTCACCCGGAAGTAGTCCGGGAAGATGGCGCCTCTGTCGTGCAGGATGGGCGAAACGATTCGCCTGCTGGCAAGAAACGGCGGGCTTGCCGTTGCCACCGCAGGTTCGACCGGCGGGCGGCACACCTCTGCCATGATCCAGTCGTCCGGAAGATGGCGTACAATCTCGGGGTGTGCGTGCAGCAGCGCGCCGGACATCATGAGATGCTTGTTCAGTCCCGTCACAATCTCAGCCACGCGCTGGTAATGGCTGGCCAGGACAGCGCTCAGACCGACTCTCGTCACCAGGTCCCTGCTGGCTTGCCAGCCAACCTGGTGTTGGGCACTGCCGCCGAGGTGAACATATCGGGACGGAAACGCCCGGGACAGCTCGAGCAATTGGTCGTTCAGGAGCTGGATGGCGTCCTCATCGAGAGGTTGCAGCGTATGGCTGCCCGGGAACTCGGCCAGAGCGCGGTACTCCGGCAAACTCAACACTTCTTCCAGGTTCGACAGGGTCTCGATCATGGGAATGATCTCGACGTGGTGGGCGCTGGCAAACTGGACCAGCTCGGCGCTCTCCTTTCTGGTCAGGAAAGCGCGACCCTCCGTGATCTTTGTATGATTGTCGGCTTGCAAAACGTTGCCGAGATAGAGCATGAAGGTGTTCATCTTGTAGCGGCTCAGGAACCGAACAGTTTCCTTCAGCGCTGCCAGCGTCGGAATCTCTCCCTTGCTCAAATCCAGACTGATACCGCGAAATCTCATGGCGGGCCAATCATAGATGGTGACCCCGGGCAGCTCGAGCCGACCGTTTTCCTGCGTCAGAAGCTGCTTCAGGGTCTGAGTGCCATAAAACAGACCGGTGGTACTGTTGGCCAGCAAGATGGCGGAGGAATCGGAAATCTGCACAACGTACCCCTCCTGTCCGATTTCGACCCAGGAAGAAACCGAGAGCGTCGTGGCCATCTGCCTCGCTCTGGCATCCCGAGACAGCCGGCCCAGATAGATTGTGTTGCGCCAGTCGCTGACTTCGCTTTCCAGTTGGATAGCCAGCCGCCGGCCTGACAGTTCGAGTATCGTTTCGTTTAGCAGATTCGCGTTGGAGGTGTCGGCGGCTGTCGCTTTTTCGCCAAGCACGAGGCGCGTGTTTTCGTCGATCTGACAGGTGGCGTCAAAAAAGGTGACATCCTGTGGTTGCGGGATAACCCGGGCTGTGAAATTCTGCGCATGGCCTGAGGCGAGAAGAAAACACAGCAGGATCGATGAGTGGGTGAATCTATTCAAGGGTCGATTCCTTATTTTGAATGTCCCCCAGCTTTTGGGAGAAAGTTAATTCAAGCCTGATTCAACATCCCGCCTTTGCGGGACAACCGTGTTTCAGGTACAAATCCGAGAGATTTGGGTCTGTCCAGAAAGACCAGAAATGTCATTCCGACCGAAGGGATGAATCTGACAGGACACCAATCGTAGGACTCACGAAGACAACTACTTACATCGAAGTCCTTGCACGAACAGATTTCTCGCTTCGCTCGAAATGACAGGCACGAGGAACCTTTTTGGACAGCCCCGGGATCACTATTCCATTTCTCCATTTTATCCGATAATAAAGTGTCGCCATCCCCTCAAATCTGCCAGCCACATCATCGCGGAGAACATCCTTTCATTCCGGCGGAAGAAATCCATCTGGCGACGTGTGCGCAGAGAGCTTGCCAAGACCGGGCGCATGATGGTGTTGACCTTGCGTTCATATTCGAGCAGCGGTTTGTTTTGTGCGATGATTTCACCCAGCCACTTGCCCGCCATCATCGCCAGTCCGGTGCCGCCGCCGTTGGTCGGAAAGACCATGCCGGCGGCGTCGCCAACCAGGGCAACATGGTTGTAGACCAGATTTCTTTTCAGACCCCCGAGAGGAACGGCGCCACCGCTCTTTTGAATGATTTGCAAATTGTATGTCTCTCTGATTTCCTCCAGCACCTGGTTCAACATGCCGCGCACGTTTTTGGCGCCGCGCATGCCCAGGCCAATATTGGCCTCGCCAACCCTGTTTTTGGGGAACAACCAGAAGTAGCCGCCCGGGAAGCGACTTTCAAACCAGAGCTCGACCAGATCGGCGTAAAAGTCGCCTCGGGCCAGGACGAGAGAGCAGGGACAGATGTCGCGGTTCGGCTTAAAGACGGGAAAGGAGGCAGCCACGGTAGAAAACACGCCGTCGGCCCCAACGATGATATCCGCTGTGAAGGTCTCGTGGTCGGTGACGATGGAATTGCCTGCGATGTGCCTGACCCGGCACCCGAGACGATAATCGGCGCCGCGAGCAACCGCCCGTTGAAAGAAATGTCGGTCCAGCCGGTCACGATAGAACATCTGCCCTTTCAGGGGGGCAACATAAGTTGTCCCGGTCGGAGATTTGAACTTGATGCCCGCGATGGTGCCGGCATAAACATGGTCCGGCAGGTCATAGAGCTCGGCGCAGTCGGCCTGGGGGAAAATCGTCAGCAGCTCCTGGTAAGTCGGGATCGCCTCCCCACACTGCATCGGGATGCCGACCTGTTTTTTCGCCTCCAGCAAGAGCACGCGTTTTCCGGTCCGCTCCGCATCGATGTAGATGGCCGTGCACGCACCCGCCGGGCCTGCTCCCACGATAATCACATCATAGTGTCTTTCGCCTGGCATAGCACGGATAATATATGACATTTTCTGTAACCAATCAAAGGGGATATCAAAGAATTTGTATATTTTTGACAGGATAACAGGATTCTCAAGAGGTACAGGATTTCATTTTGATCCAAAGAAAGTAGAAGTAAAAAGAAAAGTTAGAGTTTTAGCTGGAAAGGAGCAATCCTGAAAATCCGGTTTATCCTGTTATCCGGTCAAAAAAAGGATCAATACCCTGTGATCGGTTACGATTTTCTTGATTCAAACAAGAGATTAAAACGGGGGTCAAAAGTGTTACCGCAATCAATTACATGTTGCATTGTGACGATTTTTTTCTATATTGAAATCATGAGGGTTAAAGTCAATGGCACATCTTACGAATTTGATAAGAAGCTCAACTTAGAGCAGATTCTGAAAGAGCTCGATCTTCCCGACGAACAGGGCATCGCTGTTGCCGTCAACTTCACGGTGGTTTCCCGGCCCAACTTTGCTAGCACCTACTTGAACGACGGGGACAGCCTCGAGATTATCCATGCGACCGCAGGAGGGTAGAATTCACAGTATGTCCCAGCATCTGACCATCGGAGAAAAGAAGTACACCTCACGACTCATTCTGGGGACGGGCAAATATCCGGACTTCCAGACCATGGCGGAAGCTCACACCGCAAGCGGCACACAATTGATCACGGTGGCGATTCGCAGAGTTGACTTGCAGGATAAGTCGGCAGGGTCCTTGCTCGCCTTCATCGACACCGCCAGCGTAGATATCTTACCCAATACCGCCGGGTGTTACACGGCCAGGGACGCGATTCTTACCAGTGAGCTTGCCCGGGAAGCTCTCGGCACCAAACTCGTGAAGTTGGAGGTCATCGGTGATGAAAAAACCCTGTTTCCGGACAACGAAGCATTGTTGGTTGCCGCGCGCGAGCTGGTCCAGCAAGGGTTTGTCGTCCTGCCCTACACCAGCGATGACGTTGTTCTGTGCCGCAAGCTGCAAGATCTCGGCTGCGCAGCAGTCATGCCGCTGGGGGCGCCAATCGGTTCAGGGCTTGGCATCCGCAACCCGTATAATTTGAGAATCATCCTAGAGCAAGTCGATATACCGGTCATTGTAGATGCAGGAGTTGGAACAGCCTCAGACGCTGCCATCGCGATGGAACTGGGATGTGACGGCGTGTTGATGAACACGGCCGTTGCCTGTGCGAAGGATCCCGTGAAAATGGCAGAAGCCATGCGCAAGGCCGTGCAAGCGGGCAGGCTCGCTTATGAAGCGGGTCGCATTGAGAAGAAACTATACGCGACGGCCTCGAGTCCGCTCGAAGGCGTGGTACGAATGGAGACCTGACACGACCCTGGCGCGACGAAGCCCCGTATTAAGCACGGGATTTAAGAACCAAAAATCCCAAATGGCCAAATCCCAAATAAATTCCAAATCTCGAGCTCCAAACTTCCTCGGTCAATTGAGTGAGCGTTCCTCATTTTCCGGCGGCCTTACACCGAGTTTGGAGTTTCAAATTTGGCTCCTGGAATTTATTTGAGTTTTGGGATTTGTTTATTCATTGTGATGGGTGTAGGTCCAATCTTACGCACTCATGCTGCTTTTTCTTCGCATACTTCGCGCTCTTCATGGTTCGTGAATTTTCTCAAGTTAAAAAAAATGCCAGGTTAGAAACCGATCGCAAGCAGGAGGTCATATGCAGGACACACACGAATCTCGCCAGGAACGGCAGGGTCAACCAGGTGCACGACGAGCCAAAGGCCGCAAAGACAAGGGCGAAGCGTCAACTCGGAAGCATCTTGAAAAGCGTGAAACGGATTTGCGGCGCATCCTCGATGATTTCCCAAACGAGATCTACATTCTCGATGCCGAAACATTGCGCATTCTGCAAGCCAATCGTTGTGCGTGCGAAAATCTTGGCTATTCCCTGCCGGAGCTTTGCCAACTCACCGCATTCGATTTGCAGCCTGAGGTGAGTCCTGCTGAATTGGAAAAAATCACCGCGCCACTCCATTCTGGCGCGCAGAGCAAGGTGGAATTCACCACCAGCCATCGCCGTAAGGATGGGTCCCTGTATCCGATGGAAGTGCATCTACAGCATTCCCGGTTCGATGGACTTTCTGTTTTGCTAGTGGTTGCGATCGACATGACCCTCCGGATGAAAACGGAAGAGGCACTCAGAAAGAGCGAGCAGCGCTATCGAGCGCTGGTCGAGAGGATGAACGAGGGCATCGTGCAGGTCGACAACCGCGATGTGATCCAGGTCGTCAATGAGCGCTTCTGTGAGATCAGCGGGTATTCCGCTGATGAGCTCATCGGCAAAATCGCGCACGAGCTGCTTTTGCCGAAAGAGGAGCGGCCTGCCATGAAGCAAAAGCTGCAGGTGCGCAAAAGCTCCATTTCCGAAGTTTATGAGCTTCGACTGAGGAAAAAGAATGGCGAGATCATCTGGGTGCAGATCAGTGGCACCCCGGTCCTGGGCGAAGACGGCACGGTCCTGGGCTCGATTGGGCTACACATGGATATCACAGAACGCAAACGCGTGGAGCAAGCCCGGCGGGAGAGCGAAGAGCGGTACCGGCGCTTTTTCGAAGAGGACCTGTCCGGAGATTTCATCAGCACGCCAGACGGGAAACTGCTGGATTGCAATCAGGCCTTCGCCACCATGTTGGGGTTTCGATCCATCGAGGACGCAAAGCGTGCGAACATGGAAACGCTCTATCCGAGCAAGAAACATCGTGAAGCTTACCTGGCGGAGCTGCGGGAAAAGAAGAAAATCCAAACCGCCGAGCGCGAGCTTGTCAGACGGGACGGCAGGAGAATTCAGGTCGTCGAAAACGTGACCGGGCAGTTTGAAAACGGTGAGCTGGTCGGGTTGAGTGGATATGTCTTCGATATCACTAAAAGAAAGAAGGCTGAGCAAGCCTTGCGCGAGAGCGAGCAGCGGTACCGCGATCTCTTTGACAACGCGCCGGATATGTATCTCATCATCGAGACCGACGGCACTATCCTCGACGTCAATCAAAAAGGCCGGCTGATGTTGGGTTATGAGAAATCCATCCTCATTGGCGAGAACATCATGCACTTTCTCCACCACGATGATCTGGACATCGCCCGAAATGTGATTCAATCCAGCCTGAGTACGCACGAACTCCCCAGGAACATCGAAGTGCGCTTCATCCACCGGGATGGCCGGGCCGTCTGGTTTAGTATCGAGTTTTCTCTGCTGCGTCAAGACGACGGAACCGTCGAGGCGATTCGAGTGGTTTGTCGCGATATTACCGAAAGAAAGCGGTTGGAGGAAGAGCTGTCGCGTTCTCACCGTCTCGAGTCCGCTGGCCGTGTGGCCGGACAGATCGCGCATGATTTCAACAACCTGTTAGCCCCGCTCGTGGCGTACCCGGCGCTGATTCGGGCGAACTTGAAAGGTGAGCCCGCGATTATCGACCTCATCGACGACATGGAATCGGCAGCCAAAAAGATTGCTGAAATCAACCAGCAGCTCCTGGCCCTGGGCCGGCGCGGCCACTACACGAGGGAGCCTATCAATTTGAATGACCTTATTGATAGAGTCTTGATCGCACACTATTGCAAAGAAATGATTATCCGCAAAGAATTGGCGCCCGACCTGCTGCCCATCAACGGCGGCGGCGCCCAGTTGACGCGCATGCTGACCAATCTGGTCCAAAACGCGAACGAAGCGATGCAAGGCATGGGGGTCCTGACGGTCAAGACAGAGAATGTCTATTTGGACAAACCTTTGGAAGGGTACCGCACCATCACGCGCGGCGAATACGTCAAGCTCTCCATTGCCGACCAGGGCACGGGTATCGAGCCCGAAATCATCGACAAGATCTTCGAGCCGTTCTTTACGACCAAGAAGATGGATAGAATGCGGGGGTCGGGCCTGGGCTTGAGCATCGTACACGGCATTGTCGAGGACCACCAGGGATATATCATCGTCGACACCACCCTGGGCCAGGGCACAACATTTTCCGTGTATTTTCCCATTACCCGCGAAAAACACACCCCGGAGCAGCAAGAGCTCCTGGAGTCGCCGACCGGAACGGAGAGGGTGCTCATCGTGGATGATGACCCGCTGCAGAGAAAGGTCATTGGCGAGCTGCTCTCCAGACTGGGCTACCGGGTTGAAGCCGTCAACAGTGGCGAAGAGGCTGTCGCCCATTTGAAGACGCAGGTCCACGATCTCATCATTATCGATATGGTGATGGGGGGCATCGATGGCACCGAGACCTACCGGCAGATCTGCGAGATTCATCCGGGCCAAAAGGCGATCATTTTTTCGGGATTTGCCATGTCACAGAGGGTCGAAGAGGCGATCAGACTGGGCGCAAACGGCTTTCTCGCCAAACCTGTGCACTTGCGCGAGCTCGCGAGTAAGGTCAGGGGCGTGCTGGACGGCGCGGCCAATTGAGTGGCCTGGCCAGATGTCTGCCATCGAGTTCAAGCTGGTTTTGATCACCAACCGCCACCTTGTTGCTCCAAACCCATTGCTGCTTGCCGTGCAGAGCGCCCTGGACAGCGGGATCAAGGCCGTTCAATTGCGTGAAAAGGATTTGTCCACGCGTGCACTTTTTGAGCTGGCAGAGGATGCGAACGCGCTCTGTCAAGCCCACAAGGCCCACCTTTTTGTCAACGATCGCATCGATGTAGCGGCCGCGCTGCCGGGATGCGGCGTACACCTGACCGCCAAAAGCCTTTCTGCGGCCATTGCCCGGCAACAGCTCCAGGAAAAGAGGAAGATTGGCGTTTCCACACATTCGGTGGCCGAGGCACGCACGGCGGCACAAGACGGGTGTGATTTCCTGCTCTTCGGACCCATATTCGAGACGCCGTCGAAGCCTGGCTACGGGCGCCCTCAAGGTGTGCAGAAGCTGGCGCAGGTCGCCGAAGCCGTCGAGGTTCCGGTGTTCGCGGTCGGCGGCATCACGCCTGAGCGCGCCCGGCGATGCCTGGCACACGGCGCAAGCGGCATCGCGGTCATCTCCGCCATCATGGCCTCGGAAGATATACCCAAAACAGTTGCTGCCTTCGAAACAGCTCTGGCAGGACTCTGAAACGGTCTCGTTCCCAAACTGGAGCTTGGGAACGAGGGGGAATGGATATTTTCTCAAATTTGTTAAGTTTTTCAAGATATGTTGCGATTTTCTAATTGACTTTTACTATTTGTAATATTATATTAATCATCATTAGTCGTATGACAACCCGGTCACGCTGGAGTTATCTGCATCTTTGTACTGCGCCATTTCTGCAAAACCTTAATCCTGGTGTACTTTCTCAATGGACTTCAGATGATGCTTTAGATTTAAAAGAGGAGGGAGCTTTCTATGGAGTTTCAATTCCCCCATTACAAGAACTTCCAAAATAAAGTAGTAGAAATTGCCCACCGTTTTAGTCTCGACCCCGACAATTTGAAAGTCGAATTCTACACCCCGGATTCACAAGCCATCTTGATTGAGCACGTGGAAGACCAGGACTTCAAAATTCATATCAACCTGCAGGAAAACCGGATCATTTCAATCCAGAGTCTCGGTAACAATGGCAACGGCTTGTCGGAGCGCTTACGAGAGAAGTACAGACGGTACATGAAGTAGAACCTCGCTCACCTGAGAGATTAAAGACTTCCTTCCCTTTGCTCAGAGTTCAGGGGTGAACTCCCTCATAAATCCCGCAAGAACCATTTTTCTGCCTGTATATGACAATGAAAATCAGTGACTAATGGGAGGAATACCATGAGCCCCCAATGGACGTCCACACTCGGAGTGGTGTTTGTCGTTCTGGCTGCTGTCACACGGGTCTTTGTGATGACTATGACCCCGGAGGATTGGAAAGGCACAGTCAACCGCATGGTGCAGCGTGATCCCACCTGGATCGCAGGCAATCAGGTCGACCAGATTGTTTACTTTTTGAGCGAGCGACAGAACATTAAC
>JBHHXT010000186.1:0-9933 GCA_046757165.1 bacterium | reverse complement strand
CGATTGAATCACCATGCAGGGAGATAATAGCCACCCACAAGGGGTGGCGGCTACGAGTGGCGAATTTGATTCTTGGCCACGAATTGACACGAATTAATACGGGTGGCGGTGGTGGCCACGAGTGGCGAATTGACACCCATTGGGGAATGCGCCGACAACTCAGCCCAGCTTCAGGGTTCGGGGGGGGTTGGGGATTCAAATCCCAGGGTACTCAAAACGGTACCCTGGGCTGTCGTGTAAAACCGCGCTGCGGTTCCTGCTTTCAAACAATGTCGATAGAACGTTCTTACTTCGCGGTGATCTCTTCCGGCGGCATATAGGAAAGATCCGGGCGGAGCCACCCATTCTTCGACTCGACTCTTCGGCTTATGGCCAACGTTCTCTGCATCAAGGCTTGACCTTCCTCGCCGAGCATCTCGAGTGCTTTGGCATTCTGAGCTTCGTATTCAGCCGCATTGCTGGCCCACTGCACCACGACGTAAAGTGGGACTTCGGTACCGAGCCCGCCCGTATAGAGTCTGTATCCGGTTGGTACGCCTTTGCTTTCGTAGAGCGCCTTCCACTCTTTGGCAATCTCCCGGGCGGTGTCCCCCTCATCAGGGTCGACATAATAATAATCCCAGTGCCGGAATGTCATCTCCTCCGAGCCCATGCTGGCATTTTTCGGGTCATAGGACAGGTTCGGTCTCAAGCGAGCCAGGAAATCGTGGTGCATGGCGTAGGTGTTATCATAGCCTTTCCACATTTCATCCCAGGCCTCTTTGCCCATCTTTTTTTCCAGCTCATCCCAGGGATCATTGTCAAGGGCAGCCATGTTGTCAATCTCTGCGATGTAGGCATAATGAAAATCCTCCGATACCGTCACCACATGGCGCAGCGAGGTCATCTTGAGTTCGTTCAACTTGACCAGGACCGTTTTGATCGCCTGCTCGTACTCGGCGACCCTGGCCGGCATGACTACATCCTCGTGAATGACAAACAGCCGGCTGTTGGATTCATCCTCCTGGCCGACCGCACCCACGCTCCACATGAACATGAGTATCCCCACACACGACAAAATGAGCGTTGTCTTTCTCATTGTGTCCTCCTTAATTTGGTTAGGTAATGATTAGGTGAATTATCAGAACTAAGAAAGGTCATTTGAATAACGTGTCCATTTTGCAAGAACTCGGATTTTTTCATAAAAGTTATTTCACGTCATTCACTCCGCGTCATTTGGTCATTAAGAACAGAAAATGACCAATGACGCCACCAAATGACAAAAACCTGTTCTACAGTGTATTTGCAAATGGGTAAGTTATTTAATCGACGATCCTGCGATCCTGAGTGAATTTTGGGCGTCAATGCCGGGCTCAGAGCCTCAACAAGCAGAGGAGTTCTCTGTGTGCGGGCTGGTGGTCAGGGCGCTCTTATCCAGGTTGTGAGCGAGGTCGGAAACTGTGAGAGCTCGATGTCGGGAAACCTTAGAAAGCAGACTTGCGTCCTGCCACAATTATTATGTTCGAGAAACGTAGTGATAAGATTTAAGAAAGTCAAGACCTTTCGGAAAACTGGGCTGTATTGGCAGCAGCGCAAAAAAAATATCTGGTTTCATCTGCATTTGGAACCCTTTTCGGTAATATAACAGTGGTTTCAATCCTTGCCACTTTCTTGACACAATCGTATGCAATCGAATAGACCAGCAAAAATGCACGAATCCGTAACATTTGACCTGACAATGGACAGTCAATTCCTGTCTTTAGGAAAGGCAGTTTCTTGCCAATCCCAGATAGCACATTGAGCTCATTTCTTTTTTTCTTAACGATTTTAACGATTTAGTTTTTCAATTTCAAAATAATATCGTGTCAAGTCCATTAGTGGTCTTGATGATCTCTTTCAGGGGGTGTCTCCTTGCCTTGGATAGTACCAGATCAATCACACATCAGCATGCTCAAAAGCAGGACCTGTATGAGCCAAATCCTGTAGCTTAGCTTAGTGATTCTTTTCAAGGGGATCGCCTTACGACATATTCGTTCATCTTCAGCAATTACTCGGACTCAAACAAAGGAGGTGAGGCCTTGCCGCATACAGATGTGCCGTCGTGTCAACCCTGGGAATTCGTTCACCCATCACTGAAAGGAGGTGAAAAAGCCCAAAATCCCGTGGATGTACATTATTCATTGCACAAATTATGCATTTTGGCTAAACACAAAGTTGGAGGCATTTAACGATGAAGAGTTTTTTCACTTATCTGACAATATGTATGCTCGCAGTCTTTTTGGTTGGTTGTCAGCAGCAACCGACGACCGCTCCGGTAGAGGAAGAATCCACTGCTGCCGGACAATTCCAATACAACTATACAGACCACTACATCGTGCAACTCAGCGCAGATGCTCGACCCGGTCAATTGAGGAATGCGATACAAAAGGCAGGTGGGCAGCTTATTGGAGAAGAATCCGGCTGGGACAAAATCGGTTTTACGGTCGTCAAAGGGCTCAGCGAAGAAGAGGCCCTAGCGCTGCGGAAAGTCAACGGTGTGACCAATGTCGCCCGCGATTTTGTTGTCCAGTGGATTCCCGAGATTAGCGATGTGATTCTTTTTGATCAAGAAATCGTTGATCCTGAATCTCATGATCCTTCGCAAGCCGCGTTCTTCGGTTTTCAGTGGAACATGCGACAAATTGATGCGGACGACGCCTGGGCTGCGGGCTTTGAGGCCGATCCCGATGTCCTGGTGGCCATCCTCGACACGGGAATCGATCCCTCTCACATCGATATCGCTGGAAGAGTCGACGTAGGACTCAGTCAGACCTTTGTGACCGCCTCCCCTCATCCACCAGACCTGACTTCCTTCGTGGATTTCAACTTCCACGGCACCTTTGTCGGTGGCCAGGTGACCACAAACGGTATCGGCTCGGCGGGCGTCGCGCCCCATGCAACATTGGTCGCGGTGAAGGTACTGAGTGCAGCTGGCTCTGGCTCCTTTGCAGATGTCATCTCCGGTATCTTGTACGCGGCCAGCATCCCGGTGGATGTCATCAACATGAGCCTGGGCGCCGATGTTCCCAATACCCCGGCGAACGCACCTTTGCTGGATGCTCTCACGGCCGCCATTGAAGTGGCCAGCGATGCTGGCGTCTATGTTGTGGTAGCGGCGGGGAACGATGGACGCGAGCTGCCGGAAGTTGAAGGTGAGGGAGAGCTTCTTTCGGTGCCGGCTCAATCCCATAAGCGGGTTGCGGCCATCAGCGCAACAGCGCCGATCAACCAGGCGAACTTCGACCGCCTCGCAAGTTATTCGAATTTTGGTGAAGAGGCGATCTCGGTTGCCGCGCCCGGTGGAGACTTGACCGGTGGTGCAAATTTCAATATCCTTGACCTCGTTCTTGGGCCTTGCGCCCCGTCGCAGATTTCCCTGCCATTTGCTTGCGGCCCCGGTACTTACGTTCTAGGCGCGGGAACCAGCTTCGCGGCCCCACATGTCGCAGGGCTTGGCGCTTTGATAGACTCGCAAAAAGGGGGGAAACTCAAGGGTAAAAAGATCAAGAAAATCGTCGAGAAAACCGCTGACGAGGTGGGCGATGAAGATACCCACGGCCATGGGCGCATAAATGTATTCAAGGCACTTACAAAATAGCGCTCCCTAGCAGATCGAGGGTCATTCTCGTAGATACGGCACATCTGAATTCCAGCCAGTCGCCGGAGCGTGGGTGTTCAACCATGCCCGGCTTCGGCGACATTGGCTTTTCCCCGGCTCCGGTAATCCCCGCGCATCAAATCTGCAATCACCTTTCCACGAAACCCGAAATTCCAAGCTCTAAATTCGCCATTCTAAGCGGACATCGCAAAAAGTCTTTTAAAGAATTGGCATGTGGGTGAAAATATGCTTGCCCTTAAATATACTTTTGATATATTAGAAGTATCTTAACCATTATCGCCAAAACAGTGTGCCCCACAAGGGGGCATGGCTACATAATCCGTCTGATCGCCGCCGTGCAAGGCCAACACACATATGGGTCTTGATTCACCATTCGTAGCCGCCACCCCTTGTGGGTCGCTAACGGCGCCATGAAGTCCTGAGGAAATCACCATGAACGTAGATTGGGCTGGTATCTTCCCAGCAGTCACAACCAAATTCAAACCGGACGAAAACCTTGATCTTGCAGAAATGGCGCGGCACTGCGATTTTCAGATCGACTCCGGCGTGCACGGTCTGGTGGTCACGGGCTCGCTGGGTGAGAACGGGGTGCTGACGGCCGAGGAGAAGCAAGCGGTGCTGAAAACCGCCGTTTCGGTCAGCAGTGGCAGGGTCCCCGTGCTCGCCTGCGTCGCGGAAGCGACCCCTGGAGAGGCCTGCAAATGTGTCGAAACAGGCGCGAAAAACGGTGCCGACGGCTTCATGCTCTTACCGCCCATGCGGTACGTTTCCGACGCGCGTGAGACCCTGCACTACCTGCGCACGGTGGCAAAGGCCTCAGACCGTCCGATCATGATCTACAACAATCCCGTGGCATACGGCGTGGATGTGACACCGGCCATGTTTACAGAGCTTGCTGATGAACCCACGTTTGCTGCCATCAAGGAGTCGTCAGATGACGTGCGCCGCATCACGGATATTATCAACCTTGTCGGCGACCGTTACCGCATTTTTTGTGGCGTGGATAATCTCGCCCTGGAGGCCCTCGTGCTGGGCAGCGACGGCTGGCTGGCCGGTCTGGTGTGCGCCTTTCCGAAGGAAACCGTTGCCATCTACAAACTGGTAAAAGCAGAGCGGCTCGAAGAAGCCGTCAAAATATTCCGTTGGTTCAAGCCCTTGCTCGACCTGGACGTGAGTACCAAGCTGGTGCAAAACATCAAACTGGCGGAGGCCATGGCGGGCGTCGGCAATGAAAACGTGCGCGCACCGCGTCTGCCGCTGACGGGTGCTGAGCGGGAGCGCGTTCAGAAAATCATTGCCCGGGCTCTGGAAAGCCGGCCGGAATTGCCAGAATTATAGATACAATTTTAAAAACCGTCATTTGAGCTTTGCTCGTCATTAGTTGTCATTTGCCCTGCATGAGACTCGAGAAAGGATAGATGCCATGGAGCTGCGAAAGAATTTTATCAACGGTGAGTGGCGGGACACCACCGACGCGGGTGACAACGTCAATCCCTCGGACATCAGAGACGTGGTCGGCGTTTACGCGAAAGCAGAGGCAAGCGATGTTGAAACAGCGGTTGCGTCAGCCAGGGCCGCCGCTCCCGGGTGGGCCTGGAGCACGCCGCAGCAGCGGTTTGATGTGCTGGATTTTATCGGCTCGGAGATTCTTGCCCGCAAACAAGAGCTGGGAAGACTGCTGGCGCGCGAAGAAGGCAAGATCCTTGCCGAAGGCATCGGAGAAACCGCCCGGGCCGGGCAGGTCTTCAAGTTCTTTGCCGGAGAAGCGCTCAGGAACAGCGGCGAGCATATTCGATCTGTTCGGCCTGGCATCGAGGTGGACGTTCAGCGTGACCCCATCGGGGTGGTGGGCGTGATCACACCCTGGAATTTCCCCATCGCCATTCCGGCGTGGAAGATCGCCCCGGCGCTGGCATTTGGCAATGCGGTCGTTTTCAAGCCGGCGGATTTGGTACCCGGCTGTGCGTGGGCCCTGGCGGAGATTCTTTCCCGCTCCGGGTTGCCAGACGGCGCGTTCAACCTGGTCATGGGGCGCGGCAGCGTCATCGGGGAGGCCCTGGTTACGCACCCCGGTGTCGCCGGCATCAGTTTTACGGGTTCGGTAGAGGTGGGGCAGCAATTGGCCGTGAAATGCGTCCAGCGCATGGCCAAAGTACAGCTCGAAATGGGGGGCAAGAATCCGTTTGTGGTCCTGGATGACGCCGACCTGGATACCGCCGTCACGTGTTCTGTCAACGGCGCGTATTTTTCAACCGGGCAGCGCTGCACCGCATCCAGCCGGTTAATCGTCACCGAGGGCATCCATGACCGTTTCGTCACTGCCATGAAAGCCCGCCTGGAAGCTCTGAAAGTGGATGACGCGCTCGGTGAAACCACCGACATCGGCCCGGTGGTCGACCAGTCCCAACTCGACAAGAATCTGGCGTACATCGAAATCGGCAAGAAGGAAGGGGCGCGCCTCGTTTGCGGCGGTGAGCGGCTCGAGCGCAGCAAAGAGGGTTACTACCTGGCACCGGCGCTTTTTACCGAAACGGATAACACCATGCGCATCAACCGCGAAGAAATCTTCGGGCCGGTCGCCAGTGTCATCCGGGTCAAAGATTACGACCAGGCGCTGGCGACAGCCAACGACACCGAGTTTGGCCTGTCCAGCGGCATTTGCACGACCTCGCTCAAATACGCCAGCCACTTCCGGCAGAACGCACAGGCAGGCATGGTCATGGTCAACTTGCCGACCGCTGGCGTGGACTATCACGTGCCATTTGGCGGCCGCAAGGGCTCCAGCTACGGCACGCGCGAGCAGGGGAGGTACGCGGTGGAATTTTATACGACCGTCAAAACATGCTACACAGCGGCGTGAACCCCGAAGGCACAAAACAAAAACGCAGCCTGGCTGACCAGGCCTATCAACGAATCGAAGAGATGATCGTCACGCTGCAGTTGCCGCCCGGAAGCCATTTCTCCGAAGGGGAGCTGAGTGAGCGCCTCGGCATCGGCCGGACGCCCATTCGCGAGGCGCTGCAACGGCTCGCGGCCGCGGGTTTGATTGCAGCGCTCCCCAGGCGCGGCATTTTTGTGACCGAGATCAACATTGGCGAGCACGTCGCCTTGCTGGAGACGCGCCGGGTTTTGGACCGCTTGATCGCATCGCGTGCGGCGCGCCGGGCGCGTACGGACCAGCGGTTAGACCTCAGGCGGTGCGCCGCTGAAATCTCAGAGGCCGCCGCGAGAAGCAACCTGACCGAATTCATGCGCCTCGACCGCCGGTGCGACCAAATCCTGGAAGCGGCCTGCCACAACCGGTCCGCTGTGCGGGCGTGTGCGCCACTGCACACCCACTGCCGGCGCTTCTGGTACCAGTACCAGGAGAATGGCGATCTGGCGCAATCCGCAGCTCTGCACGCACAGGTCATGTGCGCGGTCGCGGACGGCGATGAAAACAAAGCCGCCGGGGCTTCGGACCAGCTCCTGGATTACCTGGACAAATTCATCCGGGTGGCCCTCGAGTATTGAAGGGGCTATTCAGGCCGATAAACTGTAGATCGGAGTTGAAGGAATTGTCTCCTCCAAAATGGGGGGCATTCAGTGAAGCATGCGTTAGCAGCATGATAAGTAACAAAACTTTCGGCAAAACGATGTCTCTCAAAACTTTCGCTTGCATCGACGCCCATACCTGCGGCAATCCCGTCCGGGTCGTGACTGGCGGCGCACCGTTTCTCCAGGGGAAAACCATGCGGGAAAAGCGCCAGCACTTCCTGGCGGAGTACGATTGGATCCGCACTGGCCTCATGTTTGAACCCCGCGGGCATGATATGATGTCGGGCAGCATTCTTTACGCGCCGCATGAGCCCCAAAACGACGCTGCGATTCTTTTCATCGAAACCAGCGGCTGCCTGCCGATGTGTGGTCACGGCACCATTGGCACCGTCACCGTCATGATCGAGCAGGGTCTGGTCACACCCGGGACGCCGGGACAAGTTCGCCTGGAGACGCCGGCCGGGCTGGTGGTGGCGTATTACGAGCAGGAGGGCAAGAAGGTCAAATCCGTGCGCATGGTGAACGTCCCCTCCTTCCTTCATTCCGCCGGGCTGAAGGTGGACTGCCCCGGCCCGGGTACGCTGAAAGTCGATGTCGCCTATGGCGGCAACTTCTACGCGATTGTCGATCCGCAAGAGAATTACCGCGACCTGTCCGATTTTTCTGCCAGCCAGCTCATTCAGCTCAGCCCCGTCTTGCGAAAGCAGTTGACTGAAAAATATGCATTTGTGCACCCGGAAGATGAAACGATCTGCGGCCTGAGCCATATCCAGTGGACCGGGAGGCCGCAACACCCACAGGCGCACGGCCGCAATGCCGTCTGTTACGGCGACAAAGCCATCGACCGTTCGCCCTGCGGTACCGGCACCTGCGCTCGAATGGCGCAGTGGGCAGCCGGGGGAAGATTGAGAGTCGGGGATGAATTTGTGCACGAAAGCATCATCGGCAGCCTCTTCGTCGGCCGCGTCGAAGCCAGGGCGAAAGTCGGTCGCTACGAGGCGATCGTTGCCAGCATCGAGGGTTGGGCGCAAGTGACGGGCTTCAACACCATCCTGATCGATGATGACGACCCGTACGCGCACGGCTTTCAGGTGGTTTAGAGCCTGTCGAATTGGGGTTGCGGACAAATTATTTTTGCCACTCCCGGAGCACCCGTTCTGCCAACGGCCAGAAATGATCCAATACGGTCTGTGACCGTGTTCTTGACTGAGTCGGTCAAAATATTGTACACCACCGAAAATCACCGAAGGCACCGAAAAGTTTGAATCCGTGGCTAAAACATTCTTAATGAGAACACACCATGTACCAAACCGATGTCCTGATAATCGGCGGCGGAGCGATCGGGATTTGCACGGCTTACTATCTCTCCAGGAGCGGGCTAAGGGTGACGGTGGTGGAGAAAGGCAAGATCGGCTCCGGCTGCTCGGACAAAAACGCCGGCCTGATCGTACCGAGCCACATCATCCCGCTGGCCGCCCCGGGCATGGTCGCCAAAGGCCTGAAATGGATGTTCAACCCGGAAAGCCCCTTCTACCTCAAGCCGCGTCTCGACCGCGACTTGCTGGCCTGGCTGTGGAGTTTCAGCCGGGCCTGCAAGCCAGCCCGGATGCGCAGGTCCGTCCCGGTCTTGAACGAGCTATTGCAAGCGAGTGATGGTTTGTTTGATGACCTCGCAACCACCTTGCAGAATACGTTTGGTCTCGAAAGAAAGGGTTTGATCATGCTCTACAAAACCGGGCAGGCATTGCAAGCGGAGGCGAAGGATGCGGAGCTGGCCGTCGAGATGGGGCATGATGTCCGTCTTCTGACACCGGGTGAGCTGGCGGAATTGGAGCCCAATATCCGCATGTCGGCTGCTGGCGGCATTTACTACAGTCACGATGCCCATCTCGACCCGGCGCGCTTTGTCGCAGCGGTCCGCCGGTCGCTCAACCCTGAGCTTGTGCAGGTCCACCCGGAGACGGCCGTGCAGAATCTGGATGTCGCGAATGGCAGAATCATCTCCGTCAGCACCTCCCGAGGTATCTTCGAGGCCCGCGAGGTGGTGCTCGCCGCCGGCGCCTGGTCTTCTGCCCTGGTCAAAGGACTTGGCTTGAATATGCTCCTGCAGGCTGGCAAAGGCTACAGTGTGACGGTGAAAGGATCAAAGCAGAAACCGCAAGCACCCGTCATCCTGGCGGAGGCAAGAGTGGCGGTCACCCCGATGGGTGAGGCGTTGCGGTTCGCCGGCACGCTGGAACTGAGCGGTCTCGACCGCTCGATTTCCCGGCGCCGGGTCAACGCGCTGTTGAAGGCGGTTCCACGTTACCTTCCCGAAGTGAATCCGGCCGAGAGAGAGTGCACCGAAGTCTGGTCCGGCTTGCGGCCCTGTTCGCCGGATGGCCTGCCTTACATCGGTCGGGTCCCGCAAGTCCACAATTTAACGGTCGCCACCGGACACGCCATGCTGGGCATGACGCTGGCGCCGATTACCGGAAAGCTGGTGAGCGAAATCATTCAGGGGCAGTCCCCGTCGATTGAGCTCGAATGTTTTGCGCCTGATCGCTGTGTCCGCAGCAATAGGTTTTATTAAAGAATGTTTTGGCCACGAATCTATACGAATTGACACGAATACAATGAGTCTTGAATATGAAGTCGTGTTCATCATTTTCAAGGTTGTTCGGTGACTTCGGTGATCTTCGGTGGTCCATACCCATTTCCACCAAGCGAAAGCATAACCTGCGCTGCCATTCAACGCACTTAAATTGATTAACATAAAT
>JBHHXT010000185.1:0-9945 GCA_046757165.1 bacterium | reverse complement strand
TTTCATGCATTTCATGGGGCTGTCTAAAAAGACCAGAAATGTCATTCCGACCGAATTTGTTGATCGTCATGCTCTCGCGGCTCACAGACTCAAAAGTTTCCTGACCAGATCCGCATACACCTCGACAGCCGCAAGTCCCTGTTTTTTCTCGATACGCTCGCCGTCTGTGTGCGCGGTCCTGGGGTCGCCGGGTCCGATGAGGAGCGGTTTGCCCCAGCTCCTGAGATGGGGAATATCCGTGCAATAGGGCATCACCGCTTGCTCGAACCCTGTCACTGTAAAGAGCTTTTGCGGCTCGGAACGGGTCATGATCTTGAGATCGATGCCGTCACCGGCAAGCGCTTCGATTTGTGCAAGCAGCGCGGAGGTGGCGGTCGGCGTTCGTATGGACACAGTAGCCTCAGCGTGGTCGGCAACCACGTTATGGGCGACGCCACCACGGATCAGGCCGATGTTCAAGGAAGGCGTGCCCAGCACCGGATCTGCCTCAAACTCGGCGGTGCGCACTCTGTGCAAGAAATCCAGCAGCTTGTCAACCGCTGACTCTCCCAACTGCGGAAAGGCGGCGTGACAAGCACGCCCCGTCGCGGTGCACATGAGCGCAAGCAGCCCCTTATGGCCGGCGGCCAGCTTGTTCCCGGTCGGCTCGCCGACAATGATGTATTCTGATGTTGGCGACAGCTCGTTAGACGTGTGCGCGCCAATGCTGTTGGTTTCCTCGCCGCACAAAAACAGCAAGCCAAACTCCCTCACCCCTTCGCGCAAGAGGTTTTCTGCCGCAAAGACCATCGCCGCGAGGATGCCTTTCACATCGCAGGCGCCGCGACCATAGATGAAGTCCGCATCCTCTGAGGCCGGGTAGAACGGCGGAACCGTGTCCAGATGCGTACACAAGACCACGCGCGGCCGCGAGCCCGTGGTGACCCAAAGATTTGGACGGTTCGGCGCAACCTCTTGTCTGGCAACGCGAAAACCGCTTCGGGCAAGATGATTTGCCAGAAATTCAGCGACCGCCAGCTCATGGCCGGTGATTGACTCGATATCGATCAGACGTTTTGTGAGTTCAAAAGGGGTCATGGTGGCTGTCGGCTTTTGCAAATAGAATTCAATTCAGGGCATTGATGACACTGTTATGTAAGTTAACAGCGACAGATTTTGGGTCAAACTTTTCAACGGATTCAGGTGTTCAGAATCAGGGTGTTCACGCTTTAGCGTGTATTTCCCCCACCCCAGCAAGCCCCGACTGTCCTAATTGTATTTTTTAATGACTGTCGGGGCTTGTACACCCACGCCCCCGGTCAGGAATCACTCGGTTCAAGAAAAGGCCCTTTTCGTTCCGGCTTAAGTTGCTGTGAATTACCTGTCACGTGAGAGGCAACAGCCAACGGCCAACAGCCAGGAGCCAGCAGCCATCAGACCAAACCGTACTCCTGCAGCACGTGCGCAAGCTTATTCCGGTTCGCCTCTGACATCGGCGCCAGCGGCAACCGCACCTCGCCCACCTCCTTGCCGATCAAATTCAGCGCCGTTTTGACAGGAATGGGATTTGTCTCCAGAAACAGGGCCCGGCTCAGCGGAAACAGCTTTTGGTGCCACTGGCTCATGCTGACAGGGTCGCTGGCGCGGAAAGCTTCGTACAACGCCTTCACCTCTCGCGGCGCGACGTTGGAGGTCACCGAGATGATGCCGCACCCGCCGACGATCAAAATCGGGGCAAACAGGAGGTCGTCACCTGAAAGGACGCTCAGACGGTCGCCGCAGCGCTGGATCACTTCCGAGATTTGAACCAGGTCCCCACTCGCTTCTTTGATGGCCACAATGTTGTCGAATTGCATCAGCCGCGCCACGGTTTCGGGGAGCATGTTCACAGAGGTCCGGGCTGGCACGTTGTAGATCACCACCGGCAGGTCAACGCTCCGCGCCACGGCCTCAAAGTGGCGAAAGAGTCCTTCCTGGGTCGGTTTGTTGTAATAGGGCGTAATGACAAGCGCTGCATCTGCCCCCATCTCCTTTGCCCGTTGCGTGGCCTGCATGGTGCTGTCTGTATTGTTGGTGCCGGTGCCGGCGATGACCGTTGCTTTGCCATCGACTTCCTCGATGACAATTTCGATCACCCGGTTTCGTTCCGCCTCCGAAAGCGCCGGCGATTCGCCGGTCGTGCCACAGGGGACGATGCCGTCGGTGCCATTCTCCAGTTGCAACCGTACCAGCTCCCGGATTTTCTCTTCATTGATTCTGCCATTCTCGAACGGCGTGACGAGTGCAACAAATACGCCTTCTAATTTCATTAAGACCCCTCCTGAAAACAATTCAATAGAACTTAATTTCTCTCCCTCATCATCGAATCCCCAGGGCGATCTTCAACTTTGCATCAAGCTGCTTCATAAGAGCCGGTTGCGCCCTGCCAAGTTTTCTCTTGGCAAGCGTCTTGTCGAGGTTGAAGAGTTTTGAAAGGCGGAGTACAGAGTCGAACTTCAACCCGGTTGTTGGAAAGTTGTTGTCGCTGGATTTCAAGGCATGATTTGACGACCGCAAGGGGCGATGAATGTTCGTAGTGATAAGTGCGACAATAATGTCATTCTCAGTCGCATAAACTGGGGAAACCACCAGTGCAGGACGCACTTTTTGTGAGGTCAAGTCAGAAAATGGCACCGTAATAAGAACGATGTCTCCACGTTTCATAGTGGCTCTCCATCCTCTAAAGTGTAAACATCCTGCGAATCATCATAATAGAAGTCCAGGGAGCCGCTGGTAGCAATATTGGCAAGGATCTCGTTGTCCGTGGCTTCCTGTGTTTTTTTGCCCTTCCGTCTTGTTTTCATACGGATGAATTCTACGAAATCCAGGACTTCAAGAAGTCTATCTTCTGGCAACTCTTCGAGCCTGGTCAGTATTTGCTCTCTTAATGCGGTGAATTTCTCACGTCCGGCATCCAAGCCGCAGCATATGTTCCAAATTGCAAAATGTTTCCCCAGGTTGTTCATTGTTCATACTTGACGTTCCGCGATTCGCAGACTTTTGACCATTTCCTTAAACTGCCTCCCTCGCTCTTCAAAATCCTGAAACATATCAAAACTGGCGCAGCCAGGGGAGAGCAAAACGACGTCTCCGGTCCGCGCCCATTGCCGGGCCAGGTGAACCGCCTGTTCCAGGCCATCAGCTCGCGTGTGCTGCGTGCCGTTGGGCAGGAGGTGCGAGAACATCTCCGCTGTTTCACCCAGCAAGATGCAATGCCTGGTTTTTTGTGAAATCAGGTCGCTGACACCGCTGAGATCTTCGCCTTTGTCCTGCCCACCGGCCAGAAGGATAATGGGGCTGTCGAAGCTGTTCAGGGCCTGGCGCATAGCGTCGAGATTGGTGGCCTTGGAATCGTTGACGTAGTGCACACCGTTGAGGGTGCAAACGAGCTCGAGCCGGTGCTCCAACCCGCGAAACCTGCGCAGCGCCTGTCGCACCGCAGAAACCGGCAAGCCAGCAAGCATGGCGGCAGACGAAGCCGCCAGCGCATTCAGAAGATTGTGCCGGCCGCGCAGGGCAATCTCCTCCACCGGCAGCAGACGAGTCAGCCGCGAAGAGAACCGGAATCGAATCTCGCCCACGGACACGTACCCGCCGCATTCGAGGGGGTGCTCGCAGTGCAGGGGCACGCGGACAGATCGGGCGCAAACGCTTTGCATGGCACGTCTTGTTGTCTCATCTTCCTCATTGTAGACAGCAAAATCTTTGTCTTTCTGGTGCTCAAATAATCTCAACTTCGTGCTGACGTACGCGTCAAAACTCCCGTGCCGGTTCAGGTGGTCGGGCTCGAGGTTAAGCAGGATAGCCACATGCGGACTGAAGGTGGTCACCGTTTCGAGCTGAAAGCTGCTGACTTCAACCACCGCCGTCGTGCTCGCATCCATCTCGAGCACGGCATCGGAAAAAGGAAAGCCGATGTTGCCGCAAACGATGGCAGGCGCCCCTGCTTGCCTGAACATTTCGCCGACCAGTGCTGTTGTGGTCGATTTTCCGTTGGTGCCGGTAATCGCCACAACCGGCCCCGGACAAAACCGGCTGGCAAGTTCCAACTCTCCCAGGACCGGGATGTTCCGTCTGCGCGCCTCCCGGATGGGGCCACAATCTGTTGGAATGCCGGGACTTAGAACCAGATAGTCGCAGTCAAAAACTTTCTCTGAATGCGCACCAAACTCGCACCGGACATTCAGGGCGCGCAACTGTTCCCGCGCCTGCCTTTTTTGTTCGGCCGGCTGACACTCACTCACGAACACGCGGCCGTCCTTCTGCCTCAAAAGCCTGGCTGCTGCCAGGCCACTTCTGGCCGCGCCCAGAATCGTGAAACGCTTATGACGCAGTTGCGACGGATTCATTTTGCAGCTCATTCAAGATTTCTCTGGCGGTTTCGCCATCATCAAACGGCCGGCGCTCGCCGTCTATCTCCTGGTAAGTCTCATGGCCTTTGCCTGCGATCAAAACCAGATCTCCGGCCCGGGCGCTCATGAGCGCCTCATAAATCGCCAACTTCCGGTCAGCGACTATTTTGCGTTTGTTTTTGTCCGGAAGGCCGGCGTCAATCTGGTGCAAAATAGACAGCGGATCTTCGCGCCTCGGGTTGTCAGTGGTGAGAATGACGCGGTCGGCCAACTCCCCTGCGATGTGACCCATTTGCGACCGTTTGCCTTTGTCCCGTTCACCTCCACAACCAAACACGAGGCAGAGTTTGGCGCGGCAAATTGCGCGGCAAGCCAGCAGGGCCTGCCTGAGCGCTTCCGGTGTGTGCGCAAAATCGACCAGGACCTGAAACGGCTGGCTGGCGCTTACGCGTACGGGCTGCAGTCGCCCCGGTACACTCTGCACGGCCTCGATCCCGCGTTTTATGACCTCCGGAGAAAGGTCGCGTGACCAGCCAACGGCCGCAGCCGCCAGGATGTTGTAAAGATTGAAACTTCCACGCAGATGGCTCGCGATTTCGATCTCCGCATTGGGGAAACGGATCAGCGCACGCACGCCGGCGCCCGCGGCGAGGCGGAGCTTGCTCGAATCGGCCTCTCGACCGGCCAGAAGCTTTCCCCTAAGGTCCGCATCTCGACTCACGACACCAAATGTCAGGACGTGCGCTTCGGTTCTCTCTCGAACGAACGCGCTGGCCGGATCGTCCGCATTGAGGATCGCGACTTTTTCGGTATCGAGACTTTCAAACAACCGGGTTTTCGCCTGCAAGTACGCGTCGGCAGTCTGGTGAAAATCGAGATGCTCATGCGAAAAATTGGTGAAAACAGCGCAGTCGAATTGCAAGCCGTGCGTCCTGTGTAAGGCAAGCGCGTGTGACGTCACCTCGATAACAGCGTGGCTCTGCCCGCATTTGACCATCTGATTCAGAGCGGCGGCAAGCTCCGGCGCCTCTGGCGTGGTCCTGACGGCTGGTCGGCTTTGCCCGCCCACGACATATTCAATGGTGCTGATGAGTCCAGTGCGGTAACCCGCGTTTTCCAGGATCGAGCGGGACAGATAAGCCGTTGTGCTCTTGCCGTTGGTGCCCGTGGTGCCGATCAGGGTCAGCGTGCGGTCCGGATAGTCATAAAGCGCCAGCGCCAGCCGCGCCAGGGCAACGCGCGCATCTCTCACTTGAATGACGGGGATGCTCAGGTCAGGGTGCATCTTCTCCGAAACGATGGCGGCTGCGCCTTTTGCCGCGGCCTGCGCCACAAACCGGTTGCCGTCACTCTCCAATCCGGCAATGGCCACGAAAATGTCACCGGGCCCGAGCTGACGCGAGTCATATGTCACACCAGCGACTTCGCAATTGACCTCGCCAGAACTTTTTGTGGCCTCCAGATGCGGCAGCAAGGTTTGCAACCGGCGCACGATTTTTGTTTGTTTCACCACAAACGATAATTCAAGAATGGGGAAAGAGCGATCCTAGGGGCTGTCCCAAAAGGCCGCCGCGTCATTCCGACCACTTCGACCCCGCTCAATGCAGGCTCTGGGAGGAATCTGTTGAGGAACAAGTCGTAACGTCTGATAGATTATGCGACACTTGTCTCACGGTCAGATTTCTCGCTCCGCTCGAAATGACAACATTCTGATACCTTTTACACAACGCCTATCGCTCTCGGATTTGTACCTAAAACACGGTTGCAAACCGTGTTGGATCAGGGTTGAATTAACTGTCCCTCAATAATGGGGGACAGTGTAGTAATATAGCATTCAAGCTTGTATTTGTCAACGTCATTGATCTGGAGGAGTGCAATGTTTCAGGTTTCAAGCGGGTGAAACAGACCGCGGGCATGTCCCTTGCCCCGGGGTCACGCTGCTCGGCGTCAAGGCCCCAAAACAAAAAAGCCCTTCCGAAGAAGGGCTACCTTAACAGGAAATAGCAGAGGATAATCAGATTCAGGTTAGTAATCTTCATTCTCGTCGCGTGCTCGCTGCGCCTCGCCTTCGAGAATGGCGCGCAGTCGCTCGAGCTCTCTTTCGGCCCGAACACGCTCAGCCCGAATGCGTTCAAGCTCAGCCTCTGCCGACTCCGTTTCGCGCTGTTCTGCAATGATTTGTTCGAACAGGTCCCGTCGCGACTCCGCTTTTTGCATGAGCAGCTCCCGCTCTCTGGCGCGATAGCTGCTCGAAGGCTGCAAAGAAAAAGATGTGCCAAAATTGATGCGCCACGCCGGATAGTTCGGCTGGCCACCCGGCAAGGTCCGTTTGGCGCCGGTGCCATCTGTGGCATAAAAGGTCTTGTCCGTGGCCTTCGAAACGCGAACGTCAACGCCCACGTTGAAAGTCATCCACTTCAACGGCTTGTAATGGACGGCCGGCGATACATACAGGTAGTTTTCACGGCTATAGGCCGCACGCGGCGGGCTCTGTAAGAAGGCGTTGCCGTACAACCCGAGCGAAAAGTCGAAAACATCCTTCGGGACTTTCACGCCGACACCGTACAGCAGCTCCTGCGTCATGCTCTGCGGCCGCGTCGATATGTCTCCGCCCTCAACGACTTCCGTGCCAACGTCGTTGTGATTCCAATAGCCGAGATTGATATGAAAATTGGGGGCGTGCTCGGGATAAAGCGGATCCATGGAGTATGACAGCAGCCCCGTCATCCCCCACCCAATGCGGTTCGAGGAGTACGGTTCAAAAGGAACATTGCGCTTGTCGCCGGTTGGAATGCGCGTCGAGACCGAAAAACCATAGGTAAAAGAACTCGTGGGCGAGGTGAAAGATCCCATTTTCAAGGTCAGGAAGATATCGTCAGGAGAGTTGACCTTTTCCCCCGACTGGTTGGTGTCCTGGTAGATGATGGGCGTGGCAGAAACTTCAAAGTGCTTCCCAAGACCGTAGTTGAGGCTGATCCGGCCCGAAATGTTCCAGATCATCAGCGGACTCTCACCCGGAAAGTTGGCGCTCTTGCCAAAGATTCTGGTGTTGTTGCTGAGCGTAAAGACCCCCCGCTCCAGATTCCATGCTGACTGGACATAAACCAGGCCCAACCCGCCATTAAAATTGGTTTGCGCATGCAGAAAGCCCGGGACGGCAACAAGGCCAACCAGCGCAAGTACAAGAACGTGTCTCACTTTCATCTAACTGCCTCCAAAGGTGTGGTAAAATCCGTTTATAAGTGCTATGAACGTCTTTGTTCTGTGAATCTTTAGTGCAGTTAGACTTTTTTAATTTATGGTCTCTGCTTGCGGGTCGCCAGCAAAGAATTTGCCCGATACAACGACTCGAACGTTCCTGCGTCAGTCCACCAGCCGTCCAGAATCTCGTAGGTCATCTTGCCGGCCTGGATGTACATATTGTTGACGTCTGTGATTTCCAGCTCGCCGCGGTCTGAGGGCCTCAGCTCGCGGATAAACTCGAACACCCGCGCATCGTACATGTAAATGCCCGTGACAATGAGGTCGGACTTCGGGTCTTTCGGTTTCTCGACAACCTCGACGACCCGGTCTCCTTGCAGCTCAGCAACGCCAAACCGCCAGGGATCCTCCACTTTCTTCAACAAAATCTTGGCTCCTGCCGCTTGCTTTTGGAAATTTTCAACGGCGGTCTTGATGCTCTTCTCGATGATGTTGTCGCCGAGAACAACAACCACCGAGTCCCCGTCAGCGAAGTATTCAGCCAACCGCAACGCCTCCGCGATGCCGCCTTCGCCCTCCTGGTAGGTATAGTTCAGGTGTCGCAGGCCGAACTCCTTGCCGTTCCCCAGCAGCCGCAAAAAATCTCCGGCATTGTTGCCCCCGGTCACCAGAAGAATATCATCAATTCCTGCTTTGACCAGCGTCTCCAACGGATAGTAAATCATCGGTCGGTCGTAGATGGGAAGTAAGTGCTTGTTGGTGATCTTCGTCAAGGGATACAATCGTGTGCCCAATCCGCCAGCTAAGATGACGCCTTTCATTCGTTGCCTTCCTCTGCTTTTGTTGATGATAGGTTCCTTCGGTTAAGGTCGTCTTTGAGCCGGGCTAAAGTATCGAAACGCAGACTGAATTGCAAGAAAAACGACCAAAGTTTAACTTCCGGCCAAACGCTGCCACAATTACAACTTTTGTGCCATCTGAAAGGCAACCGATTTACGCTCAAACAGGCAGGGAAGAGAGAGAAAAAACGGTTGCACCTGAGAGAGTGTTTCAAAAGGAAACATCAGTCAGACTTCTGTCACCAAGCTAACAGTCCGCTGAATCGGTTCTATCTTCATTCTTCACTACACAGCATCAAACCAAAACAAAAAAGCCCTTTCTCTCTCGAAAGGGCTTTTCACCGGGCAAGACACCTGAAATGAGCGGCTATTTCTTCACCCAGTGTCCCGGCACGAACCAGTACCCATGCGGCGTCTTCTTCCAGTGCGGCTGCACATAAACAAACCCCACCTTGTGTTTGATCCAGACGCCGTTTACCCACACGGTGCGGCCATTCTTGTGCTGATAGTGTCCGGCGACCCAAACCGCGTGACGGTAGGGCTTTGCCGGCTTGACCACTTTGACCCTCCTGGCTTTCGGCGGGCCGAGCTTGACATAGACGCCAACTCCTGCTTCGCTTTGAACGGGAAATGAGATGAGAATGACCAGCGCTCCGCCCAAAAGCCATTTGCTCAGCTTGTTCATGACATTCTCCTGAAGTTTATCGTTCACGGCCTGTTGACTTTCAATATTCACCCTGCCTCAAAGCAACACCGGTGCCAAAACTCTGGCGATATGAGATAACACATTGTTTATTTATCTTTTGTACCTGTTTCATGTCAGTATCAAGCGTAAGCAGGCTGCCCCATAAGGTCCGTTTTCGAACTATTCAGTACAGTTAGCGGTTTCTTCAGCCACTTTTCCCGCAATAATTCCTGTCCAATGTCAGATGCGCCCCCTGGTGATCCCATTTAGGGTAAAGGCAACACCGTTTGCTGATGACCTTCAGGAGAAAAGCAATGACCCGTAAGAACACGAGAGACCAGCTCGCGAGCAGCGCTGCTTCAAAGGATTTTTCAGCGGTGAACACCTATTCTGAGCAATGGCTCGTCCCGGCAGACAAGGTCAGTCCGGTCAACGTGGGGATGGGCACCCAGCAGGGAAGCTTCGCTTTTCTGGATGAAGTTGTGCAGACATTATCAAGCGTTCTGCACCCCGAGGCCTTTCACTCAGACGCCCCGCTCATCCCGATTCTCAAAGCGACGCTCCTGCTGGCGTTCCTGGCCTGTGTCTGCTACGCACTCGTCAATATGCTTCTGCAGCAAAGGCACCACTATCTCAGACTTGGCAAGGCCCTGCTGCTGAATCTGGCCTTCTTCAGCCGCAAGGTGCGGGATTTTGCTTCGGAGAAGTGGTCGGCATTCCGTGGGAATCGCGGGAGCTTGTCTGTGCTTTATGGCACGCTGTTGACGCCGTTCCTGGTCCTTCCTGGTGTCAACCTTCTTGTCGCGCCGGTCGTGGCCGCGCTGTCCCTGGCCTTTTGCTATCGCAACAA
>JBHHXT010000184.1:0-9969 GCA_046757165.1 bacterium | reverse complement strand
TCTGCCCTCACACATATTCTTGATTTATGAGCACGTACTTTCTTGCAGCTAACACCGGGTTTAGTCTGCTCGGGCACGCCTGGGGGATGGCAAGAGCCAGCAACGTTGGCCTGGTGTTTGAAGCCGGGAGCATGCCGAGGTTTTCTGGTGTTGAGGAGTTGGCAGCGCAAGGCTATTTGACCAAGGGAGACCGCACGAATCGGGAGTATTTGGGCGACAACATTCAAATCGACGCTGCGGTGCCGGAAGATTTGGTGCGGGTGCTCTATGACCCGCAGACTTCAGGCGGATTGCTGGTCTCTATTTCAGGGGAGGATGCAAAGGATTTTGTGGCTCGGCTGAAAAAGGAAGGGGTGCGACAAGCAGCTCTTGTTGGCCGGGTCGTGAGGGAACATCAGGGGAGGATCAAGGTGCGGTAAGCGGATTGGGCAAAGAGATAACCAAAACTCACAAATCTTAATGCCGCCTCTATTCTGGACGGTGCTGTTCTCAGATTTGCGCTGATCAAACGTCGGCATCGGCGGTAACGGAATGAAGAGCACTTAACTTCCTGTTTCAAAATACGTTCGAGATGCACTTCCGCACAGCTCTTGCTTTTCACTGCCCTCGAAGCACTTGATGGATGCTGGCTGTCTTGCGAAATGACAAATTCGCCTTTCAAATGGGGGTCGTCTCGAACAGCACGTTTGTCCGTCTCGCTCGGTTCCTGAAGATTCAGGCGCTCAAAGAGCTTTTCAACATTATCAGCCTTGATCCGCATTTTGTTTGAAACATAGGCTGCTGCTCCTCAACAATCAAGGACAAAAAACCGCATGTTTTTCGCTTTACTTTTCCGTATTTTTTGCCGACCGTCTGTATACCTTAATTGATTTTTTTTTGCCAATCTCATCACTTCAGATCGCAGCTTTATTCAGGGGGAGCCATCTTACAAGGATGAAAGACGAAAAACGAGCACGGAGAAACAAGAATAGGAAATTGACCCCAACAGCCCATCAGATGACGCGAGGCCAGATCACTCTCTGGCTGGTTGCCATTGCCACTCTCACCATCCTGGCCTATTTGCCGGCCCTCGACAACGGTCTCACCAATTGGGATGACAATTTTTACGTTCTCGAGAATCCGCACATTCAGCGCCTTGACGGAGAAACGGTGCATGCGCTCTTCTTTTCAAAAGATAAATTCTATATGGGCAACTTTCATCCGCTTTCGATGCTGTCGCTTGCCTTCGATTATCAGATTGCGGGGTTCGAGCCGTGGATCTATCACCTGACCAACCTTCTTCTGCACGTCATCAACACGATTCTCGTTTTTTGGCTTGTCTTTCTTCTGTTCGACAATGTCAAGATTGCGCTGGTGGCGGCGGCCTTGTTCGGCGTCCACACACTTCATGCCGAATCGGTGGTCTGGGTTTCGGAACGAAAGGATGTCTTGCACACGCTGTTTTTTCTCTCTTCCATCATTGCTTACCTTAAGTACCTGCAAAAAAACAACGGCCAACACTACCTGGTTTCGTTGATGCTCTTTGTGCTTGCTTTGCTGGCGAAAGGACAGGCTGTTTCTCTTGCGGTGACCCTGGTTGCCATCGATCTCTTCAGAGGGAGAAGCTTGACTGACAGAACCGTCATTCTGGAGAAGATTCCTTTCTTCGCTCTCTCCCTCACGTTTGGAATTGTCGCGATCGCTGCTCAGCAGACCTATAACGCCATCGGGGATGGCAGCACATTTGCCTTTTGGGAGCGGCTGCTGTTTGCCTGTTATGGCTTCGTGCAATACTTAGTCAAACTCGTTTTGCCGACCAAGCTTTCGGTCATCTATCCTTACCCGCAGAGAGTTGATGGCGGAATTCCGCTCGAGTTTTGGTTCTATCCGATTCCTGTCATGGCGATCATCGCTGCTTTCTTCTATGCGCTCAGGCGCTCGAAGCCGGTTGCGTTTGCCATGGCGTTCTTCGTGGTGAATATTTTTTTGGTGCTGCAGCTCATCCCGGTGGGCAACGCCATCATGGCGGACCGTTACACCTATGTGCCGTCGATCGGATTTTTTCTTCTGCTTGCGGTGGCTTACTACCAGGCCATCGGCAACCGGCGCGCCGGGGTCCAAAAGTGGCTGCCCCTGGTTTTAGCGGCGTATCTTGTTTGTCTGACCGCCATGACATTCGAACGCAGCCAGGTCTGGAAGAGCAGCATGACCCTCTGGAACGATGTTATTTCAAAATATCCGACCGCCGTGTCGGCCTGGAATAACCGTGGCGCGGTCAAGCGGCAAGCAAAGGACTTTACCGGCGCAATCGAGGACTATGAGCAAGCGATCAAACTCGATCCGCGCCATGCCAAAGCGTTCAACAATCGCGGCGCCTGCAAATTCAATCTGAAAGATTATGAAGGTGCTATCAAAGATTACAACCTCGCTATCGCGCTCAATCCCGACTACACGAAAGCCTACAGGAATCGAAGCAACGCGTATTTTTATCTCAACAAATACGCTGCCGCCGCCTATGACCTGGAGGTTGTGCTGAAGCATCGCCCCCGGGACCTCAACGCCCTCTTCAATCATGGCGTCACGAGCATCAAACTAAACAGATACGCGCTTGCGATCCGGGATTTCGACCGGGTCACACGCCAAAATCCAAATCGCGCGCAGGCCCATTTCTACAACGCCATTGCAAAAGAAAAGATCGACGACCTGGCCGGTGCCATCAGAGCATATGACGCCGCTATCAAGGCTGATCCCAACGCCTCTGAGATGTACTATCGTAGAGGTCTGGTCAAGATCCGGGCGGGACAGGAGAGTGCGGGCTGTACGGATTTGCACAAAGCAGAGGACCTCGGCTACACCCATGCACGAAAAGCCCTTCAGGAGCACTGCAGTCAGGTGGCCGCAAACCCTGCCAGAAAGGCCGTCATGCTCACATCTGAGTGAGATGTCAGCCTGCTTCCTTCAACCTGGCCCGCTCAACCAGCAGGGTCCTTCCTCGCATGAACAGGCGTACTTACGACGAACAGATTCCCAACCACAGACCTTTGTCTGTGGTTACGCCGTGCCCGAAGGGCGCGACCAGAAGTTCCCCTTTCGTAACGCAGGAGGGGAACTTCGCGCGCTGCGGGCGGGCCTGTGCAGGTGATCCAACACGGTCTCTGACCGTGTTTTTCTCGGCAAGCGTTGCATCGGGGAGAGACGATCAGAGACTGCGTCGGTTCGCGCACGTCTGTCTTACAGTGAGCGGAAAACGATAGCAGTCCCCCCAGAACCCACCCCTGACCCCTCCCGGGAGCTTATCGTGTCCGACAAATATTGCTGGACACAGGGGCATTGGCTAACATCTTGCCCCTAAAAGGGCTTAGGTTGTTTTTTCTGTCGCACTGGTGCTATGAACATTTCACGCCTACGGCGTTGACGATCGTTTAGGGCGTACAAAACCGCGTAGCGGTGACTCGCTGATTTTTGCTATGATTGCCCCAGCAATTTGCGAAGTTATCCTTGGACAGGCCCTGGCTGGCTCAGCTCAAAGGGATCATTTGCGGCGCCTTGATCCAGATATGCTCGGTGCAAAAAATCCCGAACAAGATCAAGACACCCGGCCACATCAAATCTGTTGCAGCAAAGGCGATCACAAGGATGGGAATGACATTGCCGGCAAGCAGGACCCCGAGCCAGAAGAGCGAGCGAAATTTCTCTTTCGTGATCAGGGTGACGGTCCGCCTGCCATCTTCGGTTGCGTGTGGCATCAGCAGATCTGTGGCGATGACGAGCAGATTTGCACCTGTGCCAAACAGCAGAACCGTGCGCAAAAAGCCGTTCCAGGCGATGCTCTGGTGCAGAAGAGTCCCGGCGATGCTTAGCGTGGCCGCCCCGGCCAGCAGCGCGTGAACCACCATGTGCAAGGGCAGAACCGGGCTTTGCCAGAAGTCTCGCCCTTTCGATTGCGCCAGCAAGAAGGCGGTGTAGACCGCAGAAACCGTCGCTGCTGTAGCGCACGCCCGGGAGAGAAAAGGAAGCGTGGTTGTGTGCCCGGAATATTTTGTGACAGCGAGAGCGGTCAGTAGGACGCCATAACCCGTGAGGGCGTAGCTGCCTCGTACCAACCACGAGCTCCAGTTTGGCCGCAGCAACACATAGGCAAACCGTTTCGGCTGGTCGAGGTCTTTGATGAGCAATCCGGCGGTCAGTGTCAGGAAGAACAAACCGCCCAGGATGCCAACCCAGTGGTGTGGCTCCGGCACCGGTGCCAGACCGAACGTGAGCGCCAGAAATGGCACCAGGAAGAGGCCGGCCGAGATTGCTTTCGTCCAGATGTAGGCCGCAACTTCCCAGCCCCAGACAATGCCTTCTCCCGGTGCATCGTAAACGCGGCGGGCTTGCTCTTCCAGCACCTGGTGTGCTTTTTGGAGCATGTCAGGGGCGTTGCTTTGTTCCGGGGCCAGGACCTGCGGCTCTCCGCTTTGGTCCCTGAGCCAATCGCCGGCGCCAGTTTGGGGCCGCCCCTCGGCCGCGGCTGCGAAGTGGCCAACGCCGGCAGCTTGCGAGCTCCATAAATAGGCCTCTGACGGCAGCGCAGCAGCCGGAGTCAACGCGGCTTTATCGCCCTCGATATAGAAAAGCTTGGGTTCGGTGCCCTTCTCGGGCTTGCGCGCCGTGACCTGTTCTCGTGCAAACAGCATGGAGATTTCGGCAGCCGGGTTATCGAGATCTCCGGCGATGATGGCTTGCTCCGGGCACACCACCACGCAGGAGGGTTCCAGGCCAACCTCCGTACGGTGTGCACAGTAGTTGCATTTTTGGGCAGTGTGCGTTTCAGGGTCGATGAACAGGGCGTCGTAAGGACAGGCTTGCATGCACGCCTTACAAGCGATGCACCGCCGGCTATCGAAATCGACGATACCGTCGGAGCGGGTGTACAGTGCGGAGGTCGGACAAATTTCAACGCACGGCGCCTGGGCGCAGTGGTTGCAGCGCATGACCGAAAACAACCGGCGGGTGTGCGGAAACTCGCCCTTCTCGACATACTTGACCCACGTGCGATTCACCCCGATAGGGACGTCATGCTCGGATTTGCACGCCACAGTACAGGCATGGCAGCCGATACACCTCCGGTTGTCGATGATGAAGCCGTAGTTCATGGGGTTCCTTTCAGAGGTTCGAGAGGGTTGAAGGGTTCTGGTGTTCGTTGTTTACTGATCATCAAAAAGTAGCGTTGGCGCTGCCCAGGTCTTGCTATCCCCGACGATGTTATGCTTAGCGCTGACGATCTCCAATTTTTCAGGTGTAATCGAAATAAGTAAGTAGTCGGTTTCACGATTTGGATAGAATTGTTGCCATTCTTCCTTCCATCGGCTGGCTTTTTCTTCCGGGTCATTGACGAGTTGCGCATGGCCGATAAGACTAACATACCCGAGTCCGCCCTGGTCAAAATAAAAGAGAGTCACTCGAGAGTCCCGACGAAGTTGTTCAACCTTGCGGCTTTTGGGATTGGTTGCCAACCACACAACCATGTCATCTTCAGGTAAGAATGGATCCATCACTCTTGCCTGAGGGTGCCCGGAGGCGTCCACGGTGATCAACGCACAGTAGCGAGCAGCCGTCATGATTTCACGAGCCGCTGCCAGTAGATTGTCCTTGCCTGATTCTGAACCTGGTTTTTCCTGAGCATAAGCTTGATGAAACGTCGCCGCTGTTGAGAAAACCAGCATTATGCTCAACAAGTAGGCTCGAAGCATTTGAAATATATTTGTCATGAGAATCCTCCGAGTAATGGGTTCATTCCTATATGCTAGCGCGGCGAAGCCGCCAAAGCTAAAGAAATTTAATAGCCACGGATTCACACGGCGCGGCCTTTGGCCGCAACCAAATAATTGATGCAGCCACGAATCTGCACGAATTGACACGAATAAAATGAGTATTGAATTTGAATATGAGGTATTGTTCATTATTGACAAGAACCGTTATCAGTGTAAATCCGTGGCTCAAATATATTCTGAAGCGTCCAAAACTTTGCAAAGAAAACACAATGTTGTCGGCTTGTAGTACGGATGAAACACGGATTCCTTTTTGACAACAACGTCGTTAGTAGGCTCACACCTTTCTTTATCCGTGTTCAATCGGTGTGAATCAGTGGCTTATGAAAACACCTGCGTCAAAGAATTTCAGCCCCGGCTTTGTGTTTCACCGCCCCACCGGGGGTCTCATTCATCACCTCGATTCTCTCATCAAGAAAATATTTTACCGCGTCATGATTGCGAAAGAAGAAGTGGTCTTCGCCGAGCTTGTCATAGAAGCCGGACCGCTGCAGAACATCTCTGACCGGACCTTTCACATTGGTGAAATAAAACTTGATGCCTTGCTGGTGTAAGTTGTCCGCGATTTCGTGTAACGCGGTGTCAGCCGAAGAATCGATATCATTGACGCTGCTGGCGTCGAAGATAATGGCGCTCAGCCGACTGGGACTGGTTTGCACCAGCTCTTGAATTTTTTCTTTCAAGAAGTTCACATTCGCAAAGTAGAGTGAGGTGTCGATTCGAATCAGGATGACGCCCAGAAGCGTGATGGCTTCCGGGTAACGCTCCACATTGCGGTAGACTTTCGTGCCCGGCAGCCGGCCCAGGACGGCGCAGTGCGGCCGGGTCGTCCGTCTGACGACCAGCACCAGGGAGGTGGCGATACTCAGCAAAATGCCTTTTTCAATGCCGAAGGATAATGTGGCGACAAAGGTGACGATCCAGGAAATGAGATCGGTCCTTTTTACTTTGAACAAATGAGTGGCCTGTTTGAAATCGATCAGACTGGTGACCGCCACAACAATGATGGCCGCCAGCGCGACCGTCGGCATGTAGTGGAACGAGCCGGTCAGAAACATGAGGGTCAAGGCAACGATGAGTGAGGTGATGATGGATGCCAGGCCGGTGCGCGCGCCGGCCTGCACGTTGACCGCCGTCCGGGAAAACCCGGCGGTCACTGGATAGCCGCCGAAAACACTTGCCGAGATATTTGCCAGTCCGAGCGCGATAAGCTCCTGGTTGGCATCGACATCATAATGATACCGGGCGGCGAAGTTCTTGGCCACTGCAATCGATTCCATAAATGCGACCAGGGCGATGGCGATGGCGATGGGTGCCAGCGCGGAAAGCGTGCTCAGCTGGATGGGCGGCAGCGTAAACCCCTGAAGACCCGGTGGAACGTCGCCCAGGACCGTGACGCCGACGCTTTGCAGGTCCAGGGCCCACACGAGAAAGGCAGCGAGCGCCACGACGATCGGCGCGCCAGGAATGGCTGTCTTCCACTTCCTGAGCCAGGCCAGCAGAAGGATACAGGTGGTTCCGAGCAGGAGGGTCGGCGTGTTGATTTGCTCAACGCGCGCAATCGACTCGATCAGGATTTCGTGAATGTAATGACTCTCCGGCAGGGCAATGCCCAGCAGGTGTTTGAGTTGGCTAAAAGCAATGATCACTGCGGCGGCTGAAGTGAACCCGCTGATGACCGGGTAGGAAAGAAAATTGACCAAAAACCCGACATTCAACGCGCCCATCCCGAACTGCATGCATCCGACCATGCCCGCCAGAACCGTGGCATACAGGATGTATTGCGTGCTGCCCGGTGCCGCCAGCTTGCTGACTCCAGTGGCCACCATCATGGAAATGAGCGCCACCGGACCAATGGCCACATGTCGGGAGGTGGCGAAAAAAGCATAGACAAGAAGCGGCACGACCGAAGCATAGAGACCCATGATTGGCGGCAGTCCGGCCAGCAGCGCCACGGCCATGGCTTGCGGGATGAGCATCATCGCCACCGTCAGACCGGCGGAAACGTCCCCCTTCAGGTTGGTTTTCTGATAATGAAGCAGCCAGCTCAGGAATGGAAAGAATCTTCGCATTAACCTTGTAGCCTAACTTTTGTTACGAATGTTCTAGTCTTCTTTGACGACAACACCTTCCGCAGCCTGCCAGGCCTGGAAGCCGCCGTCGAGCTGAACCACATCGAAACCGTGGCTGGCGAGCATGGCCGCCGCATACGCGGAACGTTCGCCTGATAGGCAGTGCACCAGCACGGTGCGCTCCTTCGAAATCTCATCAAAACGCGGCAGCAACCTGGTGTGCGCAATATTCAAGGCATCGGGCAAATGCCCTGCTTCATACTCATGCTGATACCGGACATCCAGAATCTGAGCATACCGGTACTTTGACAGATCCAGCAGGTCCTTGATCTCGCGATGCTTTGTCTTCTGCAACCCGGCGCCGCTGGCCGCGTAGGCTGCCAGGGTGTCCGGGGTGAGATAGCCAACGATGTTGTCCAATCCGATTCTAATCAAGTCCGTCACCGCTTCCTCGACTCGCGACGACTCCACGATGAGGTAAATGGGCTTGTCTGGTTCAACGTATGAGCCAGCAACGGTTGGAAAGGATTTGTTCAGCGGCGCGAAAAGGGCACCGGCAAGATGCCCTTCGATAAAGTCTGGCCAGGAGCGCGTGTCCACCACATAGACATCTTTTTGCAAGAGCGCATCTATTTCGTCACTTGCAATTGGCTCCGGAGCTGGCAATGTGCCAAGAAGGGCGGGCCCTTCCTTGTTTTCCTTTTTCATGCGAGCGAAGTAGAGCGGCGGTTCTGGTTGTCCGTAGAGAATGTCATCGACGAAGCGGGACTCGCTTGTGGCAGAGTGAATGGCGGGGTTGAACCGTTTCTCGTAGCCAACCGTGGACTGCGGCACCGCGCCGAGCGCCTTGCCGCATGCGCTCCCGGAACCGTGGCCGGGCCAGAGCTGCAAATAGTCTGGCAAATCTTTGAACCGCTGAATCGACTGGTAGAGTACTTTTGCTGACCGTTCTTTTGCGCCCACCTGTCCTGCTGCTGTTTCGAGCAAGTCCGGCCTTCCGACGTCGCCGACAAAGACGAAATCGCCGGTGGCGATCCCCATGGGTTCGGTCGCCCCGGCGCCATGGTCGATGACCCGGAAGCTGATGTGCTCCGGTGTGTGGCCGGGTGTGTGGTCGACCCTGAGTTCAATGTTGCCAATTCGGAAGGAGTCGCCATCTGTGACCAGTTGATGGGTGTAGTTGCCGCCGCCTTGTTGCTTGTCGAGCCACTGGTATTTCCAATCCTTGTCGCCCTCATCGGAAAGGTAGAGCCGGGCGCCGGTCCGTTCTGCCAACTCACGCGCCCCGGATAGAAAATCGGCGTGAATATGGGTCTCAGTGATCGCCGTGATGGTCAAGCCTTCTTTTTGAGCGCTCCTGAGGTAGCGGTCGACGTCCCGCTGCGGGTCGATGACCACGGCCTCTCCAGTTCTTTGACAACCAATAAGATAGGATGCCTGGGCCAGTTTTTCGTCATAGAGCATTCGGAAGAGCATGATCAACCTCCTGGTTTGAACTCACCCAGAATCAACAAGGCGGACAGTTTGCCAAAGGGTCCAATGAAAGACACTGTTCCGGAATCGTGACTATTCAGGTCAAAGCCGGAGTGCAAAAATCAGTTCCGCCAGGAACGTATTTTTGCAACATATCCGGCCAGTGATACTGCAAAAATACGTTCACTGCGTTCACTGATTTTTGCACGCCAAGTACACTCCAATCATACCTGAATAGTTTATCGCAAAAAAGTTTTCACTACACAGCATTTTCAAAGACCAGATACCAAAAAACAACAACTTGACAATTCCACGATCCCCAAAAACATATGAAAGTCGATTTGGCTGTCGAAGTTGGGTTAACTTTCTGTCGTCTTTGCGGTTACTACGCCAGGCCAGTGGGATAAATAGTAAAATAACATCTTTTCCTGGAATTCGCAAGCGTTTTTCGAGCAAGTTCTAGTTGATTTGCCCTGCGGGTGTCATTGAGCAACCACTGACCCGATGACGCCCACAGGGCAAATGACGGCGCGAAGCGCTAAATGACTTCTTTGGCAGCACCATCTGCGAAAAGGCCTAGGCGCTTGGCGCCAGACATCGACAAAGTATTGTCGATAATTTTTTTTGGGTCG
>JBHHXT010000183.1:0-10032 GCA_046757165.1 bacterium | reverse complement strand
GCAGTTTCATCAATAAATAGCAAGCCCCGCATTTTCGCAGATGAGGCCCTTAGCCTTTATATTTATGGTGAATCGCTCGCAAAGCCTATAGTGGAGTAAACATTGTTCTATCCGCGTTCTTGCCTCTTCCTCCTCCTTTCTTTGCTCAGTGGACTCGGGGAGCCAGCCTGGACTCAGACCCTCGTTATCAACGAGTTTCTTGCCGGAAACGGGAGCACCAATTTCGATCAGGACGGGGACGCCTCGGACTGGATAGAACTTCACAACAACGGTGAGGCGAGGGTCAACCTGGAAGGGTTTTCGCTCACAGACAAATCGACGGAACGGGCATTGTGGCAGTTTCCTGACCTTGCCCTCGAGGCGAGCACCTACGTGCTGATCTGGGCCTCCGGAAAAGACCGCAAAGGCGATGAGCTGCACACCAATTTCAAGCTTGGCAAGAGCGGCGAATTCATTGGGTTGTACGATGCTCAGGGCGCCGCAGTCGATACGATGCTGTTTGGCGCCCAGACCGACGACATCTCGATGGCGCGTTCACCGGATGGCGCCGGCGTGTTTCAATTCACGACCACGCCCACCCCAGCGGCGGCGAACGTGATTACCGCGCCAGGTCCGGGCGCGACAGACATTGTCATCAACGAGCTTCTGGCCTCGAATAGCGAGATCAATTTCGACGAAGATGGCGACTCTTCTGACTGGATCGAGCTTTACAACCGGAGCAATCAGGCCGTACACTTAGCCGGATTCACGCTCACCGACGACAGGGACCAACCAGCCCGGTGGACGCTCCCTGAAGTCACGCTTCACCCCGAAGCGTATCTGTTGGTCTGGGCTTCCGGAAAAGACCGCACCGGCAGTGAGCTGCATACGAATTTCAAGCTCAGCGCTTTGGGCGAGGTTGTGGATCTCTTCACCCCCGGCGGCCAGCTTGTCGACAGCCACAAATTTGGCGCGCAGCAGCAGGACATCTCGCTGGCGCGCATCCCGGACGGCGACGGCACGTTCGAGAAAACGGCCGAGCCGACGCCGGGCGGGACCAACCGCCGCAAAACCCCCGGGAGCGACGCGCTCAGTTTTTCCCTGGCCAGTGGCTTCTTTGCGGGTGAGGTGGCAGTCGAGCTTGCGAGTAGCCTGGGCAACGTGACCCTTCGTTACACCACGGACGGCTCGGCGGTGACCGTGGAAAGCGACAGGTACAGCGAGCCGATTCTCCTTTCCACCACCACAGTCATACGAGCACGCGCATTCGACGATGATACGCCTGTGAGTGAAGACATCAGTCAGTTCTACGGTATTGACTATGCGGGGCATCTACCCGTCCTCTCCATGGCCACAGATGAAAAAAATCTGCACGGGGGACAGGGCATTTTCATGCATCCCGAAAAAAAGGGCCGAAAGTGGGAACGGCCGGTGTCCGTCAACCTGGTGGAACACGATGGCTCCGGATTTCAAATCAACGCGGGGGTGCGGATTCATGGCGCGCATTCACGCTCCTATCCCAAGAAATCCATGCGCCTCTACTTTCGCAGCGACTACGGCGACAGTAAGTTGCGCCATCAGGTGTTCGAGCAGAAGGACATCGATGAGTTCGACCAGTTGGTCGTGCATGCGGGCGGATCCTTTGATCAGACCTTTGGCAGTGAGGAATGGACGTTGCTGCGGGACCCGCTCAATCACACGTTGTGGGCCGAGTTCGGCGGCGTCGTTTCCGCTCACAAGCCCGTGGTTTTGTACATCAATGGCGAGCTCTGGGGCATCTACATGCTGCGGGAGCGCATCCATGACGACTATCTCACGCAAAATTATGGGGTCGAAGATGCCGACCTGCTCGAGTGGGCGTTCAACGAGACGCCGTCGGTGAAAGCGGGTGACTTGCAGGCGTGGCGAGAGCTGCACCGCTTTTTCAAAGACAATGATATCGAGCGAAAAAGTGAATTCGAGCACGTCCAGGAGCTCATGGAACTGAATAATTTCATCGACTACAATATCTTACAGATTTATCTCGGCCACAAAGACTGGCCGCACAACAACAACTTTTTTTACCGCGAGCGAAGTTTGACCGGCAAGTGGCGCTGGATTCTGTGGGACGCAGAAAGTACCTATCGCAAACCCAAAATAAAGTCCCTGGTCTGGGCAACACGCGACACCGTCCGCACGGACATCTCCCGCGGAGACTCCGAACGGCAACTGTTCGCGACCATTTTCATGCGCAAGCTGGTAGAAAACGAGGCTTTCAACGCAAGGTTCGCCAGCCGGTTTGCGGATTTGCTCAACACAACCCTGCAACCGGACCATATCCGCCAGGTGTTCGAGCAACTGCTGAGCGAGATCGAGCCGGACATCCCGCTGGAGCTCGACCGGTGGCAAGCGCCGCGCTCGCACTGGCTCGCTGGATTGGCGCAGGTACGGGACTTCATCTCCAGACGGGATGACATTCAGTGGAATCAAATCAAGTCGTTTTTCCGGCTGCAAAACATCTTTGAACTGACCGTGCAGTCAAGCCCGCCGGGCAGCGGCCAGATTCGCGTCAATACGTTGGCGCATGCGGATTTGCCGTGGACCGGCAAATACTTCAAGAGGCTGCCGGTAGAAATCGAGGCGATTCCTGCGGCGGGATTCGAGTTTTCGCACTGGAGCGGCGCGGCTTCCTCGGACAACAGCACCATCGAGCTGAACCTGCGGGATGACGAGACCCTGACCGCGCATTTTCAGCCGATCGTCCTGCCAACGCCGGTCATCGACTCATTCAGACCGGACAGCGGTGAAGTCGGTGCGGAGATTGCCATCCTCGGGCGCCATCTCGGCGGAGCCACGGAGGTGACATTTGCTGGCACGCAAGCAGCCTTCTCGGTGGTCTCGGAAACTGAAATCAGAGCGGTCGTGCCGGAGAGCGCAAAAAGCGGCAAGATCGGGGTCGTGACGCCGGGGGGCAGCGTGCAGAGTCCCGCGGAGTTTGTCGTGACTGAACCGGCCGCCATTGCTTCGTTCACGCCCACCGAAGGGGTCGCCGGCACTACGGTCACCATCAAAGGCAAGAACTTCGATGACCTGAGGCGTGTGCGGTTTGGTAGCAGGGTGGCCCTGATTCCAACCCTTGAATCTTCCGGGGAAATTCGGACGAAAGTGCCGTTTGGCGCCGAAAGCGGTCCGATTGCGGTCATTACGGCCAGAGACTCGGTGGTGAGTGATTCCACGTTTGCCGTTCTTTCTGACACAGCAGGAACGAAATTCTTCGCTGCCGAGGACGCCTACATCCATTCGGGTGAGCAAGAGACGCCCCACGGCGATGGACAAACGCTGCAGGCAGCGTCACCGTCCGGGCACGACATCATAACCTTCTTGAAGTTCGATTTGTCCGGCTTGCAACGACCTGTCAAAAAGGCCGTCCTCAGACTGTGCGTTGTCCAAGGCAGCCTGAACGGTGGCGCGATTCACACCGTTGCGAACGATTGGTCGGAAAACGAGATCGTCTGGACAAACGCCCCTCCGGTCGACGGCGAGCCGGCAGCCTCATTTGCCGCTTTGAGCGATGGCGAGATCGCTACCCTGGACGTCACAGCAGTCGTCACCGGGGGGGATATCCTTTCCCTTGCGGTGGTCAGCGCCTCGGCAGACACCCTCGAATTTGTTGCCAAGGAGGGCAACTTCCCGGCGCAGCTCGTCGTCGAATTGGACACGCTTGTGACAACGGCTCCTGACTCACCGTCTGCTTCCAGCCTTCCGGACCGGTTCTCCCTCAGCTCTGCGTACCCAAATCCTTTCAATGCGGAGACCACCATCGAATATGCGCTTGCTGAAGAAACCAGAGTCAGGCTGCTCATCTACAACCTCGTGGGCCAGGTGGTTCGCATTCTTGTGGACGAATTCCAACCGGCAGGATTCAAAAAAGTGCGCTGGGCCGGCCGGGATGACCACCGTGTTGAAATCAGCTCCGGCGTTTACTTTGTGCGGCTGGTGGCAGGCGGACACTCGTTTGCCCGCAAGATTTTGCTGCAAAAATAGCGTCTGCCAAAACACGGTCACAGACCGTGTTGGACCATTTCCAGACCTTTTTGCAGTTTATCCCAGGCCGGAACCCAGAATGTTTTTTCCTGAGTGCGCGGTCTGACCGGGGGGCGGTCGGTGTTCAAGCTTCAGCTTGGGGTCGGGGAAAACACGCTAAAGCGTGAACACCCTACCACCTGAACCCGCTGAAAAGTTTAGCCTGGAGAATTCATGAACCATGAAGTGCACGAAGAACACCAAGAAAAAACAGGGTAAGAAGCACATCTGTTAACCTCCCTCGTGGTCTTCGTGAACTTCGTGGAAAAAAAGTTTTTGAGACCAAGTTTCTGTAAGTATTTGTTTGTATGTTTGTTATACTAGCTAAGTTTTCAGATTTGTGAATTAATCAGGTTAGAAAAAAATCTGTCGCTGTAACTTACCTCATGGACACGGCTGGAGATTGCTGCGGCAAAAAACGCCTCGCTATGACAGAGCGTTTAATGAGATTTCGGTCAATCACTAAATAAGGGTCATCTCAACGCAACTTGATTTTCGCCGTATGCCACAATGTCCAGTATACTTTAAGTAATAGTCTGATTTTTCGCACAAAATCGAAAAAAAGATGTGAGATAGCCTGACGCGGCCGACCGCGCTCGAAAATGCAGTTTCATCAGGGGTTAGATGCTTTGCGAAAATCCTTCTGCGGTGACATACTTGATCGCGGATTCTATACCTTCCTGCGATCATTCTCCTGAGATGTCCGGTTTGCACCTTTCCACTGATAGCTCACGGATAGCTGAGCCCCAAAATATTTTTGCAACACTGAGATGATAGTTTATCTGCCCCGATTAGACTTATTCATTCATACATCAATGCAGGAAATTAGCCTCATGTGCAAGCAAGCAACCATGCTGACCTTACTCTGGGTTCTCACCGCGAGTAGCGTCCTTTCACAGAATCTCCCAAGAGATTTTGTCATCAAGAATGCTGCTTCGGGTAAGAAGTTTAACTTACCTGTCGGGATAGCCTTCGCACCCGGTAATCGAATCTTTGTCACCGAGAAAAACGGTCGAGTTTATGTCATCCAAGATGGCGAGAAAATCGCCGATCCGTTCATCGATCTGGAAAGCGAAGTGCTGAGCAATGAATCCAACGGAATGTTGGGAATCGCCGTCGACCCGGATTTTGAAAACAATCGCTGGGTTTATCTCCTGTATACGGTGGATCCGACCGGCGGCCAGGACAACGATATTTACGCTTTTTCTCGTTTGAGCCGGTACCAGGCGAAAACAGGTAATCTTAACGAAGCGGATTTGTCCACCCGCCAGGTTTTGATCGGCACCGATTGGGGCGATGGCATCATCGCCTGTGGGCTTCAGCACGTGATTGGAACCGTGCGATTTGGCACCGACGGGACGTTGTTCGTCGGGGCCGGAGAGGCCTCTTTGGCCGGGACCGTCGATGCGGGTGGCGGACATCCAGAGTGTTTTGGTGATGACAGATTCTCGGAAGATGAGGACGTTGGCGCGTTTCGCTCGCAATACTTGAAGAGTCTCGCGGGCAAAATTCTTCGCGTTGACCCTGAAACGGGTCGCGGGCTGCCTTCTAATCCCTACTACACGGGCAATCCCGATGATAAACAGTCGAAGATTTGGGCTTATGGGCTGCGCAATCCGTTTCGCTTCAATGTGCGCCAGAATGGCAGCACGAACCCGGCGGACGGGAATCCCGGATCGGTCTATATCGGCGATGTTGGCTGGGGTACGTGGGAAGACTTGAACGTCTCGCGTGTGGGTGGCGGCGAGAACTTCGGCTGGCCCTGTTTTGAGGGTCCGAATGCCCTGTCAGCTTATCAGCGAAAAAACCCTGACCACAGCGGCTGCAGTACCATTGGGACAGCGGAAAACCCTGCGGAACACACGCCGCCATCGATCTACTGGCATCATACCAATGCCAGCCAATCTTCTCCGTCAGGGTTTATTGGCGCTTCGGTAACCGCCGGACCTTTCTACACCGGCACCAAATACCCGCGTGACTACTGGAACGTCAATTTCTTTGCAGATTTCGAGCAAGCCTGGATCAAAGTGCTTGAAGTCGACGACGATGACAACATCATCGAAGTACGGGATTTTGCGCAATTCTCCGGGGGGCGGTTCGAGCACGGGATCGTGGACCTGGAAACAGACCCGCTTACGGGCAATGTCTTTTATGTTGACATTACCAGGGGAACCGTCAACGAAATCAGGTACACCGGTGCGACCGTAAACCAGGACCCGGTTGCCGTCGCCAGCGCTGACACGCTGTTTGGACACGCCCCGCTGGCCGTGCATTTCAAAGGCAGCGATTCGTTCGATCCTGACAATGATGATCTGAGTTTTTCATGGGACTTCGGCAACGGCGACACCTCCACTCGAGCCGATCCGGTCTACACCTATCAACAGAACGGGACCTTTGAGGCGAAATTGACCGTCGAGGATGAGAGTGGGGCAACATCGAGCTTTTTTCTGCCGGAGATTATCGTTGGCAGCCTGCCCCCCTCGGTGACCATCCTGCAACCGGGGACCAATGCCAGCGCCTTCGCCGACGAAACCGTCCTCTTGAATGGTACCGCTGTCGACCCGGATGAACCTGAATCAAACCTGCAGTACAGTTGGGTGGTCGATTTACACCATAACGACCACGTGCACCCGGCCTCGTTTCAGGTGCCTGGGAAATCGGGCTCCATTGTGCCGGCTGACCATGGCGACCCCTGGGATTTGATCTATTTGAAACTGACCCTGCGCGTAACGGATTCATCCGGACTCACAGGTGTAGATACGGGCTACGTCGTGATGAAAGCACCAGGCGAGGCAGACATCACCCACCGCGGAACGCCCATCGCGCTCATCACCAATCCATCAGGTAATGGCAACCCGAACATCGGTGTCATAAAGGACAATGTGTTCCCGCCTGCGGGCGGCAGCAATCCCCTACAGCAGTATGACACCAATACCGGCGGTGGGGCGCGCTCACAGGATTGGATTGGCTATGAGTTCAACAGCACGCAGAGATTTGCAAAATTGATTTTTCAGGAAGGCGTTCATTTTGCTGATGGCGGCTGGTTTGAATCCCTCGCTGTGCAGGTGCGCGAAGACGGGGGTTGGCGCGAGGTGCACTTCCTCAACAGCGTGCCCCCCTACCCCGGCAACAATGAGGTGAACTACGAAATGTCCTCCCTGTTGTTTTCGCCTGAAAATGGGGATGCCATCCGTATCATTGGCGCGCCCGGGGGCAGCACCCCCTTCATCTCTGTCGGCGAGCTGCGCGTTTTTGACTCGCCCTTTGGCGAGCCGGCAATCTTTCAACCCACAGATGATACACGAGTGCGCGCCACCAGACCGGACCGCAACTATGGCGATGAGGCCGAACTGCACGCGGAAAACACGGCGCGGATGAGCTTTCTAAAATTCAATGTTACCGGTGTCGGCAGCCAGGTGACCCGCGCGACTTTACAGCTCCACGCCGCAAGTGGCACGGACGATGGCGGCGAGCTGTTCCTGGTGTCAAACAACCATGTCAACTCATCCACCCCCTGGGATGAAGAAGGATTGACATTCAACAACGCGCCCCCGATAGCCGGCAGTGCCCTGAGCAGCAGCCCCGGCAACGTCGCCTCGGGGGACGTTGTGCAGTTTGATGTTACCGAGGCTGTGACGGGTGACGGTATCTACAGTTTCGCGCTCGAGAATAACTCCTTTGACCGTGCAGAGTACTCATCCAAAGAAGGCTTTCACACGCCAGAGCTGATCGTGCTCACCGGCGGTGGCGAAGCTGGCCCCTTTGATCTGTTCGTGACTGAACAGGGCAACGGCGTCGTAGAGATCAGCCCTGCGGGTCAACAGCATGACGCGGGCGCCGTGGTACAGTTGACCGCACGCCCGACCCCCGGCTGGACGTTCAGCCACTGGGTTGGCGATTTGACCGGCTCTGACAATCCGGCTGTGATCACAATGGACCGCGACAAGAGCATCACGGCTGTTTTTGATGAAGTACCTGAAGAAACAACATTCACGTTTACGCCAATCCACGACGGCCAGGTCAAGGTGACCGAACCCGGCAAGAACTATGGTGCAAAGGGCACCGCCAAGGTTACCCTCAACAAGTTTCTGTCCTTTTTCAAATTTGAGGTCACCGGTTTGAATGTGGCCGTAGAACATGCGCGGCTGCGATTTCACGTGGTTGGCAGCAGCGAAGACGGCGGCGCGGTCTATTCGGTGTCGAACAATTTTCTGGTTGGCGGCACGCCCTGGATTGAATCGATATTGAGTTTCAGCAACGCCCCGCAAATCACGGGAACTCCCGTGGCAAATCTCGGTCGAGTCACAGAAGGCACGTATGTCGAAGTGGATGTGAGTTCGGTGGTCAGCGGCAACGGAACTTACAGTTTTGGCATCAAGAACCAGGTGTTGGACGAAGCCAAATATGAAACCCGCGAAGGCAACTTCCCGCCTGAGCTGATCATCGCGACCGAACCTGGCCACAATCCGGTGAAGGCGTCGGATTGGGTGGCTGATGTCGATTGGGACCAGAAAACCGTGGTGACGATGAACATGGTCGAGTCGGGCGCGGCGTTGTCGTTTAGTCCCAATCAACTCACATTTGAAGCGGGGAAGCCCTACGTTCTCAAGATTGTCAATCCCGCAAGCAACGTCAGCAAGCACTATTTTGCCACCCAGGAGGTGTTTCCGGATTTCTACAAGGCGATTGCTACCCGCAAGATCGAAACGGCGGATGCGGAGTACAAGGCGCCCTATTTCAGAGGGGTAGAACTGTTGATCGGTGGCGAGCTCGAGATCTACTTTGTCCCGGTTCTCGCGGGGACGTATGACTTCATTTGTACCATTCCGGGCCATGCCATCGCCGGCATGGTCGGGCAAATCACCATCACAGGCGGACAAGGGTTTGAATTGGATTTGGAGGTCGACTCTCAGTTCGACATGGGTCTCACGACAGACGCCAGAACTTCTGGCTCGCATGATGTCTGGGCCACGGCTCAGGACCTCACGGTGCAGATGGTCGAGAATGCGGACGGGACCCTGTCATTTGATCCAGCAGACCTGAATCTGACCAGGGATTCCGGTTACACGATAAATCTTGTCAATCCGCCTGGCAACAGCAGCAAACATTATTATACCGCGCCGGAGTTTTACAAGACGGTGGTGACAAGGAAGGCTCAGGACTCGAACGCTGAGATCAAAGTGCCCTATTTCAAAGCCATTGAGTTGTTGACCAGCGGCGCGACCGAATTATTCATGGTGCCGACCCTCACCGGAGCGTATGACGTTCTTTGTACGATTCCGGGTCACAAAGATCGCGGCATGATGGGCACCATTACAGTTGAGCCGGCGGCGGGACCCTGGACATTGGCCGTTACGAAGCAGGGGACAGGCAGCGTCGATTTGAACCCTCCAGGCGGCGAATATTTGGACGGGACGGTCGTGCAAGTGACTGCTGTGCCAGGTTCAGGCTGGCAGCTGGCTGGCTGGAGCGGTGACTTGAGCGGCAACGCCAATCCGGTCACGGTCACCATGAACTCCGACAAGAATGTCACGGCGATCTTCGTCCAATCCGGTGGCAGTGGCGGTCTCACCTTTCAGCCGACCCATGACGGCCAGGTGAAAGTGACCGCGCCTCTCAAAAATTATGGCACGAAAACCACCTGCAAAGTGGAGATGAACACGTTTCGCTCCTTCTTCAAATTCGAGGTCAGCGGTTTGACCTCCGCTGTGCGAGCTGCACGGTTGCGCCTTTATGTTGCAGGCAGCAGCATTGACGGCGGCGCGGTGTATCTGGTGTCAAACGACTTTTCCGGCGGCGGGCCGTGGACGGAGGGGATTCTGAATTTTAGCAATGCGCCCGAGCTCGAGGGCAGTCCGGTTGGCGTTCTTGGAGATGTGACAGCCGGAAGCTTCGCCGAGCTTGACGTCACCTCGGTCATCGCCGGCAATGGCACGTACAGTTTTGGCATCAAGAACCAGGTGTTGGACGAAGCCAAATATGAAACCCGCG
>JBHHXT010000182.1:0-10050 GCA_046757165.1 bacterium | reverse complement strand
TAAAAAGTCTTGCCAAAAAGTGGCAGAAGATAATTGGTCAGGTACTAAGAACCCAGAACAAGGAGACCCCCCATGTCAACAATCGTCGATGTCATTGCACGAGAAATCCTCGACTCACGTGGGAACCCCACCGTCGAGGTGGATGTTTTCCTCGAGAACGGCGTGCTCGGGCGCGCGGCCGTGCCCTCCGGCGCCTCCACCGGGGAACATGAGGCCGTCGAGCTGCGCGATAAAGATGAACAACGGTACCAGGGCAAGGGTGTGCTCCAGGCCGTCAATAACGTCAACGAGCTCATCGCGGAGGAGCTCATCGGCGAAGATGCCACCGACCAAATGTTCATCGATACGCTACTGCTGGACCTGGACGGCACCCGCAACAAGGAGAAATTGGGCGCCAATGCGATCCTGGGAGTTTCGCTGGCCGTCGCCAGAGCAGCGGCCATCGATGTCGACCTGCCCTTGTACCGCTACCTCGGCGGTGTGAACGCCCGGACGCTGCCGGTGCCGATGATGAACATCCTGAATGGCGGCGTGCATGCAGACAACAACGTCGACTTGCAGGAATTCATGGTCGTGCCGGCCGGCGCCAGCTCTTTTTCTGAGGCATTGCGCATGGGCACCGAGGTGTTTCACGCGCTGAAGAAAGTGCTGAGCAGCAAAAACTACAACACCTCGGTAGGGGATGAAGGCGGCTTTGCCCCCAACCTCAGCTCAAACGAAGAAGCGCTGCAAGTCATCATGACCGCCATCGAAAAGGCCGGTTACAAGCCGGGCGAGCAGCTCTTCATCGCCATGGATGCAGCCGCCAGCGAATTCTATGATGCGGAAAAGAAAACCTACACCCTTGCCTCTGAAAACAAATCCCTCTCGTCCGAGGAGATGGTGGCTTACCTGACCGACCTGAGCCGGAAATACCCCATCGTTTCCATAGAAGATGGGCTCGACGAAAATGACTGGCAAGGCTGGCAGATCCTGACAAAAGAGCTCGGCAGCAAGCTGCAGCTGGTTGGCGATGACCTGCTGGTCACCAACACCGAGCGACTCGAGCGCGCCATTGATCAAAACATCGCCAACTCCATCCTGATCAAAGTCAACCAGATCGGCACCCTGTCGGAAACCCTGGATGCTATTGAAATGGCCAAAAGCGCCGGCTACACTTCGGTGATCTCTCACCGCTCCGGCGAGACCGAAGACACCACCATCGCAGACATCGCCGTGGCCACCAATGCCGGCCAGATCAAGACAGGCTCCGCCTGCCGTTCCGACCGCATTGCGAAATACAACCAGCTTCTGCGCATCGAGGAACAACTGGGCGAGGCAGCGATCTATCCTGGCAGAGCTATCTTCAAATCGCGTTGACCCACACAGTTTGCAACTGTGTATACTTCCCGGATTTGTGCGTAAAACACGGCTGCAAACCAGTAGAGTCCTGTTAGAGATCTTTAAAATCATAATATTTACATAAGATTGAAGGTCACTATTCAGGCCAAAGCCGGAGTGCAAGAATCAGTTCCGCCAGGAACGTATTTTTGCAACATATCCGGTCTGTGATACTGCAAAAATACCTGAGTAGTTACGATTGAAGCTTGAGTTTTCCCTTGCTTTAACGGTATTTTTTTCATACCTTATTTTAAACTCTGGAAGTCCTCACCTGGCAACAATTTGCTTCACCCGGAGCGGCGTCGAAGAAGGAGAGGGGTGGCAGTGTGAAACGACCTGTCTAAACTGATTAACCACTTTCATTATTTACAGTTATGATCGCAAGCTCTCAAGACCGCACAGGCTCGGATGTGCCTGTCATCATGATTGTCGACGACGAAGAAATCGTGACAAAAACGCTCTCGGCATATCTTAGTATCGAAACGGATTACGAGATCCTGGCCTACCAGTCGCCAAAAGAGGCGCTGGAACGGCTGCGCCAGAACGCCGTGGACCTGGTCATCACGGACTTTCTCATGCCGGAGATGGACGGTCTGCAATTCCTGTCGCAAGCCCAGGCATTGTATCCCGACCTGGCGAGCATTCTGCTGACAGGTTATGCAGATAAGGAAAGCGCGATCAAAGCGATCAACAAGGTTTCTCTCTATCAGTATGTCGAAAAGCCCTGGGACAACGAGCATCTGAAATTGATCATCCGCAATGCCATCGACAGCAAGACTTTGAAAGAGAATCTGCGCCTGAAAATAAACGAATTGGACGCCGTGCTGCTCGAACGCGACAGGCTTTTCGAGGACAATGAAATGCTGAGGGAGGAGCTCCTGCTGGCCCAGAACGTCCAACAAGGCCTGCTGCCGACGTGCTTTCCCAATTCATCTCAAATCTCGATCAGCGCGAAGTATGAGCCGGCGCTGGCGATCGGCGGCGACTTCTACGATGTCGTGCCGCTCGCTGGCGGCAAATTTGCGCTCCTGATCGCCGATGTTACCGGACACGGAATTCAGGCGGCATTGATCACCGTGCTCCTGAAGTCCGCCTTCCTGGAATTGAAAGGGTGTGACCTTGGCCCGGGTGAAATCCTGGCCGACATCAACAAACTCTTGTTCAAGATCCTGCCCAGGCATATCTACGTCGCCGGACTGGTGCTGGTCGTCGATCCGCAAACAGCGAGGTGCTGTCTGGTCAATGGCGGCGTTCCGCATCCGTTTCTGGTCAAAGGGCGGTCCGGAACCGTGGCACGGATTCCGGCCAATGGCTTGCTGCTGGGAATCGCCAGCACCGAGGTTTACAAGCCCGGCGAGGAAGTGTCCATACAATTGCAACAGGGGGACACGCTCATCCTCTATACCGATGGCCTGAGCGAAGTCAGCAACGAAGCGGACCAACATTTCGACGACCAGATGGTCGCCACACTCGCACAGGTTGCATGCCGGCCAAACGAGGCCATTCTCAACCATCTCGTGCGGGCGGCCAAAAAGTTCAGCAAACCCGGCCACGCCTGGGATGATGTGACGATTCTTGGTATCCGTTGCTCCAAATAGATGAGTCAAAAGATGAGCTCCCTACCCGGAACAATCGACAAGACGATTCGAGGAGAAGATCTGTTTGAACTGGGGGATATCGGGCCCTGTGAATTGATCGAAGGGAGGATCGTTCCAATGAGTCCAGCAGGAGGACCTCATGGCTTTGTTGAAAACAATGTTGGCTTCGAGTTGAAGAAATTTGTGGATGCAAACAATTTGGGGTGGGTACAAAGCGGTGAGGTCGGCATTTACACCCGCCGCAATCCGGATACCGTTCGAGGAGCGGATGTGATTTTCATCTCAAAGAAACGGCTCGGGAAATTACCTCAGAGAGGGTTTCTGGAGATTGCTCCGGAATTGGTGGTAGAGATTGTCTCACCCGGCGATAGCAAAACGGAAATCAAACAGAAAATCTTCGAATACTTTGACGCAGGTGTAGACTGGGTCTGGATGCTCGATCCACCGCAACGCACTTGTACAGTTTATCGCTCCCCCGGAGACTCGGACAAACTAACCGAAAACGAGCACCTGATCGGTGAAGGCATTCTGGAAGGGCTTAGAATTAAGATTTCGAAGTTCTTCCTGCAATAAGATCGGCGTTCAGTACCCTCGCCCGCATCTGCCGCGGCGCACCTGCTTCACTCCCCATGGCTTCCACGCTCAGCGAATTCAACTACCAGGACTTCCCCGGGTAATCAAAGAGCTGAAACACGCCGCAGCCTGCGGAGATATCTTTCCAGCAGTCGAGGTCGAAATCGATGCAGCAGATGCCACAGGTCGGAATGTTGTCCAGGTGGTGATTTGACAAGTAGTTCGCCAGGATGGTCAACCCGGGGTTGTGGCCAAAGAGCATGGTCTGATCACGCTGGTCATCGATATTTCTGAGGACGCTGAGCAAGGTTTCAAGGTCAGCGAGGTAGACTTCCTCCTTTTTGAGGATTTCCTGTTTCGGAAAGCCGACCTGGTCAGCGACGATCCTGGCCGTGCACAAGGCTCGCACAGCCGGGCTGGAGATGATGAGGTCCGGCCGGGCTTTGAACTTTGCCAGTCGCCGGCCCATCAAAGGGGCGTCCTGTTCGCCGTGCGGATTGAGCGGGCGCTCGATATCCGCCTGGCCCGGATGAGTCCAACTCGATCTTGCATGGCGTACCAGGAAGAGACGTTTCATCGCTTTTGTTTCACATTGTCCGGAGGTGGTTTCCCCCTATCCCTCGCTCAGCAAATTGCGCAAATCGATAATGCCCGCATTGGCGCGTGAGACATAGGAGGACATCACCAGGGAATAGTTGGCAAAGAAGCCAAAGTCCGAGCCGTTCAGCACGACGGGACTCCACACTTTTCTTTGCGTCGCTTCCAGCTCACGAATGATCTGCTGTAAGCTGCGAGTGGCGTTTTTCTTTTCTAACACCTGCTGAAAATCGATTTCAATGGCGCGCAGCAAGTTGATCAGCGCCCAGCACGTCCCGCGCGCTTCATAGAAGACATCATCAATCTCGAGCCAGGGGGTTTTGACATCGACCCGGCTCGCCTGGTGGGTGGATTGCTGCGCATCCGGCTCGCCCGCCAGATCGGTGTTGATGCGCTCCTGGCCGACGCTGGCGCTCAATCGTTGCGACATGCTGCCGAGCCGGATGGCCATGACTTTGAGCCAATCCCGCAGGTTATCCGCGCGAGAGAAAAACTGCGTGCCCGTCTCCTCCGGATTGCTCAAGCCATGCAGGTAGCGCTCCAAAGCCTCGATGCCGCTGCGATATTCGCTTTCCGCCCGCGGGAAAAGCCACGAGTTACTGTTGACGTTGAACTGCGGTTCGGCCCTGGCGAGGTCTGGGTGCTCCTTCGACTGGGTCTGTGCCCGGCTGATATCGTTGCGGAGTGCCTTGGTGAAGTCTCGCACTTGCACTAAGACGCCGAATTCCCAGTTGGGCATGTTGTCCATCACTACGCTCGGAGGCGAAACATCGTTGCTCAGATACCCTCCTGGCTTGTCCAAAAGTGTCTTCGCAACTTCGATCAACGTGCTGGTCGTAACATACCCTGTTACCATTCTCATATTCTGGCTCTCTGCTCTTCTCGAGGCAAGGGCCTGGACGTCGAGCAAGTCCGGCTCAGAGCTCCAATAAATGCTCAGAACAAACATGAGCAACAGCAGGATGGTCACGAACGCCGAGATTCCCCATTTCACTCCCTTATGTTCCGGGGACGATTGACTTTTCACAACGGTCTCCTTTGAGTAACACTTTCTTGTTTTCCAGGGACACTCCCCGACATTGTTTTTGTGCTCTCACAAGCAAGACGGGGCCCAAGCCAAAGATGCAAAAATGCTCCAAAAAGTCAAGCGCAAAATCGGAAGCCAAAAGTTCCCGGCACTTCAAAAGTGCCGGGAACTTCGCCCAACAAGTTCGCAAAGTTTACCGCGACGCGGTTATACATCAAAGCCCAGGGTGCCCCGACGTGTCGGGGTACCCTGGGGACTGGAAAAACCCGCACAACATCCAAACCCTGAAAGGGTTTGACAAACCATCCTGATTCACGACGCGCTCCTTTGTCAAACCCTTTCAGGGTTTTCTTTGGTGAATTCTCCGATCCCAGGGTGCGCTTCGCGACCCTGGGCTGTGTTGTGATACGCCTTCGGCGTAACCAATTCTACGTCTGATTCTCAGAAAAAAAGTCCCCGGCACTTGAAAATACATCTGGATGTCCCCAGTACAGGAATGGAGAAATAGTGAACCTACACAGTTTGCAACTGTGTATACTTCTCGGATTTGTACCTAAAACACGGTTGTCCCGCAAAGGCGGGATGTTGGATCAGGCTTGAATTAGCTGTCCCCCCACAGGAACATAAGAATGGGGGAGAGTCAACAAGATCGGACACCTTGCTCAGTCGCTAAGCCCGGCTCCGGGCCAGCCAGCTCAGCAATCCGACGCCTGCCAAGGCGAGCGTCGCCAGGGGTAGCAACCACCCTTGCGCCTCAGCGAAATGAGTCAACACCAGCACGGCGGCGGCGGCCAGCAATATCGCCCGCTGCCACAGCCGGAGCGGTGACAACAGGTAGCCGCTGACGCAGGCGGCGAGCGAGAGAATGGCGAGCAAGGTCACCCCAAGGCTGCTCACGACAGGCAACCAGTCCGCCGCTCCGCCGTCCGGGGCCAGCAACAACAGCTCAGGCCGCAGCACAAACGCGAACGGCAAAGCGAAGCCCACCAGTGCAAAGCGGAAAGCCGCAAAGCCGGTCTGCATAATACGCGATTTCGCAATGGCCGCTGCGGTGTAGGCCGCCAGGGCCACCGGGGGGGTCACCATGGACATCATGCCAAAGTAGAAAATAAACAAATGCGCCGCCAGCGGCACCAGACCCAGATCCCCGAGCACAGGCCCGATCAGCGTCGCCATCAGCAGGTAGCACACCGCCGATGGCAGGCCCATTCCAAGGATGATAGTCGAAACCATGATCAGCAGCAGCGCCAGGATGAGATGGTTCTGTGCCAGCGGCAGAATGGCACCCGGTAACTCGGTGCCGATCCCCGTCAGGGTCACGACGCCGATGATCAGGCCGACGCAAGACGCGGCCGCAATCAGCGAAACGCCGCTTTTCGCCGCGTCGACCGCTGCCTCGACTAGCTGGCGCAGCGACAGCCGCGTGTGCCGACTGAAGGTGCTGAGCAACAGCGTCACCATCATGCTGACGCTCACGGCTCGAAACGGTGTGTAGCCGAGAACCAGGAGAACGATGAGTGAGAGAAACGCGCCCAGAAAAACCAGCCCCTGGGCCAGCGGCGGTTTTTCCGCTCTTTGGTGCGGCAGGGGGGGGGCGGTGGCACCCACCCGCCGCGCTTGAAAGTGGACAATCAAAAGCAGGGAGGTGTAGTACAAAACCGCCGGGATGATAGCGGCCTTGATGATTTGCACATAGGTGACAGCAGGCTCGATGATCTCCAGCATCATGTAGGCGCCGGCGCCCATGATCGGGGGCACCAGCGCACCGCCGGAGCTGGCAGCCGCTTCGACGCCCGCGGCCACAGCCGGCCGGAAGCCGGAGCTCAACATCATGGGAATGGTAAAGGTGCCGGTGGTCGCCGTATTCGCCACGGCGCTGCCGGAAAGGGAGCCCATCAGGCCGCTGCTGATCACCGCGACCTTGGCCGCCCCGCCAGCGCTTTTGCGGAAGAGATTCCGGGCAAAGCTGATGATGTAGCGCGTCGCGCCCGTCTTCTCCAGAATCGTCCCGAACAGCACAAACAAAAACACATAGGTAAACATCACTTTCAGCGCGATGCCAAACACCCCCTGGCTGTGCAGAAAGGTCTGGCTGACGATGCGCTGCCAGGGATATCCCCGGTGCGGAAAGAGCCACTCCGGCATGAAGCGACCGAAAGCGGCGTAGGCCAGGAATACGATGGCGAGCAAAGGCAGCGTCAGGCCGATGGTGCGCCGCGTCGCCTCCAGCACGATAACCACCCCGACCAATCCAACGAGATAGTCCATTCCGCCTTCCAGCCCGGCACGATTGCCCAGCGGCTGCCCCCCGGACCAGAAGCTTGAAAAAACCGGCTCTGTTTGCACCACGATGTAGCCGAAGCAACCGACCACCGCCACGATCAGGATTCGGTCCCGGAGACCCCCAAACGCGTTCCCGGACAGGACGCGCTGAGTGGGTGTGGCCAGGAAGACCAGAACCAGACCCAGCAGGGCGAAAATGGCTAGCTGTGACTGTGGCGAGAGCTGGGGATAATTGACTTCGGCCAGAATAAAGAGGCTCAACATGACCGACAACACAGCAAAAAGAACGCGCTGAAATTGTCCGGTCGTCTTCATTCCGTGGATTCAGAACCTTCGGAGGCGTCGTCTGGCCAAATGCCGATTTCTCTGTAAAATCGAATAGCGCCCGGATGAAAAGGCGTGCCGGTGTTTTTGACCACATTCTTCGGATTGATCGCCTTGCCGGCAGGATGGACCTTGACGACCTGTTCACGGTTCTGGTAGAGCAGGCGGGTGAATTGATAAACCGTCTCCTCATCCTTGTCTGCCGAGGCGATCAGGTGCATGGCGCCGACATTCATGCCCTCGTACGGCTCTGTTTGACCCCGGTAGGTTTTAGCAGGGATTGTCGCAGGGTTGAAGAACGGATAGGTCTCGAACAAGTGCTGTTTGGCCGCTTTGTCCAGCGGCACAAAAAAGATCTTTTGCGAGGCACACGCCTGGGTGATGGAAGCCGTCGGCACGCCACCGCCGAGAAAGGCAGCCGCAGCCGACCCGTCGGCCAGCATATCGACGGCGCCGGATTGCGTGTTGTTCAGCGGCGTGAAGTCATCATAGGTGACGCCATGTGCTTGCAGAATCGGCTTCAGAAAGTAATCAAATCCGGCGCCCGCCGGGCCAACGACGACGCGCTTGCCTTTGAGCTCTGCGATGGATCGAATGCCGGAGGATTTCGGTGTGATAAAGAACGCGACGTTGGGTGCGAGCGTCATGACGGTACGCATGGGATACGGTTTTTCCCACGCCCCCTGGCCGCGCACGGCAAAGTAGGTAATGGCAGCATTGGCCAGGGCGAAATCCAATTCGCCGCTGGCGAGCCTGCGAATGTTTTCCTGCGAGCCTTTGGTCGCTTCCGCGGTGACCTGCCAGGGCAAATCACCGGCGTTCTTGCTCACGGCTTGTGCAATCGCGCCGCCGACCACAAAGAACGTGCCGCCGGTGGGCGCGCTGCCCACGCTCAGGAATTGTCGTTTCTCACCGCTGTCTCCGGAGCCGCCACAGCCTGAGAGCAAGCCCACGACAACACCCGTAATGATAGAAAATGTGACTGTTCGGCTGAAATGCTGATACATTGACTTGAGCCTCCCTCTGGGTAGCGTAAGCATCAGCGGTTGCAACCACATAAGATCAAACATTGAAAATGAAATGAACCCTTGGATTCACCGCTAAGCTTTTGAAAAGAACCGGCGGTTTCAATCCGCTGAATACTAAGTACAGGAATTCGTGAATACGATTACGTATTTAATCTCACGCAAAGACGCCGGGCTCGCAGAGTTTGTTTGTTTTTGAGCTTCATTTCTCTGCGGACTTTGCGGCTTTGCGTGAGGCGATATGTCATCGAATTTATGAAAACCAGTACTAAGTTAGGCATAGCCTCGACAGTTTATGACAACAAAACTTTAATTCAATCGTTTTCATGAAAACTTCGCTCTAATTTCTGCAAGAATATCTTCAGCAATCCTTCCTTTTGTTTTACCACTTTTGATATCTGCTACTCGTCTTTGAATTTCTTTGTCCCATACACTTTCAACATCAGTATCGAATTCGTCATCTAAACTAGTGATTAATTCGTGTGCCAAATCAGCCCTTTCTTCTGGCGGTAGTGCTTTAGCTTGCTCCTTTATGGTTTTGAAACTTGATGACATGGCAGCTCCTTTGCTTTCAAATTTACTTCGTCTTAAGAACCTAACATGTTTATTGGATACTCTGGTTACGTGAAAATGTTTGAAACGAATCGTCGGCGGACCCGGCACGCCGGGAACAAGTGTTTAGACTGTAGGCTTTTAGGGTGCCCAACTTATCGGCTAACTCAAAAGCTCGAAGTTTCGTATGATCTCGCATGGATTCTTCCTACAGCCTAAGAACCTACAGTCTATCTACCTGAATAGTCTGGCCCGTGCAAGCTCACCCCAACAGCTTCGGGTTGTTGCGATGCCTTTCTTTGTCACGGCTGTTTTTCTTGTGCAGATTTCTCTCGACCGCCTCGGTCAGGTCGATATTGGTTTGATTGGCGATACAGGCGACCACGAACAACACATCCGCCAACTCATCCGCCAGATCATGCTTCTCATCTGACCCTTTGAAGCTCTGGTCGCCATAGGTTCGCGACATCACGCGCGCCACTTCCCCAACCTCCTCCACGAGTTGCGCCAGATTGGTCAGCTCAGAAAAGTAGCGCACGCCCACGTTCTTGATCCACTCATCGACCGTCTCCTGATACTGCTGCAGGGTCATCTCTCGCATGGTTTGTCGAAGTATTGAGTTTAGCTTTGCAGGGTTACCGTCAGTGCGTGAATATAATGGGCGGAGACTTTAGATGCAACCTTTTCCGTG
>JBHHXT010000181.1:0-10103 GCA_046757165.1 bacterium | reverse complement strand
CAGACAGAATCAGCGTTTATCAGCGCAAGTCTGAGTCCTTTTCTTAATCGAAGCGGCGATGAGCTCCTTCCGTCTTCGGTACCAGTTCAGATAGGTGGCCTGCCATTTGTGAATATGCTGCCCCATCAGTCGATTCTCTTTGACGTAGGTATAGGCGGCCCGGGCAAGCCGGGGAATCTGCTCAGGCTCGCGGAGCAAGCTTCTCAGGCACTCTGCAAATTCGGTGGGGGTGTGGAACAGAAGCCCGCTTTCACCGTGCTTGATGCAGCGAGAATAAGCGATGTCGCTGCCAATCACGGCGCAACTGCACGCTGCGGATTCCAGGAACTTGAGGTCTGACTTGGCCCGGTTGAAGCGTGTGTTTGCCAGCGGCATGAGTGAAATGTCGAAACAGCCGAGCACTTGCAAGTAATCGCTGTAGCCCAGCACAGGCAGAAAATGCTTGTGGCGGCTTTCGATAGAATCATAGATGGCGCGGTCTCCGATGATACAGACTTGTACCTCACGGCCTGCTGCGGCGGCCTCTGCCAGGCAGCGATTGAAGGCCTCTCTGGCCACGACCCAATCTGTGCCGTGGTTTTCACCGGCAGCATATCCGACCACAATCGCGCGGTCCTGAATGGCGGGGGCGCGAAACACCGGCATTTCATCCAACTGATTCTCCAAAACCGCCACTTCGCGATGATACGCAGCAAGGCTTTCGGCCAGCGCTCTTGTGCTGCATTGCACCGCTTGCGCCCGCAGGAGGGTCTGTCTGAGCCTTTCCGGGTACCCTTTCGGCGCAACCTCGAGATATGGCGAGTCCGGTTCCAGATCGAGCAGATCATCATCGATTTCAAAAATGACAGGTCGGCCGGTTTGGTTGAGCAGATGCATGAGTTTTCCCAGACCCGGCGAGTAGGGCAGGTATTGCAAAATCAGCATGTCAGCGCTTGTGATGATTCTGGTGCAGGTATTCGTATCCAGCCTGCGAAAGGTTGTGAATTCAAATTGGCCGCTTGGCGTGAGATGTTTTGCCGGAATCTCGAGCCTGGGTCGGGCGCAGACTGCGTTGTGCGCGAACTGGAATATGTGCAGTTTCCCATCACGCATTTTCTTCGAGATGCTTTGGAGCCTAGTGTTTCGAAAGATTTCCGGCTTCAGGGTCCAGTTTGACGATCCAACACAGTCTCCGACTGTGTTTTACAGTAGTACTAAGGAAGTTTTGCACAAGACTGCAAACTTTTCACCACGATGCTCATTAACAAACCGCGAATGAACGCTAATTGTTTGTCACCCTAATTTTTTCATTCGCGCCCATTAGCGGTCATGGGTTAAGCTTTGCGGTTTCACCGCCCCAGGTTTCATGCCGTACCTTCCGACCGACCGAGCAACCTTGCGAAGGTTTCGAACCTTCGCAAGGTTTTGGATAGCAAGCTGTGGCTTTTCTTGCAAGCGTGTCAAGCACTCAGTGTCGGTTTACTGATTCCGGCCGGAGTTCTTGCACCCGGCGCCAGAGCCTGCTGGCCGTCTTGTGAGCTGGATCACACTCCAGAGCCGCCGTGAGGTGGTGCACGGCCTGCTCGCAGTCGCCGCGTGCCATACAAGCTGAGGCCAGGATGGTGGCCGGCTCTGCCGAATCCGGGATCAGATGGCTCAGGTCATCGGCCAGACGCTCCGCCTTTTCGAATTGCTCGAGTCTTATCGCCAGCCAGGCGCGGGTGATGCTGGCTTCAACCAAACGGGGTGCCGTACGAAGAGAGTCATCCAGGAGCTCACAGGCGGCCAGGTCTTCCCCGGCGAGCTGCAGGACAAGCCCTTTCAAACTCAGGAGTGTCGGGAGACCGGGCTCCTGCTCGATTGCGCGCTCGACGACCTGGCGAGCCGCTTCCAGATCCCGTTTGATGAGCAGACACTGCACCAGTAGCTGCGCCGCCCGCACGGATTTGGGCTGCAATCTTAACGCTTCTTTGAGACTGGCGATGGCCGCCCCGGTTTGTCCGGTTTTCAACAGCACCGTTGCGTGGAAATAGTGGATCTGGTAGTTTTTTGGATCTTGTGTCTTAATTTGCTGCAGCAGATGGCCGGCCTTTTCCACATCCTTGGATTTAACCGCCATGTTCAATAGGCGCACTTGCCAGGAGGGTAAAAGTGCATGCTTGCGTTCAGCAGGCTTGACAACGGTTGAGCAGCCCCTCGCCCCTGCCGGGAAAAGAGGTGCCCATCGAAACAACCGGAGGTATTGCTGCAGTCGAGCTTGCCAATCATGGCCTTCCAGTAGCCGATTCTTCGCGACATAGTCCCGTGCCAGGCTGGCCATTTCGCTGCGAAATTGGCAATCCAGCCTGAGTTTCTCGAGCTGCGCAATGAGCTCTTCAGAATCGTTGAAAAGCAAAAGGTGGTGGAAGTCACCGCTGAGCTGTTGGTAGGGTCCAAACCGACTGCACAACGGCACGACCTCCCGTGAGGCGTACTCCAGGAATTTGACATCTGACCGGCAGGCGTTGAACTCGGTCGGCAGCAACGGCGCCAGCCCCACATCCAAACGGTCGATGAAACGGAAGTAAGCTTCGAGGCTTGCTGGCGGGCGGGCGTCCAACTGCGCCGGCGGAATGCCCGAAAATAGCGCGCGAATTTGTCCGCCAGCCATCAACGCCAGTCGCACGTCAGGGTGTTTTCCGACCCACTTGACAATGGCATCCGCATAGTGCTCGAGGTCTGCAAAATGGCGCGTTGATCCTCCCCAGCCAACGGTGAACGGGTGTTTCTTGACCCCCTTGCTTTTTCTTTTCAGGAAGCGCGTTTCAACCAAATTGGGAAAGACGAAGAAGCGACGGTTCAACGGTCCGAAGGTCGATTGCAGCGCGGCCGAAGTGGCCTGTGCGGCATCACAGCGCCGGATCAGGGCTTCGATGATGCAGTGATAATCAGGTGGGCCTGTTCGGCGCGCTTCCGGTCTATGCAGATGCGAGGCACGGAAATTGTCTGCCAGCTCGTAGACCGTGGGTAACCCTCTCTTGCGGCGAGCGGCAACAATGGGCAGCAAATCCGGGTCGGACAGGTGATGCAGGATGAGCAAGGGGGTCTCCTGTAGCAAAGACCACGTTTTCACCTGCAGCAGATCAATGTTTGCTACCTCCACGTTGGGCAGGGTAAAGAGGCCCCGGGCCGCGTGCACGATGCGGTAGATAAAATCCCCTGTGCGGGTATGTTGCCCGGAATAGAGCTGGATGATGAACATCAGCCGCAAAACTCTCCCAGGAACCTACGTGCCTCATCCAGCCGGTGTTGGCGTTTGTACAATTCAAGCAGCTTGGTACGCGCCTGCACCTTTTTGTCTTCGAAACACGAGGCGTTTTTCAGAGCGAATTCAGCTTTGTCGAGTTTTTCCATGAGCAGATAAACCGAACCCAGCGTGTACCAGAGCATGTAGTCGTTGGGGAGAAACTCGAGAGATTTTTCCATAATTGTGACGGCCCGGTCAATGGCTGCTGCTTTCAGGTGCCGTCTGACCGTCGGCAAAATCTCATCAATGGGGCAAGGCAGCACATCCGGGTCAAAGACCTCATGATAAGGTTTCTTGTCCAAGATCGATGGCCGCCACCAATGAATGGCAAAATAGATCCTGGGGTCGGGTACCCGCGCCGGCTTGTAGTACTTTTGCATCTTGGCGAATAGGACATCCGTGCCTTGCCGCAGCAAGGCATTCGCCTGTGACTCTGGCAGGGTGTCGAAGCTGACATGGTCTTCATGATTGAGAAAAACGTCCAGAGCGATGCGCAGGAGGTAGCCCTTTTCGCGCAGCCGCCAGGATATCTCGAGGTCATCGTCGCCCAAAAAGATGTCCTCGTCCAGCGGGCCGAACCGTTCTATCAGGTCTCGACGCAGGGCCAAACAGAACCCCATCAAGAGTCGGGTTGGAATGCTCTTGCGGTGAAATTTTTTTTCCAGGGCCACCAGGAGGCCATCGACATCGGTGAGGTAGTCCAGGTAGTCGGGTAAGTAGGATCGAATTTGCTGGCTTCTCAGGGCACGGTTGGAGAGTGCGCCGACTGCGCCGGTTTTGTCATGCTCACTAAAATGATTTATCAGCCGCTCGATCCAATCCCCGAACACCTCAGTATCCGGGTTGAGCAAAATCACATACTCCTGGTCCGAGTTTTCGATGCCGATATTGCACCCGCGTGAGAACCCCAGATTGCGCGACTGAGGCAACACATGTACCCGGTTGTCGTTTGCTGACACCAGGGGATGAACCAGGTCAAGGGTGTTGTCCGATGAGTTGTTGTCGATGACAAACACCTCGTCGACGGGCCGCAACGTCACCAGAACGCTCGCCAGGCAAGCTTCGATGGTTGTACTGGAATTGAAAGTGACAATGATAATGGCTGCGCCCGGACTCATTTTTTCGTTCTCATGTCATGGCGTTCAACGCCTGTCTGAGAAATTCCGTCTCGGGGTACTGTGAAAAGGCCTGGTGGGTCTCCTGAGCGAGGCGTTGCCGAAGCTCATCGTTCTGCAAGTAATATCGGCAGGTCTCAACGATGCTATCGTAAGGGGCATAGATCAAGAAATCCTGGTAGCGCTTGTGCGGCGTGTCTTCTACGATGGTAAAGACGCGATTGGTCAACAAGTACGACATGCGGACGTCATCAAAGTACTTGGTTTCATAGTAGTAGATGGACAAGACAATCTTGGACCGTGCTATCCATTCATCGCGCTCCTGACCATAGACACCAAACAGGATTTTCACGTTGAACTCCTGATCGAGCGCGTTCAGGATTTTCATGCGCCGCTCATTCTTGGAGCCGTAGAACAAGATGTCTACATCCTTTTGGCGGTGGTGCTGAATGCGGGCCATTTTCGGGTGAAAACCAAGCGGTTTGTACGTGGCATGAATCCCGTTCTGCCGCAAAAACGCCACATTTTGCTGGTTGAAATCCCAGATCTTGCAGTTCGATCTCAGTGTGTTGAGCATCCGCTCCAGGGGGGTTTCACATGACTCGTATAGCTCCTCGAGCTGATAGATGATGCAATCATAGCCCTCAGGCAGTCGCCTGTCTTCCAGAATGTGGTATGCCAGCAAGATGTTGGTGCAGTCCTTCTGCAGATTTTTTGCGAATCCCACCTGATGCCCAAGGTCCTCCAGCCCATAGCGCAAAAGCTGCGCGACCTCCAGAAAGCACTGAAGATGAACCAGGTCGTCTTTCCTGACCGGGCTCATGATCATGATGTTGAATCTTTGCACGGTCGTCTCTGCCTATCGTATTCAAGTCATTGGGTCATTTGTCTTCGGCGTCATTTTGGACAGCAGCAAAGATTCACTTCTGTCAATGACAGCGGAGCGTTAATGACTGCTGCTGCCAACTTCTTGCTCCTCCTCTGGCACGACAATGACCTTCGTCTTTTCTCGCAGCCATTCCTGCCGCCTGATGACCGTCACAATCTTGTCCCGCTCAGCCGGGCCCACCCACGGTCCAACGGGAATGCAGACCATCCTTGCGGCGAACTCGTCCAGGCCGGTCAAGCCGGCACGGTTGTGATTTGCAAAGAGGGAGTGCAAATCATTTCTCATGTGGACAATTGAGGTGGCAACACCTGCCTGCTTCATATGTTTGATGAACCGTTCGCGCTCATCTACTTTGATGGTGAACAGCCAGTATGCCGACTGACGGTCATCTTTTTCCTGCAGGAGCTCCGCATGCTCGAGGTCCTCGAGATGTTTCTGATAATAGGCTGCGTTTTCCCGTCTCCTGGCAAGTAGATCTGACAGGTACGGCAATTGCGCCAGCCCGATGGTGGCCGCGATGTCATTCATTTGGAATTTGTACCCCGCCTCCCCAATGTCCCACTCAGCGACGCCCAGCTCGTTTTCCCTGCGCTGCTCGCGGTCGATACCAAACCATTTGAGCGAGCGGGCCCGCATGTGGTCCTGTTCGTGCTTGCAAACCAGAATCCCGCCGTCACCGGTGGTGAAGTGTTTGATCGCTTGCAGCGAAAAACACGCAAAATCGGAATGGTTTCCGACGAGCGTGTCACGGTAAACGGCCCCCCAGGCGTGGGCACAGTCTTCCACGACTTTCAGGCCGTGCTCCTGTGCGATCGCCTGGATCTCTGCGATATCACAGGGGTAGCCGCCCCAGTGAACGATCATGATCACCTTAGTCCGAAGGGTAATCTTGCTGCGAATGCTATCCGGATCGATGTTGCCTGTGTCGGGTTGGACATCCGCCCAAACCGGTGTTGCGCCGCTCAAGACGATCGGTTCATTGGTGGCCATGCAGGTCATGGGCGTGGTGATGACTTCATCGCCAATGCCGACCTCGCATAATCGCAGGGCGAGCTGCAGGGCGGAGGTGCAGGAGTTCAATGCCGTGACCTTTTCTGTCCCAAGAAATTGGGCAATGCGGTGCTCGAATTCCCGCACCCTGGGCCCCTCACCGATCCAGCCGCCTTTGAGCACCTCGCGTAGCGGCACCATCACTTCGTCGATGTTCTCAGGCATGAACACTTTGTGCATCGGGATCATGGTAGCTTCCTGGCAATTGTGAGCGATGGAGAGGGAGCCAGTGCGGTGAATTCATCCCGGCTGCGGAACCCCCTCTGGCAATTGAATCGAGTAAAGTCTGCTTCACACAATAATTTCGACAACTTATGCTCCGGACTTTAGGATGCCCCAGGAGCCGGGTGGAGATATGAGGGCGTCAGAAACGCACTCGAAGCAGGCTGAGGTCAGGATTAGAGGCCGACAAGTCAAGTTCTGTCATTCTTTGGCAAGACTTTTTGGGGTTCAGTTTTTTTTCGATTTTAGAGTTCAGGATTTTGAATTTCCGGCTCGTCCGGCTTAGGACTCGAATCCATCTTTCAAAACAAACATGGAGCGTTGGCTGAGGACTTTCTTGATGACTTTTTGCGCGTCTGGCGTGACAGTTGTTCTGTTGAAATTTGCGTCGATGAGGTTCAGGGCCTGCTCGATGTTCTCGACATACATCAGGTTGGCATGTGAAAAGTTTGCGTTTCTCATTCTGGCGCCTTTCAGATTGGCATTTTGAACATTCGCGTCAGTGAAGTCCGCACCGATCAGATTTGCGTTCTGGAAATTGGCGTTCTGCAGATTAGCGCTTTCAAAATTGCTGTTGAACAGTTTTGCCTTCGACAGGTCACAGTTCTGCAGATTGGCTTGTTTGAGTTTGGCATTCTGAAAGTTGACCCTCTCCAGTTTTGCGTTTTTCAGGTTGGCATATTCCAGGTGGGCGCTCCTGAAGTTGGCCCCGGTCAGGTCGGCATTCATGAAGTTCGTGCTGTTCAAAACTGCATCCCAATAATTGCAGTCCTGGGATTTGGCTGCCTTCATGTTTGCATCTGACAAATTTGTGTAGCAAAAAATGGCCTGGGACAGGTTGGCGCGCTGAAAGGTTGCCCGCTCGGCGACGACGTTTTCAAGCACAGCTCGCATCAGGTTGGCGCCTTTGAAATTAGCGCGGTCAAGAATGGCGTTCTGGAAGTTGGCATCTTCGAGCACGGCTTTTTGAAAATTGACGTTTTTCAGGTTTGCGAAGCGGTAATTGGCATTGTACAGCTCTGCTTTCCAGAACGTTGTCTTCTCGAGATTCGCCTTGAAGAAGTTGACGTTTGGCAGCTTGGCCCCGGTAAAGTCGGCGTAGTCTGCTTTGATAAACGGTAGATAAAAACGATTAGCCTTCAGATATTTCAAGTCAGCCGCGTCGAGAATAATTGGATTCTCCCAGATGCGGCTCTTTATCAGATACGACAGCAAAGGTTTGTAGCCGTCGCACTGATTCATATCGAAATGCTCTTCCAGTTTTATGCCGGCGAAGTCACGCTCACCGTTGAGCATTTGAGTAACAAATTCCTCACCGGGCATTTTGGTTTGATTCGGCATTCGGCGTGCAAGTGATAATACTATCGTCTCATGAGTGCATATCCTACTTATTCGGCATCTTGAAATGATTTGTGAAATGCCGGGTCGCGGTGAGGCTCAAAAAAAAAGGGTGTCCGAGGCGGACACCCTTTTCCGGTCAACTACGGTTTCGGTTAACCGAAGAGCGAGAGGACGACTTGCGGTGCGGCGTTTGCTTGCGCCAGGGCCGCGGTCGCTGTTTGTTGCATGATCTGCAACTTCAGAGCCTCCAGTTGTTCCTTGGCAAAATCTGCGTCGGCAATCCGGCTTCTGGAAGCCTCCGTGTTGGTCATGGCCGTGGACAACGTCGATTCCTTCGTGGCCAAACGCGCCTGGTCCGCGCCGATACTGGCAATGCTGTTCTTGACCGTGGTGATGGCTGTGTTGACTCGCGACAGGGCCGTGGAAGCATTGGCAGCAGACGAAACATTGATGCTCGCGTCTATAACCCCCAGAGCCGCCGAGTCGTGGTCAGAGGAGCTGACTGTGACCAGCAGGGTGTCGGTGGTCTCCGCACCTGTCTGGATGGTCAATGTGGTTCCGTCCAGAAGGATGGTGCCGTTGAAGGTCGTTTCCGCCACAATATCATCGATTTCATTCGTCAGGGCGTCCAGCTCGTCATCGATGGCGTTCCTTTCCGAGTTACCAAGCGTGTCGCTCGCGGCTTGCGTGACCTTCTCCTTCATGGTTTCCAGGATATCGAGAATACTCTCGAGACCCCCCTCTGCCACCGAAAGCATGGATTTCGCGTCGCCGACATTGGACAGGGCAACCGACAACCCTTTTCCTCTGGCCTGCAACGTTCGGCTGATAACAAAACCCGCAGCGTCGTCCTCGGCAGAATTGATTCGTTTACCGGTGGCCAGCCTCAATTGCCGAAGCCCCAGTTCTTTGTTGATGACATTCAGGGAATTCAACGCTTGCAGCGCTTGAATATTGCCACCGATTCGACTTAAGTCCCCAAAAGAAGCCATTTTATCTCTCCAGTTTTATCAAATTCTTAGATGGTTCTCATTTCTCGCGAGCTAAACCTTGCTATTAACCGAATAGCGATAGAACGACTTGCGGCGCCGCGTTGGCTTGTGCAAGAGCAGCGGTTGCGGTCTGTTGCATGATCTGCGACTTCAGAGCCTCGAGCTGTTCTTTGGCAAAATCAGCGTCGGCGATCCGGCTTCGTGAGGCTTCCGTGTTGGTAATGGCGGTAGAGAGAGTCGACTCTTTTGTGGCCAGACGGGCCTGGCTCGCGCCGACGGAAGCGATACTGTTCTTGACGGTGGTAATCGCCGTGTTGATATTGCCCAGGGCGGCTGAGGCATAGGATGAAGAAGACACGGTAATGTTGGCGTCGGCGACAGTCAGTGCGCCGGCCGTGTGGTTTTGGGTCGTAACTGCGACGACCAGCGTGTCGGTGGTTTCGGCGCCGGTCTGAATTGTTTTGTCGACGTCGGTCAGCAAGGAGTTGCCATTGAAGGTTGTCTCAGTCACAATGTCGTCGATTTCGGCTGTCAGCGCATCCAGTTCATCCTCGATAGCGTTTCGTTCCGAGGTGCCAAGCGTATCACTGGCGGCCTGCGTGACTTTTTCCTTCATGGTTTCGAGAATGTCCAGAATACTTTCAAGACCCCCTTCGGCCACAGAAAGCATCGATTTTGCATCGCCAACATTGTTGAGCGCCGTGCTCAAACCCCGCCCGCGCGCCTGCAACGTCCGGCTGATAACGAAGCCGGCCGCGTCATCCTCGGCAGAATTGATGCGTTTACCGGTTGCCAGACGCAGTTGACGTATTCCTAATTCTTTGTTGATGACGTTTAGTGAGTTGAGAGCTTGCAGGGCCTGAATATTACCACCAATTCGACTCAGATCTCCGAATGATGCCATGACTATTTCTCCTCAGTTTCTGCTTCTGGTACGGGGTCACTTATCAAGTCTGGTCCGTTTGCAACTATCACCGGTGATAATTTCAGTTTCTAATTGCATTATCGACGAACCCCGAGAGCACTTGCCAGATGGGAGCAAGAAAGCTCCCCGGTTTCCGGCGAGGGCCCTGAACCACATAAGCCGATCAAACCGGAAAATCGAAATCACAAACTCCAGATTCGAAAAAAAACTTGGCCTGCCAAAACGAATTCGAACATGGGTCAACGCCCGCAGGATTCGATTTTCGTGTTTTGAATTTGTTTCGGATTGCTTAGCCTGGATAATT
>JBHHXT010000180.1:0-10158 GCA_046757165.1 bacterium | reverse complement strand
CCCGCGGCGGACGCCGGGGTCCTCGACAACCCCGGAATCTCCAGAATGAGACTTAGCCCAACTTCGATGGGTTAGTGCCGCATCAGGTTGAAATTGTATTTCAGCTCGCCAACGAGCAGACGGCCAATTGCCGGGGAAGCAACCATTTCCCGCATCTCCGTATCAAAAATGTTGGTTGCAGAGATGTTCAGGGTGACCCCGTTTTTCATGGCGTAAGAGAAACTTACATCAAACGACTCGAACCCTCCCAGTGGACCATGGTCTTTGAATTGGAACGCACCGGTACCGGCTCCGGCCTTTGTCGCGCGGTGGCGGCCGGAAATGAAATCGAATTCATCGACATGGCGCATGCTCACCGACAGGTAGGTTCCTTTGGCCAACAAATCACTGAATGCAACCCCGAAGTTGAATTTGTTTTGAGGCGTGTTGAAACTCAGGTTATCCGCCTCGCTATCGTCCACCACGCCATCCCCATTCAGGTCGTTCGCTGAATTTTTCTTGATGTTTTCCGGGTCGACGTAAGAATAGTTGAACCAGAAACTGAGGTTCCTCGAAACCTGGTAGGTGAGGCCCAGGTCCAGACCCATAATTTTGACTTCACCAAAGTTCAGATAGGTCAGCGTCACTTCAGGTGCGGTTATGGCGCCGTCGCCTTGGGCGACCACCGGGTTCCCGCCTGCAAGATTGCCAACGGTGGTGAGAGGACTGATGAACTTTTCATACTTGCTTTGGTAAGCATTGACGTCAAGGTAGAGTTTGTCAGAAAGCAAGCCCTTGTACCCGACCTCGAAGGTGGTGTTCGTTTCCACGTCCAACGGCTTGATCTTGGACCCGTTTGCCAAAGTCAGGCCACGACCGTTGCCTCGGCCAACCAGCATGATTCCCGGGGCAACTTCCAATATCGGGAAAAAGAGCTCCTGCTGCAGAATGGCTGGCGCCTGGAATGCCCGGTTGAACGTAAACCTGAACGCCCCCTTGCCGCGCAGTCTGTAAACCAGAGCAGCCCTTGGACTGAATTGACTCTCATAGCTGTCATGAGTATCGTAGCGGCCAGCGAGGACAATCTTAAAAGACTCGCCCAGGTCTCTTTCTGCCTGAGAATAGAAACCCGTTTGTTTCAGAGTCAGCTTGTTGCCGGTCGTGTCCGTTAGAAAAGTTCCCTTGCTGACCGGCCGACTGTCTTCATGGGCGATGCCCGCGACCACATGGATGCCCTGCCAGTTAAAGTTGGCTTGCGCTTCCAAATTGTAACGCTTGGAGTTGTCTACAAATCGGACCACGTCAATGGCCTGCTCCCGGGAAAGACCGGTATTTGCCTCCAGCGAAGCTGCGCCATCGAGCGGATAGGTATCCCCGGCCTCGTTCGTGGTCAAATATCCTTGCACAAAGAAATGCGGCGAGTTGACCCTGACCTGATAATATTTGTAAATCCAACCGTCGATCTGGTTGCGCCCCAGGTTCGTGGTGCCCACTGAGCGGGTGTTGCCGTACCCGAAAGTTCCGATGGCTTCCGTGTTATCCATCAGCGTAACGTAAGCAGAAGCATCGAGGCGAATGTTTTTGATGTTGAGATCGGGATCTTCGAACGCAACAGCGCCGGTCGTCGGGTTGACAGCCGCCGTGTCGTTTTTCACAAAATCATCCGCCCGCAAGAATTCACCATTCACTTTGAAGGCGAATTTCTCTCCCACGACCTGGGCGTGGCGGAAGCGGCTCACAAACTGTGACCGGTTGCCGCCGCCCACGGTCAGAGTCGTGCCTTCCGAATCACGCGGGTGCTTGGTAATCACATTGACCAGACCGTTGTGCGCATTCGGTCCGTACAATGCAGAGCTGGGACCGAGAATGGTTTCCATCCGTTCAATGTCATCCCGGGCGACCGGCAACAAATTGCCCGCAGCCAACCCCGCACCGGGAAGCATCGAATTCCGCCCATCGGCCATGAGCTGCATTCTGTAGCTGTAAGCGGTCATGAAACCGCGCGCATTGATGCCCACCCCATCGATGCCGGTGCGGTAAACGTCGACGCCCTTGGCCTTCATCAAGCCCTCACTGTAGGTAAATCCGGAGCTCCGCTTCAACTCCCTGGCCGTCACCACGGAGATGGAAGCCGGCGAATCGGTCAGTTTTTCAGGCCGGCGAGAGGCGCTGACAACCAGGGTTTCGCCCGGCAAAGCGCTTTCTTCCAGGCTGAAATCGACCGCAGCCGTTTCACCCGAGAGAACCTGCACCTCGGTTTTGCTCTCAAAATGGCCAATAAAGGTCGCCGACAAGGTGTACGTGCCAGCGGGGACATTCGGAATGGTGTAACTGCCGTCATCCGAAGCTGCCGCGCCCAGGTCGGTGCCAACGATTTGCACGTTTGTTCCCGGCAAGGGCTTGCCATCCTGGTCTGTGACTTTCCCTTGAATGGTTCCTGTTTGTGCCCATACGAGCGAAACGCTCAACAAAAGAACACAAAACACAGCGAAAGAGAGGTTGATCGTTCTCATTTTCTCCTCCTTGGTTTGTAAACCGCTTCTGTTTGCTTTGACAGTCAAAATACCGTAGTTACGTTTCTTGACGCTTACCACCTCCAATCCAGAAATTATGGTGATGCGGTTTTGTATGCCAGAAAAGCACAAGTGACCGAGCAACCTTGCGAAGGTTTCGAACCTTCGCAAGGTTTTAGATGGCAACAGCCGAAAGGCTGAACACCGAACTTCACCGCTTGAATAAAGCGCCTACCACCCCCCAACGATGTCAGCGATGGGAGGAGTAAACACGTCTCACGTCTCACATTTCACGTTTCACGTTTTTTCGCCAGAATCTTCTTGTCAATCTTGCCGACCGCCGTCTTCGGCAATGCATCGATGAAGACAACCGACTTGGGGATTTTGTATTTCGCCAGCCTTGACCCCAGGAAATCCAACAACCCTGCTTCGGTCAAGCTCTGGCTTTTTTCTAACACAACGAATGCTTTTCCCACTTCTCCCCATTTTTCATGCGGGACGCCGATGAGCGCCGCCTCAGCCACAGCCGGATGAGCAACCATCGCACTTTCGACCTCTGCCGGATAAACATTTTCCCCGCCGCTGATAAACATCTCCTTGCGCCGCCCAATGATGTAGAAATAGCCCTCTTCGTCCTGCTTTGCCAGATCCCCGGTGTGAAGCCACCCGTCTTTGAAACATTTTGCGGTTTCAGCCGGTTGCTTCCAATAGCCGGGTGAAACATGCGGCCCTCTGATCAACAGCTCCCCTTCCTCCCCTGGCCTGCAAGGCGTGCCCGCTTCTGTAATTATTTTCATATCGATATGAAAAAGCGGAAAGCCAACCGAACCGGGTTTGCGCTCCACATCTTTGTCAGGCAGCCAGAAATTGTTTCCCGCGGCTTCGGTGAGGCCGTAGCCGAGCTTGAAGTCAACCCCTTTGTCCCAGAATTTTTGCATGACCGGCCGGGGACAGGGCGCCCCTCCGCTGATGACCAGCTCGAGCCGCGCGAAGTCGGCCGTCTGCCAACGCGGGTGCTGCTGCATCATCACATACATGGTGGGAACGCCGACAAAGTGCGTGACGCCACCTCCTTCAATCAAATCAAAGGTCTGCTCGACGTTGAACTCTTTGCAGAGAATGGTGCGCCCGCCAACATGCACCAATGGCAGCATAAAAATATTCGGCCCACCGATGTGAAAGAGCGGCAATTGCAGCGGCGCGACATCCTCGCAGGTGAGGCCCCAGCTCATGACCGTGTTGATGCTGTTCCAGGTCATGTTGCCGTGGGTCAGGACGGCGCCTTTGGGCAGACCGGTGGTGCCTCCGGTGTAGAAGATGGCCCAGGGGTCATCGAGGCCTAGATCCGGACGATCGGCCAACCGTGTCGAACAGTGCTCGCGCTCCCCGAATGCCACCTCTCCGGACCCCGCCCGCTCTCCAAAAGATACGAGGTGCTGAATCCCCGCAACAAGCGAACGCAACGCCCGTGCGTGTCCTGCCCACTCGGAAGAGAAGAGCAAGACTTTTGGGCTAGCCTCGATAACAATCCCTTCCAGCTCCTTGACAGTCAGCCGCCAGTTCAGATTGTGGAGAATCGCGCCAATTTTGCCGCAGGCAAACAAGAGATCGAGATATTCCACACAATTACTCGCATAGACCGAAACGCGGTCGCCCTTTTCAACCCCGAGGTGGCGCAGGAAATTGGCGCTCCGGTTCGCTTGCTCATTCCATTCGGCAAAGGAGAACTCCCGGCCGCTGGCCGCATCTTGCAGACCGATGCGGTCAGGCGTCAGCTTTGCACGCTTCTCCAACCAATCCGTGACGTAATGTGATGCTTGCCGCGCCATCTCGCCAGAACCCCGTCTGGATTATTTGATAACTGACAATAATTAACCGCTAAGTTCGCTAAGGAAACGCTAAGAACGCAGAGAGCGCCATCAAAGCTGCAATCAGGGAGAAGAACACCCATCGACCAGGTCACCCCTTCTTTCGTTTTTTTCCTGGGCGCTCCTGGCGCAAACCTGGCAAACCTTGCGTTTAGCTCTTCCTTTCTTCTTCCGGCGCAGGAATGAGCTCTGAAACTTGACCGAACACGACTGAACCGTGCCATGTCACCACGCGCGCCGCCGCATTTCACGTCTCACGTCTCACGTTACCCACCCTCTCCCCATCTCACACACGCCGCTCCCCACACATAACCGATCCCGGCAGCAACCATGATCATCAAATCACCCTCTTTGAGTTTGCCCTGCTTTTCACCCTCGATGATCGAAATGATGCTATCCTGCTCGCCGATGTGGCCGATGTGGTTGAGATACACGGATTGCTCTTCCTGCAGGCCGAGACGTGCGAGCATATCCTTGTGCGCAGAAGGCTTGACCAGAATCATGTTCAAGTACGTGAGATCCGCCCGCGAGTAGGGGCGGCCATCCGGTTTCGCGCCGCTTTTTCGCAGCGCTTCGTCGATGCAGTGCATCCAGTTGTCCATCGAGACCTCGTTGAGCCGGTTCTTCATCGCTTCCGGTTCCACCAGGTCGAAGGTGAACAGGCCATCGGCCACGGCTGCGTCCGTCGGGTGTTGCACCGTGCCGCTGGCCGGAACGATGACATGTTTGCTCATGCTGCCGTCGCTCATGAGGTGGCTGCCCAGGATATGGTTGCGCGGCCAGTTCTTTTTCAAGAGCAGCGCCCCGGCCCCGGCGCCGATGTTGAACATAAACGAGGTGCGCTGATTCTCGAGATTGATGAAATCGGCAACCGTGTACCCGCCGGCGATCAGGACGGTGTTGATCTCCTCATTGGCAAGCATCATATCCTTTGCCTGCTTGATGGCAGCAATTGTGGTACAGCACCGCATATGGATGTCCATGGCCCAGGCATTCGTGGCTCCGATTTCATGTGCCAGATGGATTCCCGCCGTCCACAGGAGATGTTCTTTCCATTCTTCCGTCGTACACAAAACGAGGTCAATTTCCTCAGGGGCAATCTCACACTTCGACAGGCAGTCTTGTGCAGCCCGAATGGCCATTTCGCTGGGGTGGTCGTCCGCTCCGGCCCTGTATTTTTTGTCGATGCCGAGTTTTTCACGCACGACCCATTCAGGCAGACCGCTCTCTTGCGCAATCTCAGCGGCGGTCATGAAAGTCGCAGGCAAGTACATGCCCGTACTGACAATGCCGACCGGCGGGTTCAGCTCAATCACGGAACTCTTCCTCTGCAACCAGCTTTCGCAACCGGGTTTTGAGAATCTTGCCCGCCCCGGACAATGGCAAGCTCTGCCGAAAAATGATGGTTTTGGGTACTTTATATTTGGCCAAATTCTCGCGCAGATAAGCGAGCAGCACCCCTTCATCTGGTTTCCAGCTCTGACTCGGCACGACAAAACCACATCCCACCTGTCCCCACCTCTCATCATCCACACCGATGACCGCGCACATCTCGACCCCGGGGTGGGTGTACAGCACGGCCTCGATCTCGGCCGGATAGACGTTTTCGCCGCCGCTGATGTACATCTCCTTCAGCCTGTCGACGATAAAGAAGTAGCCCTCGTCGTCGACATACGCGAGGTCGCCGGTGTGAAAATAGTTTTCGGAATCAAAGGCAGCCTCCGTGGCTGCGGGGTTGGAAAAATAACCCGTCGTGGCCACGGGGCCACGCAACGTCAGCTCGCCGACCTGACCGGAGCCGAGCGGCTGGTTGGTCCCGGGGTCCACCACCCGGGCGTCGACGAAGAAATTGGGCTTGCCGATGGACCCGGCCTTGCGCTCCGCGTCTTCACTTGCAAGCGAAAAAGCGTCAGGCCCGAACTCGGTGAGCCCAAAGCCCTGGCGGAAGACGACACCCTTTTCTTCCTTATATTGCTTGATCAAACCCACCGGCAGGGGCGCCCCGCCACTCAGACAGTATCGCAAAGAGCTCAAATCAGCTTTCTTCCAATTCGGCGCTGACTTCAGCATGTGGAATGTTGTTGGAACGCCAGCAAAGAGGGTTGCCTGCTCGCTTTCGATCAGGCTCAGGACTTTTTCGGGGTCGAATTTCCGGGTCTGGACAACCGTTCCACCCAAAATCAACAAAGGGATCGAAAAGGCAAACAGCCCACCGGCATGAAACATGGGAAAAATATTGATAAACGTATCCGAGCCCAAAACGTCAGCGAGCAGGGCGTTGAGGGTGTTCCAGACAACTTGTCGATGGCTGATTTGTGCCGCCTTCGGCGCGCCCGTGGTACCGCCGGTAAAGAGCAGACAGGCGGTGTCCGTTTCGGTCAATGATTCGCATGCCACCGCTTCGGTTTTGGTCAGCTCGCTCTCTTGATTGAGATTCTCGAGATCAGTGAGCGGCACCATTTGTGGCATGCCCTGGCATTTTTGCAGGTGGTCGACGATCGAGTCCAAAGGCTTATCCAGAGTGTGAAACAGGATCGCGGGGGTCGTAAGTTTGATCTGGCTTTCAACTTCCCGCGGGTGCAGCCGCCAATTGTAGGGTACGAAGACCGCGCCCAGCTTGCCGCAGGCAAAAAATGCCTCATAATAATGGATGCCATCGCCGGCGAGCATGGCAACGCGGTCGCCCTTTTCGATGCCATTTCGGCTCAGCCACTGAGCAAGGCGGTTGGCGCGCCCGTTCAGCGCCGCGTAAGTGTACCGCGCCGGCGGCCGAGGGCCGGCATCCACAAGCGCCACCCGCGCCGGGGTGTAAACACACCGTCGAGCCAAATAGTCCCCAAGGTGCATGACCTAGGCCTCTGATTGACGCAAAGATGTCACACTGTTCACGGTTTCATCCTCCCGGTCGGCCCTGACCTTTTTGAGAAAATCGAGAATCTCACGGTTGAATTCCCGATAGTGCTCGAAAAAGAAAAGATGCTTGCCCTCGAATATTTTCAGGGCTGCGTGCGGAATTTTTTCCTGCAGTAGAAAGACGTCATCGAGAGGAACCAGTGGGTCCTCTTTGCCAGCGCAGATGAGCGTCGGAACGGAAATATCCCGGGCAACGCCCGTGCCGTCATAGGCGTTCCCCGCCAGCAGCTGCCTGTAATAGGCAAATTCCGCTTGTGGGTACTGAGTCCGCCACGCTGTGATGCGCTCGAGCTGCTCAGGATTGCGGCGTATGAATTCCGGCGTGAAGTTGAAGGCGTAGCCATCTTCCAGACGTTCTTTCCGGGTCTTTCCTCTCGGTCGAATCGTGCGGCTCAGCACATCGCCGTCGGGTCCGATCGCCTCATCCCCGCCAGGTGAGGTCGCAGCCAAAATGAGCGAGATGACCTTTTCAGGATATTTCGCGGCCAAATATTGTGCAACAAACCCCCCCATGGAGACACCGAGGAGGTGAGCTTTGGAAATGCCCATCTCCGTTAGCAGGCCGACCAGGTCCGCAGCAAAAAGTGCAATAGAATAGCGGTGGTCGGGTTTGTCCGACCTGCCGCTTCCCCGCAGCTCGGGCATGATCAGCTTAAACTCCCGCGCTAAGGCGGCCGCACTCCTGCGCCACAGCCACGTCCCCGCGCCGAGGCCCGGGATCAGAAGCAGGGGCGCGCCGCTTCCTTTTCTTTCCACATAGATCCGAACACCATCTACGTTTACCCAAGCACCATTCATTTGAACTCTCATTTTGAGGCGACGTCGCCGGCTTGACGTTCAAGCCGCACTCACCTGGAGTCTTTCTGCGTATTCCTCGACGGTCGGCAAATTCATCTTGGCGGTTCGCCATTCGCCGATGAATCGTTCATAGGACTGGACCTGCCGGAGATGGAACTCCCGCATCTTGATCAGACGCTCGGCAATGATCCCGAGCTTTGCCCGCTCTTCAGCTTCGGCGGTTCGATACTTCTCCAGGACCACCTGCAAATGGGTTTCTGCGATGCGTAAGTTGTCTTCATAGAGGCGAGAGAGATTGATTCCAGCTTGAAGGAACAAATCCGATGAGACCTGGTAGTAGAACTTGCGATCGCCTTGCAACCGGACTCGGCGGACCAAATTGAGCTGTTCCAATCGTCTGGTAATCTGATTGATGGGACTTTTGCTGACATGCAACTCCTGGCTGATCTGTTCCTCGGTAAGCGGCGTGTCTGTACAGAGCAGCAACCCCACGACCCGGCCGAGCAATTCGCTGTGACCAAATTTGACATACCCGCTGCCGAAATCTTCAACAATGGCATTCTGAAGCTGATCCATGGATTTCCCCAATTAGTTCTCGGTGAGAAACTCAATAACATCCTGATTGAATGGCTCCGGGCTTTCGACAAAGAATTGATGACCAAGCCCGTCGTAGATCCGCAACTGACTGTTGGGGATTCTCTTCGCCAGGTTGTACGCGTTCGCTACCGGGACGACAACATCTCCCGTCGCGGCTGCGATGAGGCAGGGCACGCTGATCTCCCCTACCTTGTCGGAGAGATTGAACCGCGTCCCCGCAGCGACCTGGGCCATGAAAGCTGCCTGCGGTTGCGGATCCTCGAGCCGCAGGTCGATAAGATGCTCTACTTCGGGAGTCTGCATGAATGCGTCCGAAAAGGCCAGGGCAAGTTTCCTGCGAATGACATCGCGCGCCGACCCTTCATGACTAAACATCGCCGTAAGCGTTTCTTGCGACATCGGGACATGGTCCGGGCCCCCGGCACTGGTCGAAACCAGGACCAGTTTGTCCACTTTGTCGGGATAGCGCAGCGCGAAGTCCTGAGCAATAAACCCACCCATCGAGACTCCGAGAATGTGGGCTTTGGGAATCTTCAGCGCCTGCATCAACCCGGCAAGGTCGTCGGCCATCATGCTGATAGAGTACGGACCCGGCGGTTTGCCGGATTTGCCGACGCCGCGATTGTCATAAACAACAGTCGTGAAATGATTGGCAAAATCCACTGCCTGCCGCTCCCACAGCCAGGTTGCAACCCCCAGCCCCTCGATCAAAACAAGATAAGGACCGCTTCCTGAGATCTCATAATAAAGTTGAATCCCGTTTACTTCTACTCGAGCCGCTTTCCCGGGACTCTCCGTTTGAGCTGCCATCTGCACCGGTTCCTTCGACAAGAATTCATTTGACAACAAAAGAATTGGAAGCCACAGAATCTGCAAAAACACGATGATCTCTTGAAAGGTGGAACAGCTTTTAAGACCGAACCCTTGCGATGGTTCGGAACCTTCGTAAGGGTGTTCGGTGACGCGCCTATTAAATCCGTAAAAACTTTTATTACCGTTAGTTCGATATTTAACACTATTTACATATTCCCGGCATCAATGTCAAGAACTTTTTAAGTCACTTTTGTTTTTTTTGACGGAAGCGGTGAATTGGTGGCGAGCGGTATGTACTTTTTGCAAGTGAAAATGGAAGAAGCTTTCGTTGCCAGTCGCAAAATGATTTTGCTGCAGTAGGGAGTGCCGGGCGGCACCATAAGCTTGCCTCCCACCTGGCGAGGGTCTCGCCCCACGCCAGGTTCAGAGGCCGTGCACAAATTCTGAATTAGAAACAATCCTGGTTTCGATGTCCGGATAATGTTTTTTTATGGAATTCAATCATCAAATAGAGCAATGAGCTTTTCCCGACCTGGCGGCTGCCTATCAAACTGAGAATCCTCTTGTTCGCGAGATTCTCCAACAGCTTTGGCAAAATCGCTCTCGGCTTGAGATGGAATGAAAACGAGGCGTCAGAGCGCCAGGGATTTTGTAGATTGAATATTTCTGCAATCATA
>JBHHXT010000179.1:0-10201 GCA_046757165.1 bacterium | reverse complement strand
CTTGCAGAGGCAATTGTCCGAGTACCACCTATCTGAAGAAATCACTGCAACCCTGTTGCACCGGGCCGAGTCCGCCGTCAAGAATGGCGCCGAAGTCGAGATCTTACGCTTTGCTGCCTGATCGAATCTCGCCAAGGGGAATCAGTGCGACCTGGTCGCGTGATGACAAAGCTGTGATGTTTGACCGCGTTGCGGTCTATTGGTGCAGGCGGATGGTGTGGGTGAGCTGTATAAGTATCTTGAATTCAGCACTTAGATATTACGAGGTGAACAAACTTTTGACAACACCCAAATTATCGTAAGGATGCGAGCATGAAACCGGTTGTTGCAAGCGGACACATTCGAGTCACTGAAGCGGCATGCGAAACCTTGAAAAATGGGGGCAATGCCTTCGATGCAGTGGTCGCGGCAGGATTTGCCTCGGTCGTCGCCGAACCCCCGCTCACCAGCCTCGGGGGCGGCGGGTTTCTTCTGGCCCGGCCAACCAACGGCAAGGCTGTATTGTACGACTTTTTTGCGGATACGCCTGGACGAGGGCTGCAAACCCAGGACTTACAACCACACTTTTTGCCCGTAACGGTCCACTTCCCGGGCTCGGAACAGGTCTTTAATGTGGGCCAGGGTTCTGCGGCGGTTCCCGGCACGCTCCGCGGTCTTCTGTATACGCATCGGGCTCTCGGGCGGTTACCTTTGCAAGAGGTCATCGCACCGGCCGTGCAGCTCGCTCGTGACGGCGTGCCGCTGAACAGGACGCAGGCCTATGTACTCGACCTGCTACACCCCATCATGACGCTGACGCAGGGCGCGAAGAATATTTTTGCCCCAGGCGGCGAGTTTCTTCGTGAAGGCGACCGCTATGTCAACCGGGACCTGGCATCTTTTCTGGAAATCCTGCCTGCAGCAGGCGACAGACCCTTCTATGAAGGAGAGCTGGCGCAGCAGATCGCCAGTGATATGCGTGAACACGGCGGGCTGCTGACCCGCGAAGATTTCTCGTCGTATCACGTGATCGAAAGGAAGCCCTTAACCCGGACCTATCGTCATTATCAGCTCCTGACCAATCCTCCGCCTTCATTTGGGGGCGCACTCCTGGCCTACTCCCTGCTCTTGCTCCAGAGAGGCATGGTGGAAGCCCCGGAGTTTGGCACCCTGTCACATCTTGCAGGTCTGATCACCCTCATGCAGGAAGTGCACCGGAGCCGAGAACGGCACGGGCTTTTGCAGGGGGAGAATTCAGATGACCGTCTATCGCTCAGCGTGGAAGCAGTCAGAAGGGCGTTTGGCGGGACGACCCACGTGAGTATTGTCGATCAGGAGGGGAATGCGGCCAGCCTATCGTGTTCCAACGGTGAAGGCTCCGGCTACGTTGTCCCCGGCACCGGTATCATGCTCAACAACATGATGGGAGAAGATGATCTGCACCCCGATGGCTTTCACGCCAGCCCGCCAGGATTGAGAGTCGCCTCCATGATGTCACCATCTGTGCTCCTGAAAGAAAACCGGGTTTGCCTGGTTGTTGGCAGCGGCGGCAGCAAACGAATCCGGACCGCACTGCTGCAAGTGTTGAGCAATGTCATCGATTTTGGGATGAACATCCATGAGGCCATCGAATCGCCACGTTTGCACTGGGATGGTGACCTTGTCCAGATCGAGCCAGGGTTTGAGCCAGAGATCCTGGCAGAATTGAAGCAGAGGTGGCCTGTGAATGTCTGGCAGGTCAAAGATGTCTATTTTGGCGGCGTCCACGCAGCCTCAGCGCTCGGTGAAGGGGCCGGGGATTCGCGTCGGGATGGGGCGGCCGCGACACTTCAGGACTTAGTACGCTAATTCGGAAACACTATTACGCATTTAATCTCACGCCGAGGCCGCCAAGATCGCAGAGTTTGTTTGTTTTCGTCTTGCCCAAAATGCAGGCTTGTGTTACTTCTTCTTATTTGTTGCCCAAAAATGCAAAAGATGAGAAGTGGTGCGGATCTGCGCTTATTGGCCTGAGATTGAATACCCCTTTTCGACGACACGTCTATATCATGCGTTGAAAGGCATCGTCGTACCGCTGTGCCATCGTTTGCCAGTCAAACTGTCGAACAGCGCGCGCCAGGCGCTCGTCCTTGGGCACAACGGCAACAATGGCGGCCTCGAGCCGATTCAGCAGCTCATCAAACGTGTCGTAGAGGATCTCGTTGTGCAGCTCTGCGGGAATTAGCTCCGGATAAGCCAGGCGTCGCGGCAGGATTGGATGGCAGCCGCAGGCGATCGCTTCTGCCACGCTGGCGCCGAAAAAATCCTGGTTCGAGGTCACCGGCAAAAGATCGGCGCGCCAGAGCCAGCTTGCGTACTCGGCCTCCCCCTCACAGTAGCCAAAATGCACAATGCGTGCACCCAGCCTCTCCCGTGCCTGCAAGAACGCTTCCGGCTGACGGCTGAAGCACTCGCCCAGCAGCGCGACCTCAAAATCCAACCCCTTGTCGGCCAGGCGGAACAAGGCCTTGAAAAACTCTCCCGGATTCTTGTCAAACTCCCAGCGGTGATTCCAGAGCACGAGCGGTGTTTTGGGGTTCAACTCGCGGGCTTCACGTTTATGCCGGTCAAACCGGGCCAAGTCGAGGCCCAGGGGAAGGACTGTACTTTTGGCCCTGATTCTCTCCACATTCCGCAGGTCCTTGTGGTCGGGGAAGTGTTTGAGGAAGCGCTGCAATTCGTTCAGGAAGCTTTTCTGATTGTAGCTCGAATTGAAGAAAACACGATCCGCGGCAAGCGCCGTTGTGTAGTTGATGAAGCCGTAGTGGCTGTCGCGACTTTTCTGCACATCCCGGTCCTGCGGGGACCAGGGGTAGGCGAGCTGATTTTCATGAAAATAGACCGCCGTCGCAATGCCAGTGGTCTTTTTGCGCGTCAATGCCAGAAAGGTCGTCAGGTCCAGCATGTCGGTGACGAGCAGCACATCGGGCTTCAGGTCTTTGCAGAGAAACTCCCGCGCCAGCGTGACCGCGCCGCCATGCATGCGCCACTTCCAAAAATTGCCCGGAAGGCTCAGAAGGTCGATGCGATGGCGGCTGTGCTTCTGGTAGCCTTCCGCCCAGGCCTTGTGCGAGCCGGTCAAATAGGGCTCGATGATCAGGATGTTCACGAACAGATTTCTCGCTTCGCTCGAAATGACAGGCACGAGGAACCTTTTTGGACAGCCCCACACCTCTTTATCCCGTTAAGATATGCATCATCAAATACTTATATGAATACTATTTGGTCCTTGCTTGCTCAATGGCGCCCGCAGCGCAAATGACAACAAATGACATGCGAAGCTCAAATTGCAACACTCACATTAACTTGTAGCCCCGACCCCTTGTGGGTCGCTTTCCCGGATCTTGCGGAGTTGGCATCGTCTTAACGCACCGACGCAGAATCCGCACGGTGTCGAAGCGTGGGATCACTCGCGCGCGCCTTTTGCCTCCCGCAGGAAATACTGCGCGAGAAATTGCTGCACCGCTTGCCAGTAAGCACCGCTGTCATTGAACTTTTTCCACAGCGCGCGCGACCCGTGATTGCCGGCAGTTTCGGGCACAAACGAGTGTTTGGCTTTGCCCGGGATAGCGTCGAATACGCCTGCCCAGTTTTGTTTCTCGCGCTTTGCGGAGGTCATGAAAACCGGGCACCGCACCTTCTTTGCCGCCCGGGTGACATAGTCCGGCCCTGCACCAAATCTGGCGAAATACTCCCCGGGCGCAAACGCGAGCACACCGTCGATCAACGCCGGCGCATCGCTGGCAAGTTTGATGACCAGAGCCGCCGAGTAGGAGCTCCCCCATGCAATCAGCTTGCCCCTGGCGTAGTGGGCGCGGGCAAACTTCATGGCGGCCATCATGTCCTGGTAAGCATCGAGATAGGTCGTCGGTTTGCCGGCACGGGTCGCACGCTCTTGCGTGGCATTCTGGATGCCGTTGACCGCGCCGCCGGAACGCTGGTCAATGGCCATACAGTTGAATCCCATATCGCTGAGCCTGGGGAGGATCTCCTGGTATTCGCCCCGGCTCCATCCCGCCTGATGAAAGAGGACGATGAAGGGCGCAGTTCGCTCATGTTTGATTCTCAGGTCCGCCGTCACCTGCAAGCCGTCCCCAGAAGAAAAGGTCAGCGTCGTATCGATTGCAGCGGGGGTCCGAACCTCGGGTTCAGCAGCCTGAAGCCTCTCACCCCTTCCTGTCGGAGTGGGTTGTTTCTCGGTTTCCCTCTCGCACCCCGCAATGGACAGGCACACAACACCAACGGCAGCAACCCCCAAATGGAATAATGCTCTCATGACCACCTCAACGGATTGTGTAAATTGAAGGATTTACGGTCTCGGCAACATCCGGCCCAGTTTGTGGCCCCCAACCAGATGCATGTGCAAATGAAACACCTCCTGGCCGCCATCCCGGTTGCAGTTGACGATCAGCCGGTAGCCCCCCTCGGCGATGCCTTCCTCCTTCGCGATCCTGGCCGCAGCGGTGAACAAGCGGCCCAGGAGCGGCTCGTCGCCGGAGGTGACGTCGTTGACGGTCGGGATGAGCTTTTTCGGCACGATCAGCACATGCGTCGGAGCTTGTGGATGGATATCGCGAAAGGCCACTACCCACTCATCCTCAAAAACGATGTCCGCGGGGATTTCTTTGCGGATGATCTTGCTGAAAATGGTTTCTTCTGGCATGATTCATCTCCTTTCCTGGACTGGAGTTTATCAAAAGCTTGTCAACGTTACTCTCTAAGTCCTGTTTTTTCTTCGTGTTCTTCGTGAACTTCGTGTTAACGGATCGGAACGGATTGGACATAATGTGTCGAAGTCAGCGGAATGAGGATCATGTGGCTCATGAATTCATTGGTTTTCACCCAAAATAAGATCCGTGTAAATCCGTTCTATCCGTTAAATCCGCGTTCCATTCATTTGCTGTGATTGCTGCATTAGTATCTGACAAGTCAAACCAAAGATTTCACGCAAAGACGCGAAGGCGCAAAGGGATCGCAAAGAGAATCCTTAGCGTATTCTTTGCGGCTCTGCGCCTTTGCGTGCGCTCTTAATCTTTGTTGGCTCCGGCTTGTCCGGCCTATGAATAATCCAGGCTAATCCAGAAACTCCCATGCCACGCCAAATCTCAGCATCCGGGGCGGCATCGAAAAGCCGGGAACCAGCTCGTAGCGTCTGTCGAAGAGGTTCTCATACGAAATGGTCAACGTCGCATCAGCAAAAACGAGCGAGACTTTTGCGTCCGCCACGGCCAGCGGCGAGCGCGAAACGAAAACCGGCAAGGATGCGCCCGCCGGATAGACGAACCCCCACCGCTCTCCGTAGAACCGCCCACTCACTCGCAGCCGGACGAACACATACTCCTCGAAAAAAGGGTGACCGTATTCGAGGTAACTATAGATGGAATATTCCGGCACCTGCAATTGCTTGACCTTCTCACTTTGGCTCACGTTCAAGAATGAGCTCACGACACCAGCCTGCCCGCCCCGAAGATAATCCCAAACAAGTTTGAAGTCAACACCAGAAATGGTGCGGCGGTCGAGATTTTGCGGGCCAAATGCGGGCGCGTCTTTGAGCAGCGTGTTGCCAATCCAATCATCGACGCGATTGGCAAATATCGTCGATTCGATGTTCAGATTGGGGCGCGCGGCCCATTTGACGCCGAGCTCGAGTGCGCTGCTCTCTTCGACCCCCAGGTCAGGATTGCCGACATAAGACTCCGAAGGCCAAAATCTCTCCGAGAAGCTCGGGTAGCGAATCGCTTGCCGGGCGCCGAACCACAAGACCGTTTGCTCAGAAAATGTGTAGTCCAGGCGTAAGGAGGGTAACATTCGCGCTGAATAGCCGGCATACTTTTCCGACCGTCCTTGCAAGCCGATGGACAGCCTGGAGGTCAAAGCGAAATCAGCACGCACAAACAGATGGACGAAGCTGTCTGTGTGGTCTTTCAGCGCCTTGCTGTCCAGGCTGAACAGCCGGGCACCGCCTCCGAACGCGAAGCGGTGATTGCCCACGAGGATGTCGTTTTGCATCGCGCCGTCGACCATGACCGTCTTGTTGTCAAACAGCAAGCTGTCGCCCAAAGACTCCTGTCGGATCCTCGAAAAATGCACCCGGGCCTGCAGCTCATCGCTCGAGCCGGACAGGTTCCGGACTTTGGCAACGATCTGCTCATCCAGGCGGGTGCTTCGGCGACGGGGATTAGTCAACTGAGGCACGAGATCCGGCAGCAGAGGGACGGGCACCTCGACTTTATTCTTGTTCAGCAAAGTCACTGACGTGAGCTCCACCTTCCGGGTTTTGTAGGTTACTTTGCCAAAGAAGCGGGAATCAACCAAATCCCGTTTCTCGAGAATGATGTTGTCCTGGTCGGCAAAAAACAGGTCGTCGAACTCCTGCCGGCTGCCGCTGAACAACAAATGCGTCGATTTGTTGATCGGCAGTCCAAAGGAGATGCCGAGATCACTATGCCCGAAATCACCCGTGCGGAATTGCACTTTTGAGTAGGGACGCTCGCCGGCGATGGTCCTGGTCTTGACACTCACGATGCCGGCGGGCGACTGCAGCCCGAAGGCGGGCAGTGTACCCTGGCCCGTGAAGGCAAATTCTTCCACCAGGTTGATGGGCAGCACCGCGGTGCTGGTAAACCCGCCGAGCGGATTCCACAAGACCATGCCATCCAGCATGACGACCCCTTGCTGTGGCGTCATGCCCCTGAGGGCAAACGGGGAGGCCTGGCCAACGCTGCCATGGTCCAGCGCCCCGGCAGCGGCCACCAGCAAGCCGTAGTCGACGATATCCTCAGCGATCACGCGCTCCAGTTCAGAGGCTGGCACTTTCCAGGCTTCTGGCCGCCGCGGCTGCACCACACGCGCGGCCTGGACAACCGCCTCATCTGAAGGCTCCTCGAGCGCAGCCACCGTTGAATCTGGCCTGGCCCGACTCGAGTCAGGCGGCAAAACACGCTCCTGAGACCAGCCGGTCGCCACGAGCCACAGAACGGCCCAAGCTGAACAGACGGATTTGAAGAACATTGCCATACGTTAGCTTGATCGCAATGGTTTGAAATACGAGGTCTTGCGCAAACTGTCCACGACGACCGGTAGCGCCAGCGCAAAAATAGCGGTATTGCCCAGTGTTAAGATGGTATAAGAGATGAGCCCGGCCGCAAACGACACCTTGAGTTGCTGCAATGAGAAGCCCGCCGTGAGAACGTTGCTTAGCAAAGCCAGCGCGATGTAGAGCCAGGTGAGGACAAATCCGGCCAGGCCGAAGCACCAGGCGCGCAGCCAGCTATTTTTCCAGGTAAAGACACGGTCCCTGAACAGGCCGCCGACGTAACCGGCCACTGCCCGGCTCACCACCTGCGCCACCATCAGCGGCAGCGGTGAAATCCCAAAAGGGTTGATGATGGCATACAGGGCGGCCGAGATCGCGCCCACCAGCGTGCCGGTTCTTGTCCCAAAAAGGACGCCTGAAAGAAAGATAATCGCAGTGAAGATTTCAACATTGTGCACAAAGAGCAAAAGATACGCCCCTGCCAAAGCCAGCGCAGAAAAAATTCCGACGATCGCGATATCCACAAGTCGCACGTTCATCAGCGCCTGCAAAGCTCGCCTTGGCTAAAGAGGCTGGCAGGGGCAGATGAAACGGAAACCGGAATCCGGCTGGACCATCCCGCTACCCCGGTAAATGCCGGCGTCTCGAACAGGACTGGCTCGCAAGCTGGGGCCAGCACAAGACTGGAGTGAGAGGCGTTCATTTCTCGGATCGGATTTCCACGCAACCTGTGTTCTGGACACGGTTTGGTCAAGGTATTTCCTTGCCTCCTATATGGCTTGCAACAAAGTGATTCAGCGGACCTATTCCCTGCCCGAGAGCAATGCTCTGCTTGATCGCCTCGCGCGTAAATTGTTTGGCCAGTCGAATGGCTGCTTTCACCTCGTGCCCCATGGCGAGATTCGCAGCGATGGCGGCCGAATAGGTGCACCCGGTACCGTGCGTGTTTCTTGACAAAATGCGCTCGCCAAAAAATTCGGTGTACTCTTTTCCATCATAAAGAATATCTGTGGCCTCTTCGGGCAGATGGCCGCCCTTGATCAGAACGCGCCTGGCGCCCATTTCGTGAATCAGGACGGCAGCTTCGCGCATATCGCTTTTCGTGGTGACCGGGATTCCCGCCAGGATTGCCGCTTCCGGCAGGTTTGGCGTGATGAGCTCGGCCAGCGGCACCATTTCCTCGCTGAAAGCTTGCTGCGCCTCCTCGCGCAACAGAGACGCGCCGCCTTTCGAGCGCATCACCGGGTCCACCACCAGGTTGGGAATCTTCAGCTCCCGCATTTCTTGCGCCAGCGCGCGGATGATTGGAGCGGTCGAAAGCATGCCGGTCTTGGCCCCATCCACGCCGATGTCGAGCACAACCGATTGCAATTGCAGCACGACAAATTCCGGCGAGAGATTCTCCACGCCGTGGACCCCGCGCGTGTTCTGCGCGGTGATAGCGGTGAGCACGGACATGCCGTAACAGCCGTGCTGATGGAACGTCTTGAGATCGGCTTGAATTCCGGCGCCGCCGCCAGAGTCCGAGCCGGCAATGGTTAGAAGACGTTTCATGTTATCTGCACATCTGAATGGAACGCGGATCTAACGGATAGAACGGATTTACACGGATCTGATTTTGGGTGAAAGCCAAAGAATTCATCAGCCACATGATCCCCATTCCACTGACTTCGACACATTACCTGATAATCGCGCCGCCAACGACCAGTTCCCCCTGATAAAAGACCACGGACTGTCCCGGTGTCACCGCTGGTTGGGGCTGATCGAATTTTAGCTCGACACAGCCATCCTCCAGCACCCGCAGCCGTGCCGGGGCCGCAGGACTGTTGTAGCGAATCTTCGCTTGCACGGGCATCGCCCGGTTCGGGCACTCTATCGAAACCCAGTTCACGTTGTCGGCGATCAAACCGGCGTGCTCCAGATCGGCTTTGGAGCCGACCTTGATGCGATTGCTGCCGGCATCGATCTCCGTGACATAAACCGGCTCCGGCATCGCCAGTCCGAGTCCCTTGCGCTGCCCGATGGTGTAGAACGGATAGCCCTGGTGGGTTCCCAGGACCTCCCCCGCCTGACTGACGATTTCGCCGCCAGCTGCCCGGGCTAACTCTGGCTTTTTGTCCCGCAGATAGCGCACATAATCGTTATCCGGGATGAAACAGATCTCCTGGCTCTCCTTTTTCTCCGCCGTGCGCAGGCCGAACTTGCGCGCCAACTGCCGGATTTGCGGCTTGGTGTACTCTCCCACCGGAAAAAGCGTTTGTGCCAAACCCTGCTGCCGGATGCCCCACAGGGCGTACGACTGGTCTTTATGGGCGTCGAGTCCACGCTTGAGCAGGAAGCGACCCGTTCTGTCATCAAAATCCGTGCGGGCGTAGTGGCCGGTGGCGATCTTGTCTGCGCCAAATTCCTCTGCTTTCTGCAGCAGCACCCCCCACTTGATGTAGGTGTTGCAGCGGACGCACGGGTTGGGGGTGCGTCCTTCCAGGTACTCGGAGATGAAATTATCTGTCACCGCGGCTTCAAATTCATCCCGAAAATTGACCACATAGTGCGGCACGCCAAGCTTGTTGCACACACAGCGCGCGTCATCCGTCGTATCGATGGAGCAGCAACCGCTGTCCCGGTTGATGTTGCCGCCGACGCGGTCATAGTCCCATAGATTCATGGTGACGCCGATGACCTGGTAGCCACGCTCCTGCAGCAAGGCTGCCGCAACAGAGCTGTCCACCCCGCCGCTCATGGCCACGACCACGGTTTTGTTGTGATGATTCTGACTCATTACCCCTCGTATACCTTCCTTAACGAACTGGTGAGTGGCCAAAAACCAGGAAGCTCCTGCGACCGCAACCCATTAACTGCTCTAGCCACGGATTTACACTGATTGCCACGGATAAGTGTAAATCCATGGCCAAAAGATGTTCTGAAGCGTCCAAACTTCGCTAACCTGATTAATTCACAAATCTGCAAACGAGCTATTATAACATTAATGCAAACAAATATTTACAGAACCTTGACCTCAAAAAGTTTTTTTACCACGAAGTTCACGAAGGAAGTTAAGATGCTCTTTACTCTGTTTCTTTCTTCGTGTTCTTCGTGCACTTCGTGGTTCATGAATTCTCCAGGCTAAAAAAACACACTGGCTGCCTC
>JBHHXT010000178.1:0-10225 GCA_046757165.1 bacterium | reverse complement strand
CAAATGACAGCAAATGACGAGCGAAGCTCAAAATGACGGTTTTCTCAGCAAACGCCTATTTTATCAGCACCACCGTCTTGACAATTTCCTTCTCGCCACTGCCGTCACGTACTTTGAGGCGCACGATGTAGCGCCCGTTTTGAGCAAATGTTCCGCTGTCCGTCAGACCGTCCCACATCAAGGTGTTTTCATCCCCCGGCACATATTCTATCGGAGACATCGGCAGATTATCCGCCAAAGTCCTGACCAGGTCGCCGCGCATGTTGTAAATCTGAACCGTGACCCAGGGCTTGCGGATATCATCCGAGGTCAGGTTGAAGCCGACCTGCAGACCGTACCGGTCGTGCGGCGAAAAGGGGTTGGGTTTCAGTTCGACATTGCTGATAGCCAGCGGCTCGGCAGCAAGCAGTACGGCAAATTCTGAAAAGTGTGCGGTCGATGCGGCAATGACGTCGCCGTCGAGAGCGCTCGCAATGAATTTCCAGCTCAGGGAGTTGAGGTCCCAGTAGCCGACCACCAGCCTGTCCCGGTCCAGGCCCTCTGGTATTGGGAAGCGCAGTCCAAACTGCTTGCCGGCGCGAATTGCGCCCGAAACCAGAATATCGTAAATCTGACCGGCCACAGTGTGCTTGCCGGTGAACCGTTTGACATCCGGCACCTGTGGTTTTCTCAGTTTGAACTTCAGGCTGGCGCCGGCTTCAACCGCACCTGCCGGAATGGTCAGGGTGAAGCCCTCGCCGTCGCTGACTTGCGTCTCGTCTGAAGATTCTGTGATGACCTGAAATATCTTCAGTCCAACATCGCCGGAATTGAGGCCCCGGGCGGCGTTAAAAGCAGCCAGCGCCCCGGTGAGACTGTCGCGCAACGTGACCTGCACCTGGCCGATAAAGCTGGAATCGGGCCGAAACACTGCGCTTTCCAAATCATCGCCGGCAACAAGCTGGCCGCTGCCAGCCGGTTCAAATGTCCAGATCGGATAGATGGACATGAGCACGCCGCCGGTGTCGATGGCGGAATAAGAGAAGGTGACCTCTGCCCGGTTGGAGGCTTCGACGGCAGAACCGTTTACCTCGAGTGTCGCGAGCACGCGGTTTTCTGTCACGACGGTCGCGCTGCCGGCCAGAACGACGTCGTCAATGGTGACCAGCACGGAGATCTTTGTCGTCGTGTCGACGTCGCAGACAAACCAGGCTTTGGTGGAATCATCGGAGAATTTCTCGAATGCGCCTTCGCCCTCCGAGATCTGCCAGGAAACCTCTTGCGCAGTCATAGACTTGTTGACGCCGTCATAAGCCCGGGCGTTGAGCACGACCGGGACGCCGGGAGGGACGCTCTTGAGAGCAGGAGTCAGGTCCAACCGTGAGAAGATACCTTCATTGGTTGCAATGGCCGTGAATGGATGGGCAGCGTTGGAGTAAGTGCGGCCCCTGAACTCCGTCTCAATGAAATAGCTGATTAGCCCGGTCTTGTGCTGAGGCGGAATAACTGCGGTGTAGGCGAGCGTGTCGCCGCCCGTCGAGCCGGGTTCTGGCTCGAGCAGCATCTTCGAAAAGGTCATTTCATCAACGCCGCGGGTGTTGAGCCAGAGGGTGTCCTCCGGCGTGCTCAACGACAGCACTTCGACCACCAATGACTCCTGCGCCGGCACGCTGTCTGGCGTCACGTGAATAAACGGCAACCATATTTCTTCGACCGCGGTCGTCGAGTCCTCCGGCAGGGTCACAGCGTGCCTGCCGGGCAGCAGGCTGTTTCCGGCGTTTGCAAGCGTCACGAAGTAGTCGCCGCTGGTGAGGTTGGCCTCGGTTGCGCTGGTGCCTTCGTCGTCGGTGATCAATTCAATGTCGCGCGTGTCGTTGTTGATACGCACCGTGACACCCGGCAGCGGAATCACGCCATCGCGGGTGATGCGCCAGCGAATCTGGCCGCTTGGAAAGATGAAGTCATAGCTCAATCCGGCGTCCGTCAGCTCGAGCACGGATGAAACCAGAGTTGGCAGTCCCTCCCTGGCCACTTCGAGCAGATACTCTGCCGGCGCCGGCAGGTTCGGGAAGCTGAAACTTCCGGTGGCGCTTGACGAGACGGTGTCACGGATGGCAACATCAGATAACGAAAGGCAGCGCACTTCCGCCTCGGCCACGGGCTCTCCGCGCCGCGTCACGGAGCCTGAAATCGTGCTCAGGGAAATGATTGGCGTCAGAATCAGATTTTGCGTCACCGAGCTGTTCGTCTGCAGCACGACCTCGACACTCGCGCCGCTTTCGAAGCCGGATTTGGCTGCGCTCAATTGGTAAATTCCCGGCGTGTCGAGTTCGAAAAGGTAGCTGCCGTCAGCAGCGCTGGTGTCGGTGAACGCAGCGCCCCCTGCAAGCGTGGCCGTAACCGTCGCACCGGGTACGCCTGCGCTGGTGACATCGTTTTTGACAAATCCGGAGATGCTGTTTTGAATGGCGGTGAGCTGGATATCGACAATGGCCGGCTGGCCGCCGACAAGCTGCACGGTCTCTGCTGGGGGTGCGGTGTAGCCCGGCAGGCTGGCCTCGACCTGATAACTGCCGTCCGGCAGGTCCGTGACCTGAAATTGGCCATTCAGGTCAGAGCTGCTGCTGTCCCGAACCGCGGTGCCGGTGACAAGAATTTTGGCGCCGGAAACCAGACCAGATTTCGCGTCGGTCACCGTGCCGATGATGGCATTGTTCTCCGCCGTCAAAGTGAAATCGGCGCTGGAAGCAGCCCCGGAGGTGACCATAACGGTTTGTGGCGAGGGTTCGGCCGAGAAACCCGGAACCACGCAAGATACCGTGTATTCACCATTGAGCAAGCCACGAATACGGTAACCGCCATCCACGCCGCTAGTTGTGGTGACAACAGCTCCGGAAAGCGGATTCGAGGCCGTAATGTTTGCTCCGGCCCGGCCACTGCCGAGGTAGGTCACCGTCCCTTCAATTGACCCCGGGTTCTCCAGCACCATGGCCAGCTTCCTTGCACCGCCGGCTGCCAGCTCGACCGTTTGCGATGAACTGATGAGGTCGTCGCGTTCCGCAACCACCGAATAGGTGCCGGCCAGAAGGCCGGCGACGGAGAAAATCCCAAACGCGTCGGTGCTGTCACTCCAGACGCCGCCCGCCAGGCCGTTGACGGTAACCCCTGCGTCCCTGACAATCTCATTCGTTTCTTTGTTGCGCACCAGGCCAAATATGGAATTTGCAACCGGCCTCAAGAGAAAATCAGCCGTGACGGAACCGCCAGCCAGACTGAGGTTGGAACTGGATTCCGTGGCGTAGCCTTTTCGGTTTGTTTCCACGGTGTAAAGTTCGCCGGCCTCGAGGTTCTGGAAGCTGTAGATTCCGCCGGAGTCCGTGGTGTCGAGGCGCGCGACCTGACCGGTGTTCTCGTCGGTCACCGTGACAATCACATCCTGCAATCGCCCGTCATCGTCGCTGACAATACCGAAGATGGCGCTGGTCAAGGGGGTAAGTCCCCGGAAATCCTGCGTCGCGGTCCCGGACTGCGCCACCACCACGGTGGCGGGCGGAATATCGACGAACCCCTCCTTGCTGATAGTCAGCGTGTAGGTTCCGCTGTACAGGTGGTAAAAGGCGTAGCTTCCGTTGCTGTCTGTGTAGGTGGTGGAATCGAGCTCCACAATCGTCACCAGCGCGTTGGCCACAGGCTCGCCACTATCCCGGGTCGCCGTGCCCTGAATCGCGCTGCTATGCACTGCCACCGTGAGATCCTGCCCGGCAAGATCTGTTTCTCCCACGCTGGCGGCGGTCGAGGCGTTTTCGTAATCCAGATCAGAGAGTTTTGTTTCAACAATGTATGTCAAGTTGGGCGGCAAACCCATTATGGCGTAGCGCCCGTCGCTGCCGGTGGTGGCCGTTGCTTGCGCCTCCGCGGACCACGCCAGCACCTCGACATTTGCCAGAGCATTGCCGTTCCCATCCCGAACAACCCCTGAAAGATTGACTTTGATTTCCTCCAGCACGAAATTGACGCCGGTGCGTTCCTCTCCGATACCGAGACTGGCGACGGATCTTTCAGCAGGCGTGGCCTTGTAGCCGACTTTGGAGATGGAGAGCTGATAGTCGCCGTCAAACAGATTCTTGAACAAGTAACTGCCGTCCGGTTGCGAAGTTGCGGAGAATGTCAGGCCGCGCACGGGATGGTGTGCGGTGAGCGTCGCCTGGCCGACGCCGACCTGCCCGCGTATCTTGGCCGTTCGCATGCCTACGGTCAGCGTCACTCCGGAGAGATCGGCGCTCTGCACCTCGAGCACGGTTTCGCCATTTTCGAATCCCTCCTCAAAAATGTCGGTCCTGATCTGGTACTGCGCATTGCCGGGAAGGTTGGTCAGCGTAAAAGCGCCGTTCGCATCGGTTGTCGTTTGAGAACGTCCCTTTGACGACTCGCCCACGACGACGATGCCGGCCATGGCGGTCCCTGCCTGGTTCCTGACGTTACCAGAAACTTGCACCTCGCTCCTGACCACGGTGAAATCCTGGCTCACCGTCGTCCCGGGATCGAGTTGCACGGTTGCCGTGTCGGGCGTGCTGGCGTAACGGTCAAGGTTGACATGCACACGGTAGAGGTCGGCAGCCAGATTGGAGATCGAGTAGCTGCCGTCAGCGGCGGTGGTGGTGAATCCTGAGTTGCCGGCATCACCAGCCGCAACCACCTGTGCACCACCAATGCCGGTCTGGTTTTCACGCACCGATCCGGAGATTGTGCCCTCGTTCGGCGTCACCGTAAAGTCGGCGGTGGCAGTAGCGTTCGCCTGCACTTCGGTTGTAGCGGAGGCGCTGCTGGTGTGCCCGGACAGGCTGGCCTGCACCGTATACTCGGCGGGCGAGAGATTGTTGAGGGCGTAGCTGCCATCCGAGGCCGTCACCGTTGAATTCGTGACCCCGGCGATTGAGCAGGTCACGGTGACCCCGCCAATTCCGGCGCCTCCGGAGGTCACCTGGCCTGCAATTCGGCCGTTCTTCGGTGTGAGCGCCAGATCGATTCGATTCGCGGACCCGCCGGCAAAGACCTGGTTCTCCACTCTGGCCGTCAGGTAGGATGCATGCGTGACGGTCAAGCTGTAAACGCCGGCCGGCAGATTCTGAATCAGATAGTGCCCCTGAGAACCCGTGTTATTCGAGCCGCCATTCTGTGTACTCGTTTCGGTAGCGACTACCAAAGCAGCCGCAACCGGCACTCCCGTGGCCGCATCCGTGATAACGCCATCCAACGCTGCGAAATTGGCAGCGAGCGAGAAATTCGCGTTTGAAGTCGTGTCTCCAACGCCGACGGTCAACGACCGGGTTGCGGGCAGATAGCCGGACTTCTGTGCGGTCACCTCGAAGGTTCCCGCGTCGATGCCCAGGGTGTAGGCGCCCGTCGCGCCGGAGATTGCCGAGAAGGCGGTTGAACCGTCAGACGCCTGCACGGTTACGCCGGCAAGCACACCGCCGCCCTGGGCAGTCACCGTTCCGGAAATGATACTCTGGTGTGGCGCAAGCGCCAGCACCACATTTTCCGTCTGCCCGGCGGCCAGCGTGGCTGTGGTTTCTCTCTGCTCGAAATACCCGGACCGGGAGGCGGTCACGCTGTATGAAAAATCCGGCAACACCGACAAGTTGAAGCTTCCGTCCACCCCGGTGACAGTCGAGAAAACATTTTCGGATGCGCCAACCGCGGTGACCACCACCGTCGCATTGCGCAGGGGCGCCGAGCCACTCTTCACCAGGCCGGAGACATGACTCACATTCTCGACAAAGCTGAAGTCGTTGTTGGGCATGGTCTGACCCGGGTTGACGGCCACGACAATGGAATCCGGATTTGACAGGAAGCCCGTCTTGCTGGCTATCAAGCTGTACGTTCCGGAAGTCACGCTCAACGAGAACCCGCCCTGCGGGTCTGTCTCCACCTGATTTTGAACCCCGGTACTCAAATTGCGTGCCGTGACACGCGTCCCGCTCACCGGCAAGCTGCCGCTCGTGACATTCCCGGTCAGGACGCTGGCGTTTGGCGTCAGCAGGAAATCGATGCCCCCGAGGGTTTGTCCCGGAGTGAGGGTCACGGTTTGCTCCTGGCTGGCAAGGTAGCCCTGTTTGGCAGCTGAAAGCGTATATGTCCCGTGCAAGACACCCAGGGTGTAGCGCCCGTTTGAACCCGTGCTGGCACTCTCCGAGCCGTTGCTTACGGTGACTCCTGCCAACGGGGTAACGCCGTCGCTTGTGACTTCTCCGGTGACAAAACTGTTTTCGGGCTGCATGGCAAAATCCACACCCGATAGCGTCTGACCGACATCGAGGGCAAACTGGCTTGGGTCTGGCGAGATGTAGCCGGTTTTTTGCGGGGCAATCTGGTAGCTGCCGCGCCCCAAACTGAGTGTGTATTGTCCCAGCGCGTCGGTGATGGCGGTCACCGTCTGCCCTGAGTTCGGGCTGGCACGCACCTCGGCATTTTCCAGAGCCACACCCTCACTCGTAATCGTGCCCGAAATAATATTCGCCTGCGCAGTCAGGGTCAAATTCTCTGTCACATTGTGGTCGATGATGGTGAGCGTTTGCGGCTGGGGGCTGACATAGCCATCTTTGCTGACGGTGACTGTCCAGTCGCCAGTCGCCAGCGTCACCGAGTATTGTCCCTGAGCGTTGGACACCGCTTGCTCTTGCTCACTGCTTTGCGTCACCAAAACGCTCGCCCCCCAGATGGCCTCTCCGGAAGGCGTCACCACGGAACCGCTGAGCGTGAAGGTATTTCTGGTCAGAACAAACGGACCGCCGTTGCCGCTCTCATCCAGATTGAGATCGACTCCGGGGCTGAGAAACAATGAGCGCGTGGCGGCGGACTGGTAGCCGCTCTTCGCGGCGCTGAACTGCCAGTTGTCGCTGGAGAGTCCAAGTGAAAAATTGCCGTTGATGTCTGAGGTTGTCTCTTTGGTTTCTCCGCTGGTTTGCGAGACAGCCCGGATGGTCACGAATCCGAGAGCGTTCTGGCTGGCGTCTTTCGTGCTGCCATAGATGCTCGACGGACTCTGGCGCATGGGGATGCTGAGATTGCGAATCTCGTTTTCGATCTGCAGGTCAAAAACGATGGTCGTGTCCTCGAAGCCTTCTTTGGCAGCGGTTATCTGATAAGAGCCCAGCGGCAGCAGCCGGTCGATCCAGCCGTCAGAATCAGTTGGCAGGACCGTGGGTGTGGTTCCGCGGCTGACCGATTCCAGGGTTAGCGTTGAGCGCGGGACGGTCGCGCCTTGTAGATCTACCGTGTAAAAGTTAACACGGGCCGAACGTGTTGCGAAGAAAAATCGGGTCGTGTCGGTCATGGCGCCGTTGCCGCTTTCGTTTTGTGCCAGGACTTTCCAGTAGTAGAACCCCTCTTGCTGCAGCACGCCGGAGGAGACATCATAGAGCGTGTTGGAGGTGACGCCGTCCCAGATGGGCAGCAGGGCCTCGCTGCCACTCAGCTCTTCCAGCCGCGACAGATAGATGTGGTAAAGCGAAGCGCCTTCGACGGCGCTCCATTGAAAGGTGATCAGATCATCGGTGATGGTTGATCCGTGCGCTGGGTGAATTGGCGTGGGCGCCTCGAACGGCGGCGCCACATCGACCTCGAATCCGCTCGGTCCGCTGGAAACGCTCGAGGTCAGCGCAGGATTGTTGCCGTAGTTGTTGACGACGATCCAGTTGTAGCGAACGCCCTTGACCAGGGGCGGCGGGTCCGTAATGGTGAAGAATCCGGACGGGTCCGGCGTGCCATACGGGATAGATGTTGCCGGCGTGATCGCTTGCCAGATGATGTTGGCGCCCTCTGTTTGCGTGTTGCCCTCCTCATCCTCGGTGACCGTAAACGGCTGGTCCGAAAGCAAAACATGGTAGAACGGAACGCCGTTGACTTCCTCCCAGGTGAAAGTCGGACTGTTGGTGTTGATGCCGGGCTCTCCACGTGCGCTGCGCGGACTGATCATGCGTGGAGAAACCTCGGCTTCCCGGACCACGACGAATTCCGTGGAATTGTCGCTGCCGCTGACAATGATGCAGTAATGGATTCCGGCCGGCAGCTTCTCGCCAAGAAACTGAATTTCGCCGCCAGTGTTGACGCTCAGCGCCGAGCCCTCCAGCTCCAGCGGATAATTGGCCGGATTGCCGCCTCCGGGAACAGCCGTGTAGCGCAGCGCTCCGGACGAGGCCGGCGTCCATTTGACTATCGCAACATCCTGGATGCCGACGAGACCGAGGGGCACTTCGGTGAGCACCAAATCCGCGCTCAGGTTTGCTGGACTTTTGAGAAGCCCCTTGTTGACCGCTACGACCTGGGCCTGCACGCTGCCCGCGGCAATGCAGAGCAGAAGACTGATGAGTCTCCATCCATGCCTTAACACCGACATGAAACCTCCGTGTTTCGTTAGATTTGTGAGCAAATACCGCTTAATCAAGGGTTGTTTTGAGAGATCGGCAGATTTTATTGAGTTACCGAGGGATATTGGGTAAATGTAAAAAGTGGGCAATCGGAAACAGGTGACGCTGAAAGCGTCCAACAGCACAGCCCAGGGTTGAGCGAATGCGAAACCCCGGGTCTAGGGAAAAGGTGTATGAAAACAACCCTGTAGGGGTTGTACACCCCGCGACTGGGCTGTGGTGTACAACCGTGTTGCGGTTCCATTCGGACGTGTCGGGCCACAAGGCTGGCGCCCGGCATCTCCGCTACAAATTGTAGTGCAGCGTAACCTTGCCAACTCCTGAAGGGATGCCAAGAATAAGCACGTCAGCGCTAATTGATTTGTTGACTCTGAATCCTGTGCCCAGCGACAGCATGGGCACAAAGGCCGCCTTGCCGTGTGAGTCTCCGCCTTCGTCGATGATGGTTCCGGTGGCAAACCCGGCGCCCAGTTGCAGAATGTTGAAGTCAAACCCGAGGCGGATGGCGTATTCCATGCTCAGGCCTTTGGTGTTGACTTCGAGCTTGCCATCATCCAGCACATCGAAGCGGTAGGACCATTCTCCCAAGTAGTGCGTGTAGTTCAGGGCCAGTCCCAGGAAGCCGGCCTTGCCGCTGATTCCAACACCCAGGGAGTTTGGGAATTTGATCTCCAGGAGCTCCGCGGTTGCCGGCTCTTCCATGACGGTGCGGGTGGGCTCATCGAGGTCGATTTCGGTGATGTCCAGGAGGTCTTCATCGGCTTCCGCGTCGAGGTTGAGCCCCTCCAGCGAGTACTTTCGTTCGTCCAGGTTGCCGGACAGTTTCAATGGTTGATAGTAGACCAGGGCCGCGCCAACTCCCCAATTTCGACCGAGTTGGTAGGTCGTGCCCAGCCGCAGGGCCGTGCTGTTGCCTTTGTACTTACCGAAAATGCTCGAGTGCAAATTGTTCTGCCACGGATCATTCGGATCGTTGAAGGCGCGCTCGTTGCCGGCCACAACCATGATACCCTCCACCTGGAACCGGGCACGCGTCTCCGCCACGCCAGAAAGCCGGTCCACCGCCAGCCCGACGCTCCACTTTGGTGTGAGCATTTTGCCGACGCCGACGCTGGCGCCCTGAATCCGCAACCGCGCGTGGACATTCATGTCGACGCTGCTGAAGAAGGTAACTTCTTTGGTGGGATCTTCTTCGTCGATGGTTACCATCTGCACTTCAAAACCCGAGCCCAGCAAATCAAACGAAAGGCTGAACGGCTGATGCAGGGCGCCCGCCACGGTAAATCCGCTGCCGCGAAACGCGAAGCTACCCGTTCCGAACGAACCTTTCTCCCCGAACCGCACGCCCACATCCGGATAATCTCCGTCGCTCATCGTAAAGTTTGGCCCCTTGGAATCTTCGATGCCATCATCCACCGCGGACCGCACTTCGGCATCGATATCGACGAAACTTGCCGCATCCAGCAGCACGCGGGGTTTGAAATCGAGCGTGAGCTCTGAGCGCCGAATAGAGGCCAGGTTGGCCGGGTTCCACAGCAGACTTTCGCTGCCGCGGACCAGCCCGCCGTAGTCGCCCCCCATGCCGCCGACGCGCGAACCAATCCCATAAAAAAGCGCATTTGAAAATGAAACCGTTGATTCGTATTTCCCCCCCCGGAAATATCGCAGCTCGCTGTCGCCCTGTGCGTGCAGGTTGATGGCAAGAATGGAAAGAAGCAGCACTACAGTCAATCGATGTTTCATGGCTCTCCCGGCGCTGGTTCGGTGCAGGTGTCAATTCGTCCTGTTTTGAACATCGGCATTTAGTGTTCGAACTT
>JBHHXT010000177.1:0-10401 GCA_046757165.1 bacterium | reverse complement strand
CGGACTGAAAATCCGTGTGTCCGCAGTTCGATTCTGCGCCTGGCCACATCGTAAAGTTTTGAATTAACAATCTTCTCAGAAATGTCAAAAGCACCAGAAATTGGTGCTTTTTTATTTTGTGCCATAATTCCTTGTGTCTTTCCGTCTCCTGGTCATTGCGGTTCATAAGCTCTCACGCAAGAAGCTGATTATGACATTTAGTCAATATTTTTCTTGACATTCACGCGAGGATTGTATATACTCGGTATACCAGGTATTATAGCAAGGCGCATTGCAATGATCGACCTCCAAAATCCAAACCCGTTGTATCGTCAAATCGTGGCGGACATCAAATCCAGGATTGCGGCAGGGCAGCTAGGGAAAGACGAGAAGGTTGGTTCGCACCAGCAGTTGGCCGAACAGTACGGCGTCAGCCTGATTACGGTCAAGAAGGCTTTATCGGAACTCATCAACCAGGGCATTCTGTATAGCCGGGTCGGCAAAGGGACATTTGTCGCCGCCAGCTCGCCTTTTGTGACCCAGTCAAACAAGACCATTGGCATCGTTCTGCGGGATTTGAAGAACCCGTTCTTCTCTCTTATCGTGGACAGTTTTGAGGAAAATGCCTACAGCGCCGGCTATCATGCACTTCTATCCACCTCATCCAACCGCATGGACCGGGAAGAAACCCAAATTCGACGATTTCGTGAGATGGGTGTCAACGCCTTGCTCATCGCGTCGATGTCCCATCTCTACCGGGCAACAACCACCATTCGCAAGTTGCACGAAGAGGCGTTTCCTTACGTCATGGTTTCGTATGTCCAGGATCAGGACATTTTCTACGTTGGCACGGACCATGAAAAAGGGGCCTTTCTGGCTACCGAGCATGTGATAAATCTTGGGTACGAAAGAATTGGCTACATCAACGGCGAACAGGGGAGTCTTTTGGGGGAGCTCAGGAAGAAGGGTTACGTTGCGGCCTTGAAGCATTATGGCAAGCCGATCAATGAGGCGCACGTTTTTCGTCTGCGCCTGAAGGGGGGAGAGCATGATTATCAGTCGGGCTATGAAGTGGGAGAACGCTTTGTGAATTTGCCCGGAAGGCCGGAAGCCATGTTTATCTATAACGACCTCTCTGCCCTGGGTTTCCAAAAGGCCGTTTTGAGCTACGGCATGCGTGTCCCGGAAGATGTGGCGATGGTAGGTTTTGACAACATAAAACGTGGACGAATCGCCCCGGTCCCCTTGACAACTGTTGCTCAGCCTACCTCAGAAATTGGGCGAATCGCTTTTGATAGTCTAAGCAAGAGAATAGCGGGCGTGAATACGGCAACGCGGACGATTCTGGCACCGAAACTGGTGGTACGTTCCTCCTGTGGCGCAGAGTTGAGCGGTAAGAGTTCCCAGGTCGAAGAAGGGTCAGTCGTAGATTGATTCAGTGGGATGCCAGGGATGCTCTATCAGGGAATTGGCAAACGATGTCATTCAAATCTACAAAATGGAGGGTGTCATGAAGTTTCGCCGACTATTGTTGACGTCTAGCCTTCTGCTTTGGGGGACCAGCAGCTTTGGCGCCAGCAGCGGACATATCACCGGCACCGTGACTGACGGAGAGACCGGTCAGCCCCTGCCTGGTGCGAACGTTCTCATCGAGGGCACCGCCCTGGGCGTGGCAACCGGCACACCAGACGTTTGCCACCGAACGCATTCCAAAGGAGCAGGCCAACCGGGTCGTGTTGGGAACCGTTGCGGAAGCAAACAGCCGGACGATTTATCAGGCGATTTGCCCCGGGGTGGTGCAGAGTTGTCAACTGGTGATGGGGTTTACGGAGCTGGCAGAGGGCAGTGTCTGGAACACCATGCCACCGCACACGCATCCGCGCCGCTCTGAAGTTTATCTGTATTTTGGTCTGCCTGAAGATGCACGCGTTTTTCACCTGATGGGTGAGCCGCACGAAACGAGATGTCTGGTGGTCCGGAACCTGCAGGCGGTCGTGTCACCAGACTGGTCGATTCATGCGGGCGCCGGAACCCGGAGCTATTCGTTTATCTGGGGCATGGGCGGCGAAAACCAGGATTTTGGCGACATGGATTTTGTTGATATAAAGGATCTGTACTAACATGCGATTCAGTAGATGCTGTTTTTTCACCGCGCTCGGTATTGGCGCTTTGCTGAACGGTTGCCGGCGTGATACCGAGGTTGTGGTCCTCAAGCTGGCGCACGGTCTCAACACCAGTCACCCGGTCCATCAAGCCATGGAATTCATGGCGCAACGTCTCTCCCGGAAGTCGGCTGGCCGGGCCAGAATCGACATCTATCCGAGCGAGCAACTGGGATCCGAGAGAGAATGTCTCGAGCTTCTCCAGATTGGCAGCCTGGCCATGACAAAAGTCTCATCAAGTGTGCTGGAAGCCTTTGTTCCAGAGCAGAAAGTCCTCAGCCTGCCCTACATCTTTCGCGATGACGAGCACCGTTTCAGCGTGCTGGGAGGGCAGATCGGCAAGCGGTTGCTGCGGGCAGGCGAAAAGGTCTGGCTGAGGGGGTTGTGCTATTACGATGCCGGCAGCCGGAGCTTTTATACGAAAGAGAAACCCATCCGTGCGCCGCAGGACCTTGTGGGCCTCAAGATCCGAACGCAGGAAAGTCCGACTTCCATGGAGATGGTGCAGTCACTTGGGGGCTCCCCGACCCCGATTGCGTGGGGAGAGCTGTACACCTCCTTGCAGCAGGGCGTTGTGGATGGAGCGGAAAACAATGCCCCCAGCTTCTACCTCTCCCACCACTATGAAGTCTGCAAATACTACAGCCTGGACGAACACACCGCAGTGCCGGATGTCCTGGTCATCAGTACCAGGATTTGGAACAGCCTGACCCCTGAATTTCAACGCCTGTTGCAGGAGGCTGCCAACGAATCGGCCCAACATCAGAGGAAGCTCTGGACGGCCGCGACCCGGCAGGCCCTGGCTGCCGTGGAAGCCGCCGGCGTGCAAGTTATTTATCCGGACAAGATCTTGTTTGCAGAGCAGGTTGAACCCTTGTACGAGACCTACAGGACGGACGCCGTTATCTACCACCTCATTCAGGAAATAAAGCGGAGCAGATGATGCGAAAAATTCAAACATACGTTGACAGGTTTCTGGAATGGGCGCTGGTTGGGCTCATGGCTGCCAATGTCCTGAATGTCCTTTGGCAGGTTTTCACGCGTTTTATCCTGGAAGCCCCGAGCTCCTTCACGGAAGAGCTGGCCCGCTACTTGTTGATCTGGGTTGGCCTTCTCGGCGCTGCCTACGGTGTCGGGAAGAAGATGCATCTGGCCATTGACCTGTTGACAGCTCGACTGGCTGGCCTGCCCCAAATTGTGCTGGAACTCTTTATCGCGGTTTGCATTTTTGCGTTCGCGGCTTTTGTGATGGTTGTTGGCGGCATCAATCTGGTGGATGTGACCCTCTCTCTGGAGCAGATTTCAGCGGCTCTCCGGATCAAGGTGGGCTATGTTTATGTCGTGCTGCCCCTGAGCGGAATTCTGATGATGTTCTACACTTTTCTCATGATAGGGGAGAGTGTTTCACAACTCAAAGTTGCGCGTTTCGCGCCTTCAGAAAAGGGAATATGAGGCGATGGCCGCTACGGAAACCGTTTTTCTCGCTGCCTGCTTTTTTACGCTGCTCATTCTGGGGGTGCCGATTCCATTCAGCATTGGGATCGCCACGGTCCTGACCATGTTTTTTACGATCGACACCTTGCCTGCGCTGACCACCCTTGCCCATCAGATGGCGACCGGACTCGACAGCTTTGCCCTGCTTGCGATACCGTTTTTTGTCCTGGCGGGGCAATTGATGAACCGCGGCGGCATCGCGCGCCGCTTGATCGACTTCGCGAAGACGCTGGTGGGAATTGCACCCGGCGGACTGGCGTTCGTCAACATCGTGGCGTGTATGCTGTTTGGTGCGATTTCGGGTTCAGCGGTAGCGGCGGCCGCCGCCATTGGCGGGTTCATGGTTCCGATGATGGCGAAGGAGGGCTATGAAAAGAACTTTGCGGCGGCCATCAATATTACCTCCTCGACCACCGGACTGGTGATCCCGCCCAGCAACATCCTGATTGTTTACGCGCTTGCCAGCGGAGGCTCATCGATCGCTGCCCTGTTTCTTGCCGGATATCTGCCTGGACTCCTTGTCGGTGTGGCCCTCATGATCGTTGCGGCTGTGTTCGCATTTCGACGGCATTATCCGACCGCCAGCGCGGTGAGTGTGAAGCAGATGATGGTTACGTTGTGGGCCGCCTTGCCCAGTCTCGCCCTGCTGGTCATTGTCATTGGTGGCATCGTCCGGGGTATCTTTACCGCAACCGAGGCTTCAGCGATTGCGGTTCTCTACACCTTTGTGCTGTCGGTCCTGGTTTATCGTGAAGTGAGCTGGCGGGACCTGCCGCAGGTTCTTCTCGACACCGCATCGACGACAGCAATTGTGATGCTGCTGATCGCCACCTCCATCGGGATGTCGTGGATCATGTCCTACGAAAATATCCCGCAAAATATCAGTGCGGCCTTGATTTCCATCACGGAGAACAAGGTCGCCATTCTGTTGATCATCAATGTCATCCTGCTTGTGGTGGGGACGTTCATGGACATGACGCCGGCGGTGCTCATTTTTACGCCGATATTCCTGCCGGTGGTCACGACGCTGGGGGTTCACCCGGTCCATTTCGGAATTGTCATGGTTCTGAATCTGTGTGTCGGACTCTGCACACCGCCCGTGGGAAGCGTGCTGTTCGTGGGCTGCGGCGTCGCCAAACTCCCGATCACGAAGGTCATCAAGCCTCTGCTGCCGTTGTGGATTGCGATGATCATCAGTCTCCTGATCGTGACCTTGTGGCCGGACCTGAGTCTGTGGCTGCCACGACAATTTGGATTCTAGATTGAAATGTGGCCTCAGAGCGTACCTCGTCTTTTGAAACCCGCAAGAACCCGCACGTTGATTCGGCTTGACGGCGGTTTTTTGTGCGAAACCGGTCTGAAAGGGATGCACGATGCGATTGACGTTTAGATGGTTTGGACCTGAAGATCCTGTAACCCTGGCCAATATCAGACAAATCCCTGCTGTCGCCGGAATCGTCAGCGCCCTGTACGACGTGCCGGTCGGCGAAGTCTGGCCAACTTCTCGCCTGGCGGCGCTCAAAGGTGAGATCGAGTCTTGCGGACTCCGTTTTGATGTGGTCGAAAGTATTCCCGTGCACGAGGACATCAAACTCGGTCGTCCCACACGCGATCCCCTCATCGACGCCTATTGCCAGAGCGTTCAGAATGTCGGAGCGCTGGGTATCCCGGTCTTGTGTTACAATTTTATGCCTGTCTTCGACTGGACACGCACAGACCTGGCAACCCGCTTTGCGGATGGATCGACAGCGCTGAGTTATGATCATGAACGGCTTTCCGGCATCGATTTATCGGCCGGCACCGGCGAACTTCCCGGCTGGGCACGCTCGTACAGCGCTGAAGAGTTAGGCGCGTTGCTCGCTGCCTACAAGGATGTCAGTGAGGAGCAGCTTTGGGATAACCTGGGGTACTTTCTTGAAAGAGTCGTACCCGTCGCCAGCGCAGCGAATGTCGTGATGGGCATCCATCCGGACGACCCGCCATGGTCCATTTTTGGCTTGCCCCGGATATTGACCAATCAGGCGGCTTTGCAGCGGGTTGTCGAGTTGGTGGATAACCCCTCCAATGGTTTGACTTTTTGTACCGGCTCCCTCGGTGCAGATCCGCAGAACCGGCTGACCGATATGATTCGTCAGTTTGGCAAGCAAGGCAGGATTCACTTTGCCCACTGCCGAAACGTCAGAGTCATCGGCGAGAAACGCTTTCACGAGAGTCTGCATCCTTCACAATTTGGCAGCGTTGACATGTTCGAAGTGATGAAGGCATTTCATGAGGTGGATTTCAAAGGGCCGGTGCGTCCGGACCATGGCCGCATGATTTGGGGCGAAACCGGGCGCCCGGGCTATGGATTGTATGATCGGGCGCTCGGCGCCATGTACCTCAGTGGACTCTGGGAAGGCATCACCAGATAGTAACATTTGAAGGAGATGTGTGTGTCCAGCTCTGGCAGCCTGATTTTACACGAAGATCGCTTCTTCGATCCCGACCCGGCTGTGCGGCGGCTCGCCCGGGACTTATATGAAACCGTCAGGGATTTGCCCATCATCAGTCCCCACGGTCACACCGATCCGGAGTGGTTCAGCAACAACCAACCGTTCCCGGACCCGACAGCGCTGCTCATCATTCCGGATCATTACGTTTTTCGAATGCTTTACTCGCAAGGCCTGTCGATGGAAGCGCTCGGTGTGCCGACGCGAGACAGGACTGAGGTCGAAACAGACCATCGCAAGATCTGGCAACTTTTTGCGGACAATTATTATCTGTTTGCCGGGACGCCGACCGGTGTCTGGCTGAATCACGAATTTGCTGAAGTTTTCGGTATCGAGGAAAAGTTGACGAGCGAATCCGCGCTGCGAATCTATGATCAGATTCATGCCAAATTGCAAACGCCGGAATTCCGGCCCCGTGCGCTATTCGAGCGCTTCAATATTGAAGTTCTGACAACCACCGACGCCGCGGAGTCGAACCTGGAATGCCACAGAGAAATCAGGAGGTCCGGCTGGAGAGGGAAAGTCGTTCCGTGTTTCCGGCCTGATGGCGTCACCGACATCAGCCGGCCGGATTGGAAGGAAAATATGGCCGCACTCGGTGAAGTTTACGGTGTTGAGCTCGGGTCTTACAAGCGATTCATCGAAGCCCTCGAGGACAGGCGTACCTTTTTCAAGGAGCTGGGCTGTGTGTCAACAGACCACGCGGTCGTGACCCCCTATACGCATGAGTTGTCGCCTGGCGAAGCCGAGACCATTTTCCGGCGGGCGCACAAAGGGAGTGCAACGGAGCAGGATGCCGTTCTCTTCTCGGCTGGTCTTCTCATGGAAATGGCCCGCATGAGCCTGGAAGACGGGCTGGTGATGCAAATCCATCCCGGCACGTTTCGCAATCACAATCAGCGCGTCTTTGACCGTTTTGGCGCCGACAAGGGAGGTGACATTCCGTTACCGACCGAGTACACCCGCAACCTTCATGCGCTGTTGAACAAATACGGCAATGACCCGAATTTCACTCTGGTTCTATTCACCCTGGATGAATCGACCTATTCGCGAGAGCTGGCTCCGTTGGCCGGTCATTATCCAGCCATCAGACTCGGTCCGCCCTGGTGGTTTCATGACAGCATCGAAGGCATGACGCGATTTCGAGAGCGCGTGCTCGAGACCGCCGGCATCTACAATACCGCCGGCTTCAACGACGACACCCGCGCCTTCCTCTCGATTCCTGCCAGACACGATTTGGCGCGGAGAATCGATTGCAATTACCTCGGTCGCCTGCTAGCCAGGCACATCATCGACAGTCGGGAAGCCGAGGCGATGGCCAAAGATCTCGCGTATGACCTGGCGAAGAATACATACAGATTGCAGGACCCGACGGACTGAGAGGTCCGTGTGTCCCCAGTTCGATTCTGCGCCTGGCCACAGAAACAGCTTATCACTAGACTGATTTGGGCTACTCCTGTAAGGCACCCACCCGGGTGCCTTTTTTGTTTTGTTTTACTCGATTAACCTTGAAATAATTAATATTTTATTTAAATTATCTTAATGAATGTGGCACTTCCGGCCAGGCCGCCGCACTTAGATTGGTCTTCTTCACTGTGGTAGCAATAATCTGATCAAGAAAGGGGCCTCGCAAGTGAACGGGAGGAGGAATTCTTGGTGAATCCGAACAAACTGAAAGAGGGGAAACTCAGCCAATGTCACAGTCGCACAACCAGCACCCTCTGGCAACCATTCTACACCACTGCAGCGATCCCGATTCGCCAGAATGGCAGAATTCCTGGCGAGAGCTCATCAAGCGTTATAAAACGTATATGTATTCGGCCATCATGAAACGGTGCTTGAAATTCAATCAGCCGCGTCTGAACCGCGAGCTCAACGCGGTGGCGGATGATGTTTTCGAGGAGGTTCTCATCAACATTTGCAGACATCGCTGCAAGGCGCTCAGTGAGTTCCGGAGACACGACAACGAGACTGTCTTCATGGCCTGGCTTGCCAAGATCTGCAATATGACGACCTACACCTACGTCGACAAACACTACCTTGTCCCTCTTAATCATCAGGCCGTCGAGGAGATGAGAAAGCGCCTGGCTGATGTGCATCCTGAGATTCGCTCCCAGCTTTACGATGATTGCGTCAAAATCATGCGAGGCTGTGGCGGGAGGGCGCCGAACACCGAGCGGGACATAAATATTTTCAACCTGTACATTTGGAGTGACTTCTCGCGAGCCATGCTACAGGACATGCCTTGTTTTAAGGAGTTGGGTCACAGGACAGTAGACGTCGTGGTCCACCGCATGCGGACCTGTTTGCGAAAAAATCGAGATTTGGTGGAAAATTTTTGAGAGAATTTTGTCCGAATCTCAGACTATAGTAACAAGACCATCGAATGAGAATATGATTGCCACAGAATTGACTCTGGGTGGCGCGCTAGCCATCCTGAAATACACAATTTCTGAAGGGCCGTTGCCCGTGGGCAACTCCGAGGAGAACGGGCAACTGCTGCGATTGCGCCAGCGCTATCAGGCGTTTGTGGCGGACGTCAGCTCAGCCGTCCCCGTGGTTGAGGCTATTCCCAAAACGGCCTGCCAGGGCGATCCCTGTCTGTTAGCTGGCAATGAAGATTTTTACATCGTCCACCTGCTGGGGTGTCTGCCCGATCCGGCAAGTGGCAATTATTGCTTCCGTTTGGCGAGACATCTCAACAGCTGCTACAGTTGTTTCCAGGAATACAGTCACGTGCTGCGCGATTATTGTCTCCAGTTGCAAAATCTCTCAAAAAGCGGGAAAACGTCGTGAAAAACAAGAGCCATGAATCAGGGGTTCCCTCAGAATGGGATGCCGAGCCGGCGATGTCCCATGAGATGATCGTTGCCTATTTGAGTGGCAAGCTCAACCAGGATGAGACTCGCCAAATCATGGCGGTCAAAGAGCAACACGCGGAGTATGATTTGCTTCTCGAGCTCATCGACCAGGCAAAGCAACAGCTTGAAACGGAGGCAGAGCGGGGCGATGAAGCGTTTCCTGCCACCCTCAGCGACCTGGACCGCTTGCTGCTGCGTCTCCTGGCCGGCGACCCCGAGGACGGGGACTGTGCTGCGTTTGTGAAAGGCCTGCGCTGCTCGCCAGCTTTCTACAAAAACGTTCTGTTGAAAATCAGGTCGGTGACGCCAGAGTTGGTGATGGCAGAGATCCCGGAGTTCGCCAACATCAAGCTGAAAACCGACGATGAGGCCCTTGCCATTGTCATTCAAGCGGTAGATGGCGCACAGGCACAGCGTGCGAGTGCCCGGCTACATGCTGGCATGTGGCCGAAAGTTGCTGCCTTCTTTCGCAGGCTTCGTGATGCACTGATCCGCATGCCGCGTTTTGTGCAAGCCGTCCCTGTTATCGTCGTTGTTTTGCTGGCAACCTTCATATTGCATGTCCGGGAGGCGGACAGACTTTCCGGACCCGTTTATGACAACATTGTGCCTCACGAGGAGCGAAACGCTCCTGTTCTCCGGGGGGGCGGTTCAGAGACCCAGGGCGACCGGGAGTATCTGACACTGCTCAATGCATTTAAGCAAGCCAGGGTCGAATATCTGGCCTATGACTATGCGGCTGCCATCCCGCTCTTTGAGAACGTGGCTCAGGACCCGCGCATCGCCAACGTCAACAAGGCTAAGGCGAATTGGACCCGGCTTGCACGAGAAACCCATTTTTATCTGGGACTGTCCTACTTTGCGTATTCGAGAACGGAGCGCAGCACACTTGACCGGGGGGAGATCGCCGACCTCACCGAGAAAGCCATTGCGCATTTAGAGGTTGCCGATGAATTGGCCATCGGGCAGAGCGACCGCGACAGAGAAACCTACTTCCTGGGCCTGACAAATGCAGTGGCGGGAAACAAAGCTGCCGCGATTGGGTATCTGAACAAGATTGGCGCCGGAAGCGAGTTCAAGCACCAGAGCCAGGACATGCTCTTGCGCTTGCTTGAAGATTAGCTCGAGGCTCTGCAAACAACCAGACCGATTCTTCCATCACAATTTCATTCTTTGTTTCGCCTGGGCTTAGAAAGGGCTGATTTGGTTCAACATTTCGAGCGCAGGCGTGTCAGCCCGGCAAAATATCTTTTCTTGCAAATTAGCCACTCAATAGACTAACTCATTGAGGAATCAAAGCAAGGAGGTCATTATGCAGAAGAAACAAGTTCAGCCCATTACACGGGCAGAGCAGGATGAATCTGCAGGTTCCAGCCAACCTCGTGAGCAGGATGAATCTGCCGGTTCGAGCCAACC
>JBHHXT010000176.1:0-10439 GCA_046757165.1 bacterium | reverse complement strand
ACATTTCACGCCTACGGCGTTGACGTTCGTGTAGGGGGTACAAAACCGCGTAGCGGTGACATATTTATAGCCAAATCGTCCAACACGCCGTAGGAGTGTAATATTAACCCCCTGTGTCCAGCGAAAGATATGGGTAACGATAAGCCCCAAAATGGGGGGACTGTCAACCCAGAAGCAACATGATCTCGACCCACCGGAATCTGTCGCTGAGCAAAGGGAGGGGTCTTTCAGCCATGCAAAACCATGCAGCCGGGCCTTGCACGGCATGCCTTAGTTGGTACAGGTTTTCATAAATTCGATGACATATCGCCTCACGCAAAGCCGCAAAGTCCGCAGAGAAATGAAGGTCAAGAACAAACTCTGCGCGCTCGGCGTCTTTGCGTGAGATTAAATACGTAATAGTATTTACGAATTCCTGTACTTAGTTGCTGTCACTTGCCACGTCTTCCGGAGTGGAAAACTTCACCAGCACGCGCGCTTTGTCTTTTGTCATGACTTGCGGCGTCTGCTCGCGGTTGTTGAGATAGCGGGCGGTGTCGGGCACATGGTTGAGCAGAAACGTTTCCATCTCCGCAGCCGTAATCTCGGCATTGCTGTCACCATCTGCCTCGCCACGCAACCCTTTCAAGAAGAAATAGGTGAACAAGCCGTGCTTTTTTTCATGAAACCAGGTGGCCACTTGCTGCCCGGTGGAGGAGGTGAAGACGACACCATTTTCGAGCAGCGCGACCGGGTTTTCCACCTTGATGAAAAGCGGACTGATCCCCTTCAGCAGCATCCCGGCATCGGTGGAGCCGCTGAAGCACGCATCGACCACAGCCGTGACGCTGCGGGCCTGCAAATCCGCCAGGCGGGCGTAGAACTCTTTGACTTTGTATCCCGTGGATCTTGCGTAGCTCGGATCGCAGTCATACGGGACGAAAAACGCCTCTTCGGATTCCGGATCGGGCGCGCCGTGGCCACTGTAGTAGACGAAGACATCGGATTTACCCTTGCGAATCCAATTCGGCAACTGCTGCTCGAAAATTCGCTTGAAGGAAGCCAGACTGGCGTCATGGTCATAGATTTCAATGATCCGTTTCTGATCAAAACCGAGGATGTTGATCAAGTACCTTTTCATCACCAGGGCGTCCCGTTTGCCAAACAGGACCGGCGGCACGTCACGGTTCTGATATTTTGAGATGCCGATCACCACGGCCACGGCATCGGAATTCCTGGATTTATTGAACGGGATATCCAAATCCACATCGACCCCGGCTGAGGCGGCGTCCGGGATCGCGACCGTTTCATGCCTCTGCCCCGTGACCTCGATCATCCTGGCGTCGCGGAAGACTTTGTTCAACTCGAGGCCGAGGCTCTGGGTGAAGCCGTACTTGCCCCAGCTTTCGGAAACCAGAATGGAGATGGGCAGCAGCGCATCGCCGGCGTAGCGATTGTTGACCACAAACGGGAACCGAATCATCGTGGACTGCCCGGCGTTCAGGTCGCGTAACTTGTACAGCTCCTCTCCTGAATAGAAGATATTGTCAGAGGCAACCACAATTCTGGCGACAACATTTTCTGCGATTCCCTGGCCACGGTTCTGCAGGACTACTGTCACTTCTACGGTCTCATTGTTTTCGATGATATTATTGCCATTGCCAAAACTGCTCGGCCCTTCCGTGTCATCGATGCCGACGTCCACCACCGCCAGTTGCGGGGCGATAAACCCTTGCGTGCCGAAAGAAAAAACGATAGGAACCGCATCGAAGCCATTGCCTTCGCGAATCGTGATGCGGTACTTCACCGTGCCAGACGGAATATCCATATCGGCCGTGAGCGGGAAGGAGACGGTTTCAGTCGCGCCCGGCGGAATTTTGCGAATCGTCTGCGACGTCCGCCTGACCGACAACCCCGGCAAGGGCGGCATGTCCAGCGGCTCGAGAGCCACTCTGACATTCCAGGCGTTGCCTTTGCCGTTGTTCAGCACCGCCACCTCGATCCCGCCTAATTCGTTCGCATCCAGCAGGTTGTTGCCGTTGCTCTCCCTGAGATTGGCAACCCCACTGAGGACAGGCGGGAACTTCTCCGGACGGGACTCCGGAACCACCCGGAGGTCGACATCTGCTTGTGCCCGAAAGCCGTCCTTTTCAGTACACACCAGTCTCAAAGTCAGCAATTCCTCGTCCTGCAGGTCGCTGGTGGCTGCGATGGGAATGCGGACCGTTCGTCTTGCATCCGGCGGCAAATCGCCGACGTAGTACTCGTTATCAAAGGTAAGAACATCCCGCCTGCCGGTCACGGTATGGACATTGAGATACGCTATCTCTGCCGCTCCCTTGCCCCGATTCCCGATGGTCACTTCTAATTCGGCTCCTTCGCCGCTCAGCACTTCTTCTTGCACACCCTCTGTCGCGATGAACAGGGAGGGATTGGGCAGCATCTTCTTATGCTCGACGCTCGTCCTGGTATTGAGCGGCCCCATGAGACCAACTGAGGCTTCGAAAAAGTAGCCATCGAACCGGTCATGCTCGACCACAGAACGCACAAAATGATTGCCAAAGAAGTCGAACCTGGGCCGCAGCCATTCGTCAAACTGCCATCGCCGGCCGAGTTGCAGGGAGAAAAACCTCATATCAAAACGCACGCCGAGCTCCACCAGACGAGGGAACTCCTCCTCGTCACGATTCTCTTTGGAAGGGAAAAGATACAGATTCGAATTCAAACCAAAAGTGCTGCTCTTCAAAGTCAGCACCGGCAAATAGAAGCCGACCGGAAGAATGTAGAGGATGTTGTTTGGCGGCTCTTCTCCGTCAAAAAAGTCATAATCGACGCCCTCCTTCGGGAAGTCGAAAATATCGCTTGCTTTGTTGCTGAGGACGGAAACCAGAGTAAAACGAATGTACTTGTAGCGCGCGCCCAGCATGTCCAATTTGAACCCATCCCGCTTGCCGCCCAGTGCGCTCAGAGATACCAGGTTCACCCAGGCGTTGCTGCGCCATCTCTCCTTTTTGACATATTCGAACTTTTGCTGCGCCAATGCCGGCTGGCCCAGGCCCAGGCTAACGACGAGTACACACCAGAATCTTCTGCCCATTTTGGTTCCTCCCTGTTTTGACCAAACTCAGCAAAAAAAGCAGGGCACCATAAAAAGATTGCCACGCCTCGCTCGGCCCGGGTCTGCTGGAAGCTATCGAGGCAGTGTCGTCGAAAATCGTTGGAAAGAGACTGTGTCGAAAAGCCCTGAGACTTCAAAATAACATTTTGCTCAGGCCGTGTCAAGCCTTTTGTCACAATTACGAATTGGGCGGCTCTGGCATGCTTCAACATCTACCGGACACGATGTTCACACTTTGGTGTGTTTTTCCGCCCCCGCCCTCCGCAAGCTGAAGCTTGAACACCGACCCCCCATCGCCGTTGTTTAGGGGTGTTCACGCTTTAGCGTGTCGGTGTTCCCCCTCATCCCAAAATGCAAACTATCCACCATAAATGTCGAGTTACTCCGGATACGTTCCCGGAACAAGAATGGGCAGGGGCGTGCCGGGGTGCTCCCCGATGAGCTGGAGAAATTGAATAACCGGATCATCGGTGGTGGTCACGCCGACGGGGGAAAACTGCTCTCTGAGATTGAAGAAGCCCCGGTCTTTGGGGATTTCGATCAGCTCGACCTCCTGCCCTGGCTTGAAGCCCGCTTTTTCTTTGGCGAGCTCGATGGCTGTGAACAGCCCGCCGATTTCATCGATCAGGCCAAGCTCTTTGCCGTCCACCCCGGAGTAGATGCGTCCCTCGGCAATCTCCCGAATACGCGACTCCGGCATGCTTCTGCCTGCCGCCACTTTTTTGACGAAGTGGTCATAGTGCTGCCGGATAGTGCGCTCCGCCTTCTTGCGCTCTTCGGCGTTGAGATTGCGCGCCGGCACCTGCAGGCCGGTGAACGGGATTCTGATGCCCAGGCCGAGGTCGGCATGCTCGCCGCGTTTTACCAGGTCCGAGGTCATGCCGAGTTTTTCGCCGATGCCTGTATCATAGACCCATCCAAAGATGACCCCGATGGAGCCGGTGACGGTATTGGGCCCGGCGAGAATCGCGTCGCCATACATGGAAAGCCAGTAGCCGCCGGAGGCCGCCACCTGGCCTTGTGAGATGATGACGGGCTTGTTCTGCCGGCACTTTTTGATCGCTTCAGCCACAACGTCGCTGGCCATGCCATCGCCGCCAGGGGAGTCCACGCGGAAAACGACGGCCTTGACCGACTTGTTTTCTGCTAGCACTTGAAAGACGCGCTGCAGCCAGCGCGCTTTGATGCCTTCGTCCATGGCGCAGACGCCAAGGCCATAAACGACCGCGATTCGGGGTTGGGGCCCCCAGATTTCCGGCGGCAGGGAGTGGGCAAACAGGTGCTGGCTGGCCAGCGCTTTCGCGCCTGTGCCCGTCACCGTCCGAATGACGCCATCGATTTCAGACCAGCGCGCCAGCGTGTCGACCAGGCCGGCCGCCAGCGCCTCTTCGGCCTGAAAGTAGCTCTCCACGTCGACCAGAGAGTCGAATTCTGCAGGAGTCAGGTTGCGGCTGCGGCAAACCTCGGAGCGTGTGAGCTCATACCAGTCGTCAACAAAGGCCCGGGTTTGCTCGCGGTCTGCCTGAGACATGCTGTCGCGGCTGAACGCCTCATTGGCTGATTTGTACTTGAAAAAGCGCCACTCCTCGAACCCCAGGCCCAGTTTGGCTAGCGTGCCTTTGAAATAGGTTCGGCTGAGCGCATATCCTGGCAAATGGAGAGCGCCTAGTGGATCGATGGCAATGTAATCGGCGACACTCGCCAGATGGTAGCCGGTCATGCCGGCGCGCTCGAGGAAGATGATGATTTCCTTGCCGGCCTGCTGCGCTTTTCGAAGCTGCTCCCGGATCTCCCAGGCATGCTCGGGCCGGACGCGCATGGCAGACAAATTGAGCACGATGGCCCGCACGCGCTCATCCGAGATCGCCGCCTCGATATCCTGCAGCACGTCCATCAACCGCTCGCCGCCGCCATCAAAGTAGCGGTATTTCAAGTAGTCGATTCGGCCCCGCAGCGACAGGGGCACATAGCGCTTTCCTTTGGCCGGGGCTGTGACAAAGCTGGCCTTCTCGCCGCCGGAGCGCAGGAAGAAAGTATTCGCCACATGGCGCGAATCCGGGTCGAAATGCGCCTGGCCGCCGGCGCCTTTGCGGCCGAAGTCAACGGTCAGGCCGAGGGTAAACGCCTCGGATTTGAAATATCGGCCCAGCACGTTGACGCCCGCCAGCACGCGCACCGCAGCGCCAACACTCCATGGCGCATCTTCCCGAGCCACGCCCTTCTGCAGTGCCGCGTCAGCAAACAAAGTGAGTCTCGGTGTTCCCAAGGGACGGAGGCCCACCTCAGCAATGCCCTCACGCTGGCTGCTCTCCAGCGACAGGTTGCCGGTCAGGCCAAGAGAGAGAAACCGGGACGGCCGGGAAATCATGCCAAGGGAAAGGATCTTCTCCCGGCCCATGGCGTTTTGCTTGCCGGCAGACCAGCCGTACCCCAGCCCCAACGCCAGGGCACGGGAGCCAAACGCCGTCGAGATTTTGAAATCAGTGACCCCGACGCCGTCAACTTTTTGTCGCTGCACACCAACGCCGAGATATTTCACACCGCCAAAAGCCCCCCAGTTCTGCAGGGAGCCCAGCCCGGCGTCATCGGTGGTCCAGAGGAAACGCAGCTCCGGTTTTGCCAGGAACGCAAGGGTCGCCGGATTGCTGAACCCGAGCAGACCGCCATCGAACGCTGCCGGCGGCGCAAACAGAAAAGCTGAGCGCGTGGCATAGTCGGGAATCGGCTGGCCGCTGAGCCGAGTCATGCTGCAAAGAAGCAAAGAAAACAGAAACAGAATGCGTTGCATAGAACCTCCCGATCGGTTGCAAAGGAACAATATAATCTTTAAATTCACTAAAGCAAGAGAGGAGATTGATCGAGGATCGATAATCGATGATCGATGATTGAATCTCAGTTATTTCAAGCCCGATCCAACATCCCGCCTTTGCGGGACAACCGTGTTCTAGGTACAAATCCACGACCGAGGATCGAGGATCGACAATCGAGGAATGATGGGTGGTGAGTCCAGATTCTCGCTGATTTTGGGCCTAATGTCCCCCCACTTTTTTTTCGGGCACCAATTCAAACCGGATCCAACACGGTTTGCAACCGTGTTTTTCGGTACAAATCCGCAACCGAGGATTGATGGCTGGTGACACCAGATTCTCACTGATTTTGGGCGTCTGATTGAGGGGAGTGTATGAACGAAAACAACCCAAAAAGCTTACTTGTTCTCTACGATGGCGTTTGTGCGCTCTGCCACCGCGTTGTCACTTTTCTTCTCAGAATAGACCGGGCGCGGAAGCTTCAGTTTGCGCCGCTGCAAGGGAAAACCGCCAGGCACATCCTTTCACGCCACCCGCGCCTCGGGGCCGGGACGGATACGGTTGTCCTGGTCCAGCAAAGCGAGGAGGGGGAAGAAACGGTGCACCTCTGTTCAGCAGCCATTTTGCACATTCTGGAGCAGATGGGCGGAATTTGGCGGCTGCTGTCCTGGTGCCGGCTCATCCCGCGCCCGATACGGGATTGGGCTTATGATGTGATCGCCAGCCGCCGTTACAGATGGTTTGGCAAATACGATATTTGCCGGATTCCTTCGGGCGCAGAAGCGGGACGGTTTCTGGAGTAACGCACCGCGGGAGAGCGTTTGGATTCGGATGAGATGATTTAGCTGCGAGACCGTGACAACCCCAGCCAAGAAGGCATAGAATTGGCCCTTGAGAAAAATTGCGCCAATTTGTTATCGATAGAGTGGTCAATACGGAAAAAGTTTATTCGTCAAAAGACCGCGTGATTTCTTGTTCCGTGTGGAATATTCTACCTCCTCCTCCCTCAGGGTCCCAAAATCGTAATCTGCGTTGGGCCAATAGGCGTTGCCTTTGTCACAACCACCTTGACTTGGACCATCAGCCTGGCATCCGGATTGGGTTCACATTTTTACTTGTGTTTCATTATGGTAATCCTTAACTTTTCTAACTTCCACGCCAACCAATATTCTGAGCAATAAATGGAAAAGGGTACACTTTCCTTTGCCCTGCTGCTGCTTTTTTTCTTAACGAAATTGGGTGTAGCTTTAGAGACGCCCTTTACGGCAAGCCAGCTTGCTGCGGAGACGACTAACGTGGTCGAAGTGCAGGAGGCGAACACGCTGAAGGACAGCCGTGATGGGATCAAGTTAAGCAGCAACTGGAAATTTCATCCGGGCGACAACCCGGAATGGGCGCGGCCGGAGCTCGACGATAGCGATTGGGAGAAAATAAGACTCGGCACGTTCCCATTCGATCGCTGGCAGGGTATTGGCTGGCTGCGTTTTGTCCTGGAAGTGGACTCCGCGCTCTGGAATGTCCCGCTGGCCTTGTCTGTGCCCTTCGCCCGAGGAGCCTATGAATTCTATTTAGACGGTGAGCTGGTTTATCGCATCGGTAAGGTTGGTACGACTGAAAAGGCAGAAAAAGCTCATTATGGCTATCACACACCTCAGACTATTATTTTCCGTCCCACTTCAAAAATCGTTGCAGGGAAATCGCCGCATCTCCTTGCCATGCGGTATTCAAGCTTCTATCAGCGCTCACCCGTTTGGTCGGGTGCACGCCCCGCGGGCTTGTGGGTAATCCAAAGCTACGACGAAGTGATTCAGGCAAGTGCGCAGCGCGAAATTATCAGAAGAAAAGTCACCACGCACCAAATGCTTCTCACCGGTGTGTTCCTGGCGTTTTCCCTGATGCATCTTCTGCTTTTTTTGTTTTACCCTCAGTTACGTGCTAATCTTTATTTTGCGGGGATAAGCGCAGGCTTCGCTCTCAATGCTTACGTTGTTTTCCCCACTTTCTATGATTCTTATTTCATAACGGATCCGGCCATTGTTGTTTGGGTCAATCGCTTGCTGCCTCTTGCTATGATCCTGACGTTGTTATTAGCCTTTCGACTGACCTATTTTCTTATCTATCCCAGGCTGCCCAACATTTTCTTTGCGCTTTGCTTCGTGGGTTTTGGCCTGATACTTTTATATTGGTTCAGGCCCTTCAAAACGCCGTTGTATTTGGTCCTATTTCTTAGCCTTACCCTTGTGGAGTTCCTGCGAGCGCTGATTATGTCTCGCATCAAAAAACGGCGGACCCGGCTTGAAGGAGGGTGGATCATCCTGCTTGGCATGATACCGGGCGCGCTTGTGACAGTTTACTACTTGCTTGCTTACGAACCGCCGGCCATCGTACCACCGCCGCCGTGGACTTTTGCCGATTTTCCAGCGCCCTTCTATGCCCAATTGCTGCTGCTGATTTCCGTGTCCGTATTTCTCTCGCGCAACTCCGCCAAAACGACCAAAGACCTGATCGCTCAGCTCCGCCTGACTCACGAGTTGCGGATGCAGCAGTTCCAAGCCGAAAAGCTGCGCGAGCTCGATCAGATGAAGTCGCGTTTTTTCGCCAACATCTCGCACGAATTCCGCACGCCGCTAACACTGATTCTCGGTCCGCTGCAGCGATTGCTCAGTGAAGATTTCAGCGCGAACATAAAGCAGCAATTCGAGTTGATGAAACGACAGGGACAGCGGCTCGTGCGTCTCATCAACCAGCTATTGGATCTTTCGAAACTCGAAGCCGGGCAGATGGTCTTGCGCGCGCGTCCGGGCAACCTGGCCAAAATAATCAGGCAAGTCGTTGCCTCGTTTGAATCGGCGGCAGCAAGAAAGGGCGTTGCTCTCACCTTAAGAGCGCCGGAGGTGATTATTGCCTCATTCGACCGAGACAGCTTGGAAAAAATCCTGTCCAATCTCATATCCAATGCGCTTAAATTTACACCCGAGGGCGGCAAGGTCGAAGTCATGGCAGAGCTGCAAGTGGAAGCTGAAAAAATCCGGGATTCGAAACCTGAAAGTTTGCAGCGAGGTTGGATTGAAATGACCGTAAAAGACACCGGCATTGGTATTCCGGCAGAGCAACTCGACAGAATTTTCGACCGCTTCTATCAGGTCGACCAGTCTGCAACACGAACCCACGAAGGCACGGGCATCGGTTTGGCGCTGACCAAAGAATTGGTCGAGCTGCACGGCGGCGAAATTCGGGTTGAGAGCGAAGCGGGCTGCGGCAGCTTTTTTTTGGTTCGCCTGCCGCAAGGCCAGGCACAAATGGATAGCCAGATCGTTGAAGAACCGGAGTTGGAGACAGATTTACCCGAAGCGGCGATTCTTGCGTTTGAATTAGAACAAGCGGAGAAGCCTGAAGTCGGCTCAGAAACCGCACAGGAACCCGGAACTGAACAGGAGCTCCCCATTGTTCTCGTGGTGGAAGACAGCCGCGATATGCGAAGCTACATCCGAGAGATACTCGATAAAGAGTTTGGCGTGCTGGAAACAGAAAACGGGACCAACGGGCTGAAGAATGCCCTCGAGACCATCCCCGACCTGGTGGTCAGCGACGTGATGATGCCAGGGATGGACGGTTTCGAGCTGTGCAAAAAGCTCAAAACCGACGAACGCACCTGCCACATTCCGGTAATTTTGCTGACCGCCAGGGCATCCGGCGAGAGCAAAATCTCGGGACTGGAAATCGGCGCCGATGACTACCTGACCAAACCTTTCGATGCCCATGAGCTCGAGGTGCGGGTGAAAAACCTGATCGAGCAGCGCCGAAAACTGCGGGAAAGATTCAGCCGTGAAATAACCCTGCAGCCGCTGGACGTCGCCGTCACCTCCATGGACGCCCGGTTTCTCGAGCGGGCGATGGCCGTTATCGATGAGCACATCGCGGACCCCGATTTCACGCCGGAGCAATTCGCGCGCAAAGTGGCTCTGAGCCGGATGCAGTTGCACCGCAAATTGCGAGCACTCACGAACCAGACGACAGGAGAGTTTATCCGCACGATGCGGTTGAGGCGCGCTGCTCAGCTCTTGCGGCAAAAGAGTGGCACGGTCACGGAAATCGCTTATGAAGTGGGATTCAACAGCCTTTCACATTTTGCCAGGTCATTCAAGGCGCTGTTTGGCCAGCTACCTTCTGAGTATGAGAAGTCACGCCAGACGTGAGAAATTGGGCGCTGACTGAAAATCATCGACAATTTCTTGTCGATATACGATTGCCGATTTTTTGATTTTCGAATGAACTGAGATCGCAAATCGGAAATCATCTATCGCAAATCGTATATCAAGCTGCCCCCCAAGGGACCATTTCTACTGGGCGAAGTTCCCAGTCGAGAACTAGGCGCTTAAGTTTTTTTATCGACAACGCAGTCTGTTCCTTCCTTACACCCTCCCCCAAAAAAGCCAACCATACCTGACATGTTACACCGGTGTTAAAGATTGTTACCACAGGGTTAGACAATCATCGAGTCTTTTCTTAGATTATCCGCACAGATTCATGAACAT
>JBHHXT010000175.1:0-10634 GCA_046757165.1 bacterium | reverse complement strand
AGGTGGCTCTGCTGCTGAACGACGGCACGGGTAGTTTTGGCACCCCGCAGACTTTTGCAACGGATTTCACTCCACGCGCGATCACCGGCCATGATTTTGACGGGGACGGCTTTATCGATGTCGCCACCTCGAACCGGGACGGCAATTCTGTCTCTATCCTGATCAATAACGGCGGCAGCTTCGCCGCCCCGGATAATGTCGCCGTGGGCGACGACCCCTTTTCAATCAGCGCGGGTGACCTGGATGGGGACGACGATGCCGATTTGACCGTTTCGAACAAGCTCTCAAACAACGTGCACGTGCTTTTGAACGATGGCGCCGGCACGTTTCAGGTCGATTCAACCTACACGGCTGGCAGCGAGCCCCGGGCGCTGAACACGGGCGATTTCGACGGCGATGGCATCCTGGATATTGCCGTCTCGAACCGCACCAGCAATACGCTGCAGATTTTCTTGAACGGTACGCCTCCGATCGTGAATAGTCCCCCTCAGGCGCCGGCGCTCAATTCACCCGCAGACAAAGCGTTCTTCAACCCAACGGTATCTACCATCGTGCTCAATTGGGGCGTGCCTGTGGATCCGGACAGCGACCCGCTGCACTTTCTGGTCGAAATCTCACAAAACAAGAACTTCACGTCTCCAGTTGTCAGCGCGGACTCCCGAAACAGCGCCGCCGGTTTTAGCCCGACGCCGCCCGTGGCGCAGAACGTGGCCAATGTCTCTTACACGGTGTCGACCAATCTGGTAGACGGCGACTACTGGTGGCGCGTCACCGCGCACGATGGCACCCTGTTCGGTGCGGCTGCCAGCCCACGCAAGCTCACCGTGGATGCAAGCAAACCGGCCATCGACCAGATTTCCCTGAGCAATCCGGCTCCGGCGTTCGCCCCGAACTGGTACAACCAGAATATCGTGACTTCCGTGGACTTTGTGGTGCAATACGACGAGACCAATGCCGACCGCGCTGTTTTCAGCCTCGGGGTGCTCGGCGGGACGCAAACCAACAGCAATCTCACCAGCGGCCTGAACCAGACGACGCAGGTGTCGCTCAATATTGACGGCGTCTCCGACGGCACGTTCACCCTGAGCGCGACGGTCATCGACAGTGCCAACAATCAGACTTCAGACAATACAACCATTGCGCTCGACAGTTCGCCGCCGACCGGTACAGAGGCGAACTCCCCCACCAGGAGTCAGGAAGAGATTTTTACCGTCACCTGGAGCGGTGGCAGCGATGGCACGGGCTCCGGGCTTTCCGGGAAATACGACGTCCGCTTCCAGGTCAACGGCGGCGATTGGACGAATTGGCTGACGGACACGGATCTCACCTCCTCGGCGTTTTCGGGCCAACATGGCAATCTCTACGGTTTCGAAGCCGTTGGGCATGACAACGTCGGCAATGTGGAACCCTTCACCAACCTGGCGGAGACCACGACAGAAGTCGACACCACAAAAGACGTGACTGCGCCTGGCGCGCCGGTCAACCTGACCGCGAGCGGCTCGAGTCCCAGTCCGTGGCAGAACAGTCCCGATTTCACTATTGCCTGGCAGAATCCCTCGGACGAAAGCGGCATCGCCCGGACGCTTTACAAGCTGGGCCCGCCGCCGACCTCTGACTTCGACACCACCAGGAGTGTGGCCGGGAGCGCGGCCTTCACCGTTTCGGCAACGGAGGAGAATGGCCAGAATTTGTACATCTGGTTCATTGACAATGCCAGCAACGTAAACTTCGAAAACAATGCGGTGGTCAATTTGCGCTACGATGCCACCCCGCCAACCAATACCGTGGCCAGCTCGCCCAGCTTGAGCTCTGATCTCACTTTTGCCGTCACCTGGACCGGCACTGGCGACGACGGCAACGGCTCGGGTTTGGCCGGCAAGTACGACATTCGTTTCAATGTGGACAACGGCACCTTTATCAATCTGCAAACCGGGTTCGAGGGCACATCCATCGATTTCACCGGAGAGCACGGTCACACCTATGGCTTTGAAGTCGCAGCGCACGATTTCGCCGGCAACATAGAGCTTTTTACCAGCACAGAGGAATCGACAACGGAGGTGGACACGACGGCAAAAGATATCACCCCGCCCGGGCCGCCGGTCAGCTTGCTCGCCGGCGGCGCCAGCCCGAGTCCCTGGCAGCGGATGCCACAATTCACCGTCACCTGGCAAGCGCCACAGGACCCGAGCGGCATCGAGGTGGCCTGGTATAAACTCGGCAGTGCACCTGTCTCGAATGTCGACACCACTGGCTCGGTCAGGAGCGGCTCTTCGTTTACCGCAACGGCCCGCGCCGAGAATGGCCAGGATTTCTATCTCTGGTTCCAGGACCAGAGCGGCAACGTCGATTTTCGCAACCACGACTTTGTGACCCTGCGCTACGACGGCACGCCGCCGGAAATATTCGAGATGGATTTGTCGAACGCAGATTTTTTTCCGGGCACAGGCAGCGGGCCGCAAGCCTGGTACAACCAGAACAACCAAAATACGGCGCAATTCCTGCTGGAATATGATGAGCTCCATGTCGACACGGTGTGGCTGCAATCCACAAGACTGGACACCAATATTATCGTCGAGCAGCCGACCAGCGGCCAGGACGTGGCCGAAGAATTTGAATTCAACATCGGCAACAAAAGCGACGGCCTCTACGATGTGCGCGTGACCCTGGTCGACAGCGCCGGCAATGTCACCCGGGACTCGACCCAGTTTGGCCTCGACACGACCTCGCCTTCAGGTACGGTTGCCTCCTCTCCAGATACCAGCAACAGCGAGACTTTCACCGTGAGCTGGAGCAATGGCTCGGATGGCAGCGGCTCCGGATTCTCCGGGAGATACACCGTGCGTGTGCAGGTCGATGACGGCGATTGGCAGGACTGGCTGACGGACTTCGACGGCACCTCCAGCACCTATCAAGGCAGTCAGGGCTCTAAATATGCCTTCGAGGTGGCGGCGTATGACAACGTCGGCAACATTGAGGCCTTGCTGGAGATCGCCGAATCCACCACCGTTGTTGACACCGGCTTCACCGATTCGGTCTTTCCGACGATTCAACACGTGTCGCCGCTGGTGGTAGACGAGGGCAAAGACACGACCATCATCGCCAGAATTGAAGACAACGCTCAGGTCGTCGAAGCGTTGTTGTTTTACAAAGCGAGCAACGCGGCGACATTTCAGTCCGTCGCCATGGTCAGGGCCGGAGCGGATACCTTCAAAGCGGCCGTCACCGCTGGACAGCTCTCCACCATCGGCATCAACTACTTTATTCGCGCCTCGGACGGGGTGAACCAAACATTTCATCCAGAGGATTGGGAGACGCAGCCTCTGAATCTCTCGGTACGCGTTCTGGGGCAGGACGGACAGGGCTTGGCCAAGGATGACACGCAGCCGGCCGGAACAAAAGCCCTGGCCTATCGCATGATTTCCGTTCCGTTGAATCTGGACAGTCGCAAGCCCCAGGACGTGCTCGAGGACGACCTCGCCTCTTATGATCCGAAAAAGTGGCGGTTATTCCAATTCCAGACCAGCTCTGCCACCTACAATGAATTTCCGAAGGTCGGGGACTTTAAACCGGGTGCCGCGATGTGGCTGATTGTTAAAGAAGCCAACAAGCGCATCGACTCCGGGGTCGGCAGCTCTGTCGTCACCAATAAACCTTTCGAGATCACGTTGAGCGAAGGCTGGAACGACATTGGCTTGCCCTTTGCATTTTCTCTCAGCAAGAACAACGTGCTCGTGGTCGACGGCAGCGCGAACGATGTCATCGGTCCCTACACCTTCCAGGAACAATGGCTGCTGCCCAACCAGGTGCAAACATTAGAGCCGTGGGAGGGTTACTCGTTTTTCAGCCGCTCAGATGGCGTCAAGCTCGCCATCTACCCGGCAAACCCGCCGGCGCAAACCCGGGCAGCGACGTTCAGCCTGAACATGCCGGGTGAGCCAGATTGGTCCGTGGGCATCGAGGCGTATTGCGAAGAGCTGGTTGACCAGGCCAGCCAACTCGGTGTGGCGCCAACGGCTGCCGAAGAGTGGGACGGGCACGACTACCCGCAGCCCCCCTTTATCAGCGATTTTCTCTCCGTTCGTTTTCGACACGAGCAGTGGTCAACTCTGCCTGGCGTATTCAAGACGGATTTCCGGCCCCCAACTGCGCAGGGCCATATCTGGCGGTTCGAGGTTGCGACCAGCCTGGAGAACGAGCGCGTCGCGCTGCGTTTCAACAACCTAGCCTCTCTACCTGCGGATTTCGAAGCGATCTTACTGGACAGGACCACTTTTCGCCAACTGGACATTCGCAATATCGGCAGCTATGAATTCATGCCAGACCAGACCACCCTGACCAGACAATTCGACCTGGTGATTGGAACGAAGGCTTATGTGGAAGATTCCGAAGCGCTCACCCATCCCGTTCCCGAGTCTTTCGCACTCAGCCAGAACTATCCCAATCCATTTAACGCCGGAACGACGTTGGTTTATCAAATTGCTGCGCCGGTTGAAGTGGCGGTCAAAGTACTCAATATCCTGGGACAGGAAGTTCGACTGTTGGTGCGGCAAAAGAAACAGCCGGGCGTGTACCGGGTGCACTGGGATGGCAAAGACGACCGCGGACTCGGGCTGAGCACCGGCGTCTATTTCATCCGGCTGCAAGCCGGTCAGTTTCAACAAATACGCAAAGTCCTTTTCGTGAGATAGTAACTCAAAAGGAGAATTCATGCAAAATCTGAAAACGTGTTTCTTGCTGATCTCTATCGGGGGACTTTTCATGGCCGCGTCCGCCGGTGCGCAGGACCGGGCCCTGCAGAATCTGATTCAGGGAAAAAAGTTTTTCTGGGAAGCCAAGTTCGACCGGGCGCTGAGCGCCTTGAAAGGTGTGACAGAAATCACCGATGCCAAACGCGAGTATCTGTTCGAGGCGCATTTGTACACCGGTTTCGTCCTGTTGCGCCAGAACGCGCCCGCTGCCGAAGTCAACTCCGTCTTCAAGCGGGCGGTGAATCTGGACCCCAAGCGCAAACTGGATGAGATGGTCATTCCGCCGGACTTGAGCGCACCGTTTTATGAGGTACGAGACCAAATAGTCGGTTGCATTTATGTCACTTCTGAGCCCGAGGAGGTCGACCTGGTCGGCGTCAATGGCGACAGCGTCCTGTTCGATGAAACCACGCCGCTCTTGATCTGTGATCTCGTCAGCAGCGATTATCAATTGCTTCTGTCCGAAAGAGGGTATGAACAGCAGTTTATCCCCCTCAGGCTCGAGCCGGGCAAGACCGACACGCTGCACATCAAGCTAAACACCTCCCTTGCACAGAGGAGCCGTGGTGGTGGCACCAGCAAGAAAGGCGTCAAATGGCTGATTCGGGGGGGCATTGTGACCGCGGCCGGTGTCATTATTTACACAACGCTCTCCGGTGGCGGGTCAGATAAGTTGCCTGCACCGCCAACGCATCCAAGCACGAATTGAACACAGAGTGAGGTGATGAGGCGACGACTGTCGCTTTCAAACCAAAACAAAATCGATCACCCGCTCGTCGACTGACACCCGCACGACACGCACCTTGACCGGGTCCCCCAACCGGTAGCTGCGACCTGTTTTCTGCCCCACCAACTGGTAGTTCTGCTCATCATGAAAGAAGTAGTCATCTTCCAGATCGGAAATGTGCACCAACCCCTCCACCAGCAGGTCTGTGATCTCGACAAATATCCCGAACGCCACCACGCCCGAAATCACCGCTTCGAATTCGTCGCCGAGATGGCGCTGCATGTATTCGACTTTCTTTAGTTTGATGGATTCCCGTTCTGCTTCCAGAGCGACCAGCTCGCGTTCCAGGGCCTTCTCGGCAATTTTCTCGAGACTCGCCTTCTTTTTCTTGACCTCTTCGAAGTTCACGCCATTTTTGTACTCTCTCAGCAGACGGTGTACGATCAGGTCCGGGTACCTGCGAATGGGAGAGGTGAAATGTGTGTAATGCTTGAACGCCAACCCGAAGTGGCCAACGTTGTCGGTCGAGTACTTCGCTTTCATCATTGAGCGCAGCATCAGCTCCTGGACGATGACCTCCTCTGGCTTGCCCGCGAGTCGCTTCAAATGTTGTCCGAGCACCTGGGCGGTGACCTCTTTGTTCGGGTCCAGGGGATAGCCGAGTGCGCGCACAAATTTTCTGAAATCGTCCATTTTCGCTTCATCCGGCTGCTCATGAATCCGGTAGATGAAAGCTGGCAGCCGGCCGTTTTGTGCCAGCTCGAGCGCAACATGCCGCGTGACGGTTTGGTTGGCGAGCAGCATGAATTCTTCGACAAGCCGGTGGCTATCCAGGCGTTCACGCTTCTTGATGGCCACAGGATTGCCGTCGGCGTCCAGGTCAACCTTGACTTCCGGCAGGTTGAAGTCCAGACTGCCGAGTCTTTCGCGCCGTTTCATGAGGGCCTGGCTCAGGGTCTGCATGAGCTTGATTTCGTGTGCGAACTTCGCCCGCGACTTATCTGCCTCAATGATCGCCTGCACCTCTTCATAGGTAAACCGGTGCTTGCTGTTGATGACAGACTGGGCGATTTCGTACCTGACCACCTCCCCTTTGGGAGTGACTTCCATGATGCAGCTAAAGGTCAGCCGGTCTTTCCTGGCCCGCAAACTGCAAATCTCGTTACTCAGTTTTTCGGGCAGCATGGGCACGACCTGGTCCACCAGGTAGACCGACGTGCCGCGGTTTCTTGCTTCCCGATCCAGTTTGGTGCCCGGCCGAACGTAGTAGCTCACGTCCGCGATGTGCACGCCAAGCTCGTAGTTGCCGAATCGCCTCTTTTTGATGGAGACGGCGTCATCAAAATCCTTCGCATCTTCCGGATCGATGGTGAAACAGATCTGTTTCCTCAAATCCAGCCGGCGTTTTATCTCATCCTTCGGGATGGCCTCCGGAATTGCCGTCGCTTCTTGCTCGACCTGCTTCGGGAACTTGGTGGGCAGGTCAAAGGATTTCACCACTGACATAACGTCCACGCCCGGTTCATCCGGGAAGCCGAGGACCTCCACGATCTTGCCTTCAGGGCTACTGCGTTCGTCCTGCCAGTAGGTCACCTGCGCGACCACTTTCTGGCCGGATTTGGCTTTTTTGTCTTCCCCCGGAGTGATAAAAATGTCTCGCGTGATTTTTAAGTTGTCCGGTGTGACAAATCCGTAGTTGCGCGTCTTCTGGTACGTGCCAACGATATTCTGGCGGGCGCGCTGCACGATTGCTACCACGCGGCCTTCCCTGCTGCGGCCGGTGGACTGGGCATAAAGCTGCACGCGCACGGTGTCTTTGTGCAGCGCCGTCCCCATGTTCTTTTGGCTGATGAAGACGTCTTCTTCGCCTTCTTTGGTGATCAGGAAGCCGTACCCTTGCGTTTTGACATGCAGCTCCCCTTCCAGCGTGGTCGCACGCGTGATGGTGCCGAAGTTGTTGCCGCGGTACTTGGCGATTTTGCCCTGGCGGGCTGCAGCTTTGATCAAATCGCGAAATTGGGCGTAGTCGGATTTGCTGACACCCAGTTTTCGAGCCATCTCTTTGGGCTTGAACGTGCGGTTGGGTTCGGTCGCGAGCAACCCCAGCACTTTTTGGAGAATGTTTTTCTTCACGGTTCAGGGAATCTCTCAATTTGAGTAAGAAAAGAGGGTGCTTGGATCGATTTTGTGCAAAGGAATTCTCATGATGTTTCACCCCTACGGGGTTATTGGCTGCAAAACGTCTCTTTCTATTGTTGCAAACATAAAACAAAAGATACATCTTTGCCGGTTCAGAGTCAATGTTGTGTATGAAAAATAACAAAAGCCCACACTCAACATGAATACCCCTGTCCCTCACCGCCGGCTATCGGTCCAGCCTGTGCAAGCCAGCGTTCTCTGCAATTCTGACCGCTTGCCAGAATTCGGCGCGCTCTGTGGTGCGATTGATCTCGGGATACCGGACCGTCTTGTATGCGGGACGATATTGGCTCATCACGTTCACGTAGGTGTTGGCCGAAAGCTCGCTTGCGATCCAGCTCAGGATCGCTCGCGTTCCCTCCAGATCCTCTGGCATGACAAGATGGCGCAAGAGCACGCCCCGTACGGCCAGGCCCGCCTCGTTGAGCACCAAATCGCCAACTTGCCGGTGCATCTCCTTGATGGCGCATCTCGCGGCTTCTGGGTAATCTTCAGCTTTCAGATACCGTTTTGCCTTGTCCTTGTGCCAGAACTTGAAATCCGGCATGTAAATGTCTACCACGCCATCCAGCAGGCGGATGCTGTCCAGAGAATCATAAGCGCTGGTATTGTAGACCAGAGGGAGCCGCAGGCCCTGTTCAATGGCAACGAGCAGGCCCTCCAGGAGTTGCGGCACAACGTGTTCAGGCGTCACAAAGTTGATATTGTGACACCCTCTGGCTTGCAGTTCGAGCATCATCCTGGCCAATCGCTCTGGCGGCACGCCCTGCCCGCGCGCCTGCTGACTGATATCGTAGTTTTGGCAGAACACGCACTTTAGATTGCAGTGGGAGAAGAAAATCGTTCCTGAGCCTTTCCATCCCCGCAAGCAGTCTTCTTCACCCAGATGTGGAAAATAGGACGCGACCACAGCATACCGTCCGGTTCGGCAAAGCGCGCGTTCATCTTGTAGCCGATTGACCCGGCAGTCCCTCGGGCACGCCGTACAAGATTGCAAAGACGCCACGGCCTGCTCCACTTTTTCGTGCAAGCGGCGGGATTCAAAGGATTCAATATACAGAGGAGACGACTTCATCACCCTGTAGCCTGAATAATTCATTCACCGCAAAGGCGCGAAGAACGCGAAGTTTATGCACAGTTTTTCGGTGACCTTCGGCCCCGACTTTCCAGGACTATTCTCCCGCCTCATGTTTGCGGACTCATTTGAGGCTGACGGCCTCTGCCTCTCTGCGATAGAGAATCTCACCCCCGACGATGGTCATCTCGACCCGGGTTTTGAGCAGCTCGCTCTCCGGCACCTGCATGATATCCTGCGAGAAGACCGTGAAGTCCGCAAGCTTCCCCACCGTGATGGAGCCTTTGATATCCTGCTCGAACGCGCCGTAGGCCGCATCCAGGGTATAGGAGCGCAGTGCCTGCGCGCGCGTCATCCTCTGGTCCGGTTCATAGCCACCCGCCGGTGTGCCCCGTAACGTTTGACGCGTGACCGAGGCGTAAAAGTTCGCAATGGGGTTGATCGGCTCGACCGGCACGTCGGTGCCGTTGATCACTTTGGCCCCTGACTGCAGCAGTTTCTGCCAGACATAGGCGCCTTCGACAATGCGCGCTTCCCCCAGGCGATGGATCGCCCAGGGACGGTCCGAGGCCATGTGAATGCCTTGCATGGAGGCGATCACCCCTAACTGAGCAAATCGAGGAATATCCCGGACGTTGAGGTGCTGGGCGTGCTCGATCCGAAACCGATGGTCCCTGGCAGCTTCCGGATTGGCCTGAAACGCTTTCTCGAACTGGTCGAGCACTTCACGGTTGCCGCGGTCACCGATGGCATGGACGCAGAGCTGGAATCCATTTTTCAGGGCCTCTTCAGCGACTTTGTGGACGTATTCCATCGGAAGGGTCTTAAATCCATAGTGTCCGGGCCGGTCGCTGTACGGTTCGAGCAACCAGGCGCCCCGCGTCCCGAGGGCACCATCGCAGACGAGCTTGATGGCGCGAACAGTCAAGAAGTTTTCACCGGAGCCTATCTCCGGGCCTTTCTCATACCACTCATTGAGCAGCTGTTCATCTCGGCCGGCGAGCATGGCCCAGAGCCTGACCTTCAGCCTGCCCTGTTGCAGAAACTCCCGGTAGGTCTCGATGGCCTCCTTTCCCGCGCCGGCGTCCTGAAAACTCGTGATGCCGTTCTCCAGGCAGTTCTGAATGGCGAGCTCGAGCGCTTGGCGGTTTCTTTCAGGAGTGGACTCAGGAATATGGTCGGTGATCAAGCGCTGGGCCAGCTCATTGAAAATGCCCGTGGGATTGCCCTGCGCGTCTTTGACGATCTCGCCATCTTTGTTGAACGTTGTGGCTCGTGTGACGCCGGCGATTTCCATGGCTTTGGCATTGGCAAACCCGGCGTGGCCGCTGGCGTGTTTCAAGTAGACCGGGTTGTTGGGGGAGACTTTGCTCAGGGCGTGGTGTGTCTGGAACCCCCGCACCATGGGTCTCGGCGGCGGAGTCCATTTGCTCTGGTGCCAGCCCCGTCCCAGGATCCACTCACCCGGCTGGGTCTGCTGAACCGCCTCGGCGACCCGTTGCACGAGTTCATCGTAGTTCTCGACCTCGTTGAGGTCTAGACGCGATTGCGCATATCCGAGACTGAGAAGATGCCCGTGGCTTTCGATGAACCCCGGAGTCATGGTCTTGCCCTGCAGGTCGATGACCTGGGTCTGCGGCCCGGTGCGGCTCTGGACCTCCTGGCTGCTGCCCACGAAAACGATCTTGCCACCGGCCACGGCCACGGCTTCTGCCGTCGGTTGGTTCTCGTCCATCGTGTAGATAACGCCGTTGCGGATTACGAGGTCTGCCGCTGCCTCCTGACGACATCCACAGCCCGCAAGCAGCAAAGCGAGCACACAAAAACAGAACACCTCGAGGAATCGTTGAAGAGACATGTCGAACCCTCCTTTTACCTTAGTCAT
>JBHHXT010000174.1:0-10709 GCA_046757165.1 bacterium | reverse complement strand
ATCGAGACCATGGTCTGTGATGGGATTTCCACCGGTGAGGTTCAAGGCCGTAAACGGTCCGACGCCCAAACCCAATACTTCTGTGGCGACCTTGTCGATTTCTTTGACCGTGCCATACTCTTTCTCCAGACACAGAATGGCGGTTTGACACAGCCCCTCGAAGATGGGGTCGATGGCGTAGCCGTAGGAGCTTTTGACTTCGATGGGGACCTTGCCGATGGCTTCGTAGAATCCCAGCACATTCTGCACCAGCTCGCGGTCGGTCTTGTCGGAAGGGATGATTTCGACGACCGGATTTCTTTCAGCGGGGAAGAAGTAGTGGGTGACCAGACATCTGCTTTTATTCCCGATGTTTTTGAAAATGACTTCCGGCTGCAAATGCGAGGAGTTGGAGAAAAACAGGCAGCTTTCGTCACAGATCGCCTCGGCCTGTTTGAAGATGGCGTCTTTGATCGCTTCATCTTCCGTGGCGGCCTCGAGCACGATATCGGAGCCGGCGATATCCTGGTAGTTCACGGTATAAGCAATGCTGCCTTTCATGGTTTCGGCCATGTCAGGTTTGAAAGCCCCGGTCGCCACCCCCTTTTGGATCTTTTTCTCGATTTTTCCTTTTGCCCGGCTCAGGGCCTCCTCCACGATGTCTAAGAGCACGATTTCGACCGCATGGGGGGCAAAGACTTTGGAGAAATGCAGGGCAATGTCGGGGCCGATTTGGCCAGCGCCAATGATCGAGAGTCTCGATACGCTAATGTTTTGATACTGATAGCTCATGGATTCAACCTGTCTTCTTTGAGAAATTCAGCAATGATCCGAAAAGTCGGCGGGTTTCTTCAATCAGTGGGTTCATATATTCCTTTATTCCTTTGGTTCCGCTTCGCCGCCGTAAGAATATGATATGATATACCAAATGAGTACGTCTACATTCAAAAATAGGATAATCACGTTTCATTTTCAATGAAAAAGAGCAGTTGTGAGAAAAGCAGTGCCAACCTTGGCAGCTAATGAGCAATCCCCGAGAGTTTGTTTAGTTGTTCCATATGATCCTCGTGCGTAACTCATACCAATACTCAGTGTAATATATTCAGCGTAACTCCGGCCATCCAGGCAAGTTGGGAGTGTCCTCATCACCCTCACCCACAGCCATATATCTTCCCTCTACAAAAGAACTGATAGGTGAAGCTGGTAGGTGCAATTTCAGACCACCCAGGACATGAAAACAACCATCAGACAACGATTCCTTCGGCGGCGAGGTGTCACCCGCGTATGGTAACCGATAACGGCGTCCAGTTCATGTGAGGCACAACTGAAAGACAGTTGCATATTTGCAACAAAATCAAAATTTGAGCTTACCTGCCGATTACAGCAAGTTAACGAGACAAAAATTTTCCCTGACGATAATCTCGAACACATGGTTCATGGAGGATACGATGCGCCAGCATTGCCACCGCTTTCAGGTTGCTTTGATTGTTGTCTTAGTCGGGTCATTCTTCCCTCATTCTGCCAGAGCTCAGCTCGAATATCCCGGCCCGATTGAAATTTTGGGAGCGGAAGAAATCATCTTCGACTGGTCGGCAGACAGTTGTGAGCAAATCGACATTCCCGATGCGCCGGCACGCGCTTTCCGGGACGCAGACGGCAAGATTCAGCTGCTGTCGACGCATTACACCAACTACCGCATGATCGGCGCCGACTTCAACTCCCTGGTGCGGGATTGTGCCAACGGACCGATTCTGAGCTCGCACTATGACAGCGATCCGTCAAAGTACAATGATTCCGAGTGGATCGTCAGCACCTATACCACGGATGGCAAAAACATCTTTGCCATCATCCACAATGAGTATCATGGTTTGGAACATCCGGGTCAGGTGCAATGCAACAGCGGCAATAGCTTGCTCTGCTGGTATAACGCCTTAACGCTCGCGACCTCAACCGATACCGGCCGCACCTATACCCACGCAACCGCTCCCGATCATCTGATCGCTGCTGCGCCGTACCAGTATGCCGCGGATCAGGGTCCGTTTGGTGTGTTTGGTGGCACCAACATTGTTTACAACCAGCAGGACGGCTATTACTATGTGATTATTCAGGTGGAAGCGTTTGGCCTGCAGCAGGTCGGTGTGACCACCATGCGCACGCAGGACTTGAGCGATCCAACCAGCTGGCGCGCCTGGGACGGTACCGGCTATACGGTACAGTTTGTCAATCCCTACACCGAAACCGGATTGGACCCGGCCAACCACATTGTGCAGCCCATCGGCAATGGCAATATCGAAAAAATGCAGGGCAGTTTGAGCTGGAGCACCTATTTCAACAAATGGCTGGTGGTCGGCGGGGCGCAAAAAGGCGGGGTCTGGGGATTTTATTATTCCATTTCCGACGATTTGATAAACTGGGTGACGCGCAAAATCATCATGACCGGTAATTTGCTCATCAATCCCAAACACGCCACTGGTGAAGATGTCTTAGCTTATCCATCCGTCATCGACCATGCGGATACGACACGAAACTTCGAGCAGATTGGACAGGAAGCCTATTTGTATTTCACGCGTATCCACCCAACCAGCCTCTATGATCGCGATCTGGTACGGATTCCCATCCGGTTCAATAAACTGCTGGTAACGGGATGGGAAGTGACCGGCAAAGGCGATCTTGAAGACAAAAATGTTGGCGACGGCATCTGTAAAACCAAGGCCGGCAAGTGCAGTTTTCGTGCCGCCATCCAGGAAGCCAACGCACGGATTCCCTCGTGGGCGGATACGGTTTTGAATATTACTTTCAATATCTCCGGCGGCGGCCCAAAAACCATCAAGCTAAATTCACCCTTACAAACTTTGTGGTATCCCGTAAATATCGATGCTTACACGCAACCCGGCGCCGTGCCAAATACGAATGAGTTTGGTCAGAGTATCAATGCCCGTCTCATGATTGAGATCAATTGCAACGGGCAGCCGGGACTGACGTTCGAAAGCAGCAATAATACGATCAAAGGGCTGGTCATCAATCGACAGATGGGGGCGGCCATCGGTTTGCAATATGGCGACAACAACGTCATTCAGGGGAATTTCCTCAATACCGATACCACCGGCACGCTGGCGCTTTCGAGTTCCACGGATGGCATACAGTTGCTGCAATCCTCCAATAATACGATTGGCGATACCACATTGGCGGCGCGAAATCTCATCGTGGGTGGCATCCGGATTCATGGGCCGGACGCCAGCAACAACAAAGTGCTGGGAAACTACATCGGAACGGACGTCACGGGGACGGTCGCCTTGAACACCTGGGGCGCCGGTGTTGGCATGGAAGCAGACGCGCAGAATAACACCATCGGCGGCACCAGCAGCCGCGCGCGCAACCTCATTTCAGGCAATCACGCCAACGGCGTCGGAATTCATGACAGCGGTTCAAGCGGAAATGTGGTGATCAACAATTACATCGGGGTGGATGTCACCGGCAATCATCCCCTGGGCAATGGACTCGCTGGCGTCAAACTACGCGAAGGCGCCGAGGGTAATTTTATTGGACAGCCCGGATATGGGAACATCATCTGTGACAACAACGACGCCGGTATCTGGATCGAAAACTCATCGCGGAATTTCTTTTTTGGCAATTTTATCGGCACCAATGCAGACGGTAGTCCCGATCTGGGCAATCATGCCACGGGTGTAATCGTGTTTGGCATTGGGGAAGAGATGAGCATCGGTGGCGCTAATGCCGGTGAAGGCAATACCATTGCCTACAATACGCTGAGCGGCGTGGCGTTGATGGGGAACGCCGGCAACGGCGTCAAAATCTGGTCGAATTCCATCTTCAAAAATGGCGGTTCTGGTATCGACCTGGGCTTTGATGGCTGGACGGGAAATGACGACGGCGACGGCGATTCCGGGCCCAACGGCTGGCAGAACTATCCGGTTCTCGAAACAGCCATCAGCGGCAGCCTGCTCGTTTCCGGTTCGCTCAACAGCACACCCAACACCACGTTCAGAATTGAATTCTTCGAGAGCGACACCTGCGATCCCTCCGGCTACGGCGAGGGCAAAACCTATCTCGACGCCATTGCTATCGCTACGGACGCGAACGGCGACGCCAGCTTCTCGGTCCAGCTCAACCACCAGGTCGAAAGCGGAAAATATGTTACAGTCACGGCTTCTGCGCCCGACAACAGCACGTCGGAATTCTCGAATTGTGTCATGGCAAGCCCGCGGGTGGGCGTGCTTGCGGTTTCCCCGGAATCATTTTCCGTCACACTCAATGCCGGTGAAAACACCGTGGAAACGCTAGAAATCAGCAATATCGGCTCTGCGGATATCGACTGGACCTTGAGCTGGAATGCTGCGTGGCTACAAGCTTCACTCTCCGGCAACACTCTGGCACCCGGCGCAGGGGACAATGTCAGCATTACGATAGATGCCAGCGGTCTGTCAGAGGGTAGCTACGCAGACACGCTCACAGTAAGTTCAACAGAACCGAACCAGGCTGACATCCTCGTGCCGGTTGTCATGACCGTTGTCGTCTCGCCAGACATCGAGATTCAGCCGGACAGCCTCTCTTTCACCGTGCAGCAAGGGCTGCAATCTACACAGCCGTTAAAGATAAAAAACACCGGCCAGGCAACCTTGACCTTCACTGTCGGTACCACATTTACCAGTCCCTGGTTGAGTGTAAGCCCAAGCTCTGGGTCCTTGGCGCCCGGGGACTCAACTGAAATAGAGGTCGGTGCGAACACAAACGATCTGACCCCCGGCTCATATTCAGGGGCATTGATCGTCAACTCGAATGATCCCGATGAAGGGAACATCAATCCGCCTGTCACGCTGACTGTAATTGGAGCAGGGGCGCAAATTTCGGTTTCCCCTGAGAGCCTGGCAGCCACCCTTGCGCTTGATGTAACGGTTACCAGCTATCTTTTCATTGAAAATGTTGGCACCGCTGACGTGACCTGGACGATTGACCATCAAGAAACATGGCTCAATCTTTCGGATACCAGCAAAACCACAGCCCCGGGTCAGACGGATAGCATCAGCGTCCAGTTCAACTCCGCCGGTTTGAGCACGGACACGTTCAGCGACACCTTGACCATTAGCCATAACGATACTGACACGCCCGAATTGAACATCCCGGTCAGTCTGACTGTGACAAACGACAGTCCGGTCATCACCTTGACGCAAGAGAACCTGGTCAGCACCCTGGACGAAGGGCAAAGCCAGACACACCATTTCAGTGTCGGCAACCAGGGTACGGGGGAGTTGCAATGGTCCATCACCTGGCAGGCGTCCTGGCTGGATGCTGCGCCGACCTCCGGCAGCACACCGCCCGGAAGCTGGCAGGAAATCACCGTAACGGTCGATGCCACAGGATTGGCAGGCGGCGAATATGGCGACTCTTTGCTGGTCAATTCCACAGACCCGGAGCATCCGGTCAAAAAGGTCTACGTCTGGTTGACGGTCAAAACTTCTTCTCCCAAAATCAATGTGTCGCAGGACAAGCTGGTCAGCACCCTGGATGAAGGTCAAAGCCAGACCCACCAGTTCAATATCGGCAACCAGGGCACGGGGGAGCTGAATTGGTCCATCACCTGGCAGGCGTCCTGGCTGGATGCCGCGCCAGGTTCCGGCACGACCCCGCCGGGCGGAGCGGAGGACATAACGGTCACCATTGACGCGACAGGTCTGAGCGGCGGCGAGTATGGCGATTCTTTGCTGGTGAATTCGACAGACCCGGAGAATCCGGTCAAAAAGGTCTATGTCTGGTTGACGGTCACCACCTATTTTCCGAAAATCAGTGTGTCGCAGGACAACCTGTTCAGTACCCTGGCAGTGGGGGACAGCGCCATGCATACCGTGGAGATCGGCAATCAAGGCGATGGCGAGCTAAACTGGTCTATCGTCGATCAGCCATCCTGGGTTCAGGTTTCGCCAGCGGCGGGGCAAACCATGCCGGGCGAAAGCGATTCCGTCAAGGTCATGTTTTATGCGGCCGGCCTGACGCCAGGCAATTACGCGGATTCATTGCTTGTCATCTCAGATGACTCATCGAAACCGGAGGTGCGCATTCTGGTTACCCTGACCGTTCAAAATACCACCTCTGTGCACGACATCAACGCCACACCGGACGACTTCACGTTGAAACAAAATTATCCGAATCCGTTCAATCCGACCACGGTCATCCAATACGGCCTGATGGAAGCGGCACGGATCACCCTGAACATTTTTGACGTCTCCGGCCGCCGCGTCCGAACGCTGGTGCAAACGGACAAACCTGCCGGTACGTATGAGGCGGTGTGGGACGGCAAGGACCAGCAGGGCCTGCAGGTGAGCTCGGGCATCTATTTCTATACGTTATCCGGGAAAAGCCAAACGGGTAAGGTCTTCCGCTTGACACAGAGGATGTTATTCTTGAAATAAGATTCAGAGCGGCGATTCAGAGAATATCGACGATTTGTTGTCAAAAGTCCCGGGGCCCCGGACGGGTCCACGCGGATCAAAAAACCACACGGAAAAACATCCTGATTTGATTTAACCTGGATAATTCATGAATTTCTCACAGCAAGGGCCAACACGTAAGGAGTGAAATGCTTTAGCATTTCATGCAACGCTAAAGCGTTGCACGCCTCTTTATCCCGATAAGTTATTGCAGAATCAAGCGATTAAGGAATATTTGCTAATCTCTTGTGAATCCAGGTTAAGAAATCCGTGTGGCTTTTTGATCCGTGCGATTACCACCCCAACTTGTTTCGCAACGCTTTGCCCGCGGTGCGGCTGATGGTCAATTCCGACCTCTGTTTGTCGCGAACGGTCAGTTTATAGCCGCCGCCGAACCAGATTTCGATTTTGTGGACATAGTTCAGATTGACGATGGTCGAGCGGTGGATTCGAAAGAACTTCTCCGGATCGAGACGCGCTTGCAGCTGCGCCAGCGTGTAGTTGATCAGAAATTTCCGATCTTCCAAATAAGCAAATATCAATTTGTTCTCGCTGGCAAAATAAACCACCTCCTCATCGGAGAAAATAAAAATCTTGTCACCGACTTTTGAGGCAACCCTGCGCAGGTAGGTTGCAGGTGGCTGCCACCGGGTGAGGAGTTGTTTGATGGTTTTCTCGGGGGCGATAGGAGCGAGCAGCTTTTCACGCGCCCGAAGAAGCGCTTCCTGCAAGCGTTCCCCGGAGAAGGGTTTGAGCAGGTAATCTACCGCCCGCAATTCAAACGCCTGGATGGCATACTGGTCGTAAGCCGTGGTAAAAATGACCGCGGGTTGGTGCTGAATCAAATGCAGCACGTCGATGCCGGAGAGGTCACGCAATTGGATGTCCAGAAAAAGGAGGTCCGGCTTCAGGGTGTCGATGTCCATGACGGCCTGCTTCCCCGAAGGCGTGCTGCCAATCACCCGAACTTCCGTCATTCCAGCCAACAAATCCTCCAAACGCTGCAGAGCGGGTGCCTCATCCTCAACGAGATAGGTTCTAATGATCATTTCGATACCGGGAGCTTGATCTCGACTTTCGTGCCTTCCTGCCAGCGCGATTGGATACGGAGCAAGCCACTTTCTTCATAAAACAAAGAAAGACGCTCGGCAATGTTTGCCAGGGCATGACCCGGCCTGGGAAGCCGCTCCAGCACCTCAGGACGGATGCCCTGACCATTATCCGAAATTTCGACTCGCAAATAGCCATTCGACTCTTCAAGAGCGATTTGTAATTTCAGAGGTTTGGACTCGTCCTGCCAGCCGTGGCGAATGGCATTCTCAACAATGGGCTGAAATAGAAATACCGGAACGACCTGCGATTCGTCCGGAAGATGCCATCTCCACGTCACGCAGAACGTTTCTCCAAAACGAGCCTCGAGCAAATTGAGATACTGCCGGGTAAATTCAATTTCAGACTGCAATTCGACTCTCTCTTGCGCAGAATGTTGGAACACATAGCGCAAGAGCTGGCTTAGTTGGACGAGTAACTGTTCCGCCTTCTGTGGGTCGCTTCTGATCAACGCAGTGATGGTATTCAGAGAATTGAACAAGAAATGGGGTTCGAGCTGAGACCGCAAGGCGGTCAATTCCGCTTTTTGCAGCGCCTGGCTGTGGCGGGTCGCCCGCCAGCGAATTTCTACCCAACTGCCTACCAGACTCATCAGCCCGATCAAGAAAATCAACGCAAGAAAGGTGATGAAAAATCCGCGGAATTCCGGGCTGAGCACATCGGACATCGCCTTCTCTTCGAATGGCGAAGAAACAAAATAGACAAAAGCGCTCCAGAAGGTGTCCCCGACGATGTTTTTTATCGACGCCAAAGGGTACCGCAGCATGGTTTGAAACAAAAGCCCGATGAGATAGGCAAACGAGAGCGAGACGGTATACAACAGGGCCTTTAGCACCCACTGCTGGCCGGCAGTAAAGATGGTGAGTTTGCCGCCGATGAAGCGATGCACCAGAAAAAGGGAGAGGCCGCCCATGATGGCGTAACCATAGCCGATCAAGGCGGCCTCCTGAAACGAAGCGATTTTCGCCAGAATCAGAACAGTCAGAAAGGCGCCGACGAGCAGGACGGCGCCTATGACTGTGGCGTTCTTACGAATGCTTCTCAAGCGGCAGTCGGTTGTTGTGTGCCACTTCTTTCCCTGTACAAATGCCATAAATAAGCGGCCAATCCACCCATTCCAAAGCTCGTAGCTGCCAGTTCAAACAGCCATCCGATAAAAGGAACCTCGGCTAGTAAAAATAGCAAGATTAATCCCACAAGCAACCCCCAAATCAGCGTTTTCGAGGTGCCATTTTTCCGTGCGGAAGTCAGAAGATAGTTGCCGAGAAAGAGGCCACTAAGAATCGAGCTTGAATAAAGGATGATCAAATAGAACGCCAGCAGAATGAGCGCAACCGGGAGGGTGAGGACCAGAAGTCCCAAAATCAGGATCACGATTGGCGTGGCCACCAGCATTAGAAAGCCAATCCCCACACTGCTTGCAGCATGCTCTTTTGCAAAGCGCAATTGATCCCGGGAAAAATTCCTGAAAAAAGATACGTATAGAATCCCGATGACAAACGTGGAAAGAAAAGACCAAAAGAAGAAGACAGACTGATAGAAACGTTTCCTTCTTTGATAATGGATTTCCGCATTGGCAGGGAGATTCTCGATTGTCTTCCCCTTCAGCCCTCCACTGAGTTTCAATTTCGTTCCTCCCGCAGCGGTGTAATTGGCGCCAAAGGCAATATGTCCCGCCTCGAAATCCACCTTCCCACCGAAAGATCCGTTTAGATAAGCCTTACCGCAGCCACCTTTCAGCCCCCCCTCGATGACGCCACCTTCGACTCGTAGCTCGCCGGTTGCCACATGGAGATTGCCTCGAATCCTGCCCCGTTCCGTTACCCGCACATTTCCTGCGAACGCGATCACGTCATCTCCCACCTCTCCATCGATGATCACCGTCTCTGCAAAGCCGAATACCATCCCCTTGACCGTGCCCCTGATAATGATTTCTCTGCCTGCTACCATGCAGTCATCACCGATGCTGCCCTCGATCAAAGCCCGTTCGCCCGCGCCAAACAGGTCGCCGGTCACCACCCCATAAACATCCAGATAGCGGCTGCCCACAAGCAGATCACCCGAGACTGTATCCCCCCGTGCCACTTGCACGCTCTCTTTGCCGCGATATTCGGCAGGCGCGGCCATAGTCTTGCCAGAAAGCAAAAGACAGAATATCAAAAATAGGCGCTTCATGACTTTGTCTCCTTTTGTTAAGATACCGTTAACTCCTGGAGACAAGATACCTTCTGGTAGACATTTATGGAAGGAGAAACGACCGGACGGGGGTAATGAAGAGCCGAATGGAGATATTGATGGACGAATGGCCGCCATGCAACAATAAAAGACTTGACATTCAACCTACAGGTTTTGTATATTGTGCAACCTACAGGTTTTATGAATTGGAGGGCGATTCAACATGACGTATCGTTTGCAAGATGTTTTTACCGCAATTGCGGATCCAAGCCGTCGGCATATTTTGGACTTGCTGTCAGAAAAGGAAATGTCGGTCAAGTCCATTGCGGATCGCTTTCACTTTAGTCATACCGCGGCTTCCAAGCACCTGCAAGTGCTGCGAAAGACCAACCTGGTTCAAATGCGCCAAAAGGGTCGCGAACGCATTTACAGATTAAATGCCGATCCTTTGCTCGAGGTAAAAAAATGGGTCCAGCAGTACGAAAAGTTTTGGGACATCAAACTAAGAACCCTGAAAGAACAAATTGAGGGCGAGGCATGAAAACAATCAGAAAGGAAATCATGGTCGGTTCTCCTGTTTTAAAGGTCTGGAAGCATTTGACCGATCCGAATAAACTTGGAACCTGGCTGATGCCGAATGATTTTGAGGCAACAGCCGGCAAAATGTTTACCTTCCAATGTGAGCCGAAAGGGGATTGGGATGGCGTTGTTTTATGCGAGATTCAAGAAATCATCCCGATGAAGAAATTGGTCTTTAGCTGGACCACAAACGTTATCCAGGTCGAGACAAAAGTGACCTTCACTTTACAGGAAACGAAAGGACAAACCAGAGTGGAGCTCATTCATTCCGGCTGGGACGCGTTACCTGCGGACAAAAAGGAGCTCTTCGAGCAATTCGACTGTGGATGGGAAATATTCTTTAACCAGCAGCTTCACGAGTTAATCGAGAGTTAGCAGTAATAAAGTAAAGCACTCATAATAAAGAATAAGTGGGTAAACTGA
>JBHHXT010000173.1:0-10780 GCA_046757165.1 bacterium | reverse complement strand
TCTCGCTCCCATGCTCTGCTTTCCCTCCACCTCTCGCTCCCATGCTCTGCGTGGGAGCGTACATGTGACGCTCTGCGTCACGAGCCGTGTCTCGATTGCTGACCCCGCTCTTCAAGGCAACCCCATGTCCTTGTCTGGCCTGCCTAATTCTCGCTCCGATGCCCTGCTTTCAGATCTCGCTCCCATGCTCTGCGTGGGAGCGAATTCCTGACGCTCTGCGTCAGGCGCCGTATCGCGAGCCCCGGCCCCGCCGTACAGGGCCACCTCATGCCCCTGTCTGACCTGAACCGTGGTGATCAAGTAGTCCACAGCCGGTTCCATTTTTTTCAAGATGAAGTTTGGATACACGCCAATCGCAACGATGAATGCGAGAATTGGCAGCAGCACCGCGAGTTCTCTGGCAGAAAGGTCGACGAGCTTTTTATTTTCCTCTTTGTCGAGTTTGCCGAACATCACCCGTTGGAACATGAGCAGCATATAGACGGCGGCTAAGATCACGCCCGTCGCTGCCAAAACTGCATAGGTCCTCTTGTACAAAAATGTGCCGAGCAAAATGAGATACTCGCCGACAAAACCGTTGAGTCCAGGCAGCCCAATCGAAGAAAGCGTGACGATCATGAAGCAGGTCGTCAGAATTGGAAGCTGTCTGGCGAGGCCGCCAAAGTCGGCAATGAGGCGCGTGTGTCTGCGCTCATAAAGCATCCCCACGATCAAAAAGAGCGCGCCGGTGGAAAGACCGTGGTTGACCATTTGCAGCAGCCCGCCCTGAAGGCTCTGGTTGTTGAGGCTGAAAATCCCGATCATCACGAAGCCGAGATGGCTGACGCTGGAGTACGCCACCAGTTTCTTGAGATCCGGCTGCACCATCGCCACCAGAGCACCGTAGATGATGCCCACGAAGCCAAGCGCCAGAATGAGTGGGGTGAACTGCTCGGCAGCCCGCGGGAAAAGCGGCAAGCAAAAACGGAGGAAGCCATACGTTCCCATCTTCAGCAGCACTGCGGCCAGAATCACGCTGCCGCCTGTGGGTGCTTCCACATGCGCGTCAGGCAGCCAGGTGTGAAACGGAAACATCGGCACTTTGATGGCAAAACTCAGCCCGAAGGCAAGGAAAAGCCAGGTTTGATAGCTCACCGGGAGGGTCGCTGTCTGAATGGTCGGCAGGTCGAAGGTGTACACCCCTGCCAGACCGCCGTGGTAGAAATAGATCACCAGAATCGCAACCAGCATCAGCAGACTGCCGACGACCGTATACAGGAAGAATTTGACCGCGGCGTAAATGCGCCGTTCGCCCCCCCAGATGCCAATGATGAAATACATCGGAATGAGCATGACTTCCCAGAAAACATAGAACAGAAACAAGTCCAGAGAAACAAACACCCCCAGGATGCCGGACTCCAGCATCAGCATAGAAATCATGTAGCCCTTGAGATTCTTGGAGACGGCGTTCCAGGAGGACAAAACGACAATCGGCGTCAGAAAGGTGGTGAGCAACACCATGAACAGGCTGATGCCATCGATGCCCAGATGGTAGCTCACGCCTAACGCCGGTATCCAGGCCGTGCGCTCCTCGAATTGCATCTCCGGCACTGCCGCGAACTGGAAGTACAGAGAAAGGGACACCAGGAACACGATGAGGCTGGCCGCCAGCGCCAACATTTTTATGGCACGTTCGTTTTCCTTCTTGATGAACACCAACAAGACGGAAAAAGCGACCGGAAGAAAGGTGATGATGGACAGAAAAGGCAGCTTCATCTTACCTCACCAGAAAATATCCCACCAAAATGACCGCACCGAAAACGATGGCCAGGGCGTAGTTTTGCAGCAAGCCCGTCTCGATGCGGCGCACGTTATCGCTGGCACGACCCGTCCAGCTTGCGATTTGATTGACGAACCCGTCGATGAGTCTCACATCGAGCCAGCGCCAGAGGACGAGGTGCGAAAACCAGCTCACCGGTCTGACGATGAGCAGGTCGTACAATTCGTCCACGTACCATTTGTTGTGCAGGAACGTGCGCAGACCTTTCAGGCTGGTGGCGAGTGCTGCCGCCAGTCCGGGCCGTGCCCGGTAGAGCCAGTAGGCAAAGCCGATTCCCAGGAGCGCAATCAGGGCAGAAAGGGTCATGAACAACAGCTCCAATGCCACCAGCTCGTGTCTTCCTGCGAAAAGGTCTGTGGTGACATAGCGCTTGAAGACCGGGTCGAGAAAGTGCTGGATATGGGGAAAGAGATGCGGAATGCCTACGAATCCGCCGACGATGGACAGGAATGCCAGAATGGTGAGCGGCACGGTCATGATTTTGGGTGACTCATGGATTTTCGCTCTGATCTCAGGCGGCACACGTAGATCGCCGTGGAACGTCATGTAGATCAGCCGGAAGGTGTAGAACGCCGTCAAACCGGCCACAGCCGCTCCGGCGAGCCACAACTTGAAATTCCCGAGGGGACTGCTGGCCGTCTTCCACAGAATTTCATCTTTGGAAAAAAAACCAGATAGGAGCGGCACGCCCGCAAGCGCCATGGCACCGATGACAAAAACGCGGTAGGTCACGGGCAGTCTGGATTTCAGGCCCCCCATGCGGGTCATATCGGTCTCGTTGCTGAGGGCGTGCATGACACTGCCCGCGCTCAGGAACAGCAGCGCTTTGAAATAGGCGTGCGTGCTGACATGAAAAATGCCGGCCGAAAAGGCCCCGACACCGCAAGCCAGAAACATAAAGCCGAGCTGACTGATGGTCGAGTACGCCAGCACGCGTTTGATGTCTGTATGGACCATGGCGATGGTCGCAGCCAGGAACGCGGTTGCCAGGCCGGTGACCGCCAGCACGTTCATCGCAAGTGGCGAGTGCAGGTAGAGCACATGACACCGCGCGACCATATAGACCCCGGCAGTCACCATGGTGGCGGCGTGAATGAGCGCTGAGACCGGTGTTGGCCCGGCCATCGCGTCCGGCAGCCAGACGTACAGTGGTATCTGAGCCGATTTGCCGGCGGCGCCGACAAACAGCAGCAAGCAGATCGCAGTCGCCAGACCCGTGGTGAGAACAGTCTGAGCCTGGCTGAACACGCCATCGAAACTCAGAGAACCAAAATGGGCAAAGATCAAAAACAGGCCCAACAGGAACCCAAAGTCGCCGATCCGGTTGACCACAAACGCTTTCCGGCCCGCGTAGGCCGTGTCGTCGTTTTCAAACCAGAAACCGATCAGCAAATAGGAGCACAGACCAACGCCTTCCCAGCCGACGAACAGCAGCAGAAAGTTATCCGCCATCACCAGCAGCAGCATTGAGAAGGTGAAGAGATTCAAGAACGCAAAGTAGCGCGAGAAGCCGCGGTCGCCGCGCATATAGCCGACAGAGTAAATATGAATGAGAGTTCCAACTCCCGTGACCACCAGGATCATCACCAGAGAGAGGGCATCGAGCAGAAAGCTCACCTGGACTTTGAAGTTGCCGGTCTCGATCCATGTGTACAGAGACTGGACGACCACGCGCTGCTCTTCTGGCAGCGCGACGAACTGGACGAAGACGGTGCACGAAGCCAGGAAGGCAAGTCCGATGGCTGCGCAGCCGATGGCGCCAACTTGTTTTTCAGAGAGTTTCGCACCAAACAGGCCGTTCACCACAAAGCCTGCGAACGGGAGAAGAGGGATGAGCCAGAGGGAGTCTATCATTGGGTTATTCTACTTCACTTCATGCTTATGACCGTCTCACCACTTCATCAAATTCATCTCATCGACATACACCGACTCCTTTGTCCGGAAGATGGCGACGATGAGCGCCAGGCCGACCGCCACTTCCGCGGCAGCCACGACCATGACGAAAAAAACGAAAATCTGGCCATCGAGCGTATTGAGCTGCTTGCCAAAAGCGACGAATGTCAGGTTGACCGCGTTCAGCATCAACTCGATGGACATCAAGACCACAATGGCATTGCGGCGGGTGAGCACGCCCACGACACCGATCACAAACAGGATACCGCTCAGGAGCAAGTAATAGGAAGTTGGCACGATCATGTTTTCAGGTTCAGTTTCGCCAGAATCACTGAGCCGATAATGGCAGATAACAGCAGGACCGAGGCGATTTCAAACGGAAACAGATATTGGGTGAACAAAAGCATGCCGACAGATTCGGTATTGCCCACCACCAGCGCTTCCTTCGGCAGCGGCATGGATTCCGTACTGCCGGATTTGATAAACCATGCCAGCTCAACGATCAGAATCCCAGCAAGCGCCAGGCCTGCGACCCGGGTGATTTTGTTGCTGGATTTCTGACGGACATCTTTCTGAAGGTCCAGCAGCATGATCACAAACAGAAACAAGACCATGATGGCGCCAGCGTAGATGATGATGTGCACTGCCGCGATAAACGGCGCTTGCAGAAGCACATACAACCCGGCGAGCGCAAACAGGGTGACAATCAAGAACAGCGCGCTGTAGACCGCATTGCGATGCCAGATAACCATCACCGCTGCGGCGATGGCTATGCTGGCAAAGAGAAAAAACAGAAACGAGGCCATTTCACCCTCAATGATTGTTCCTGTGACCGGCCGGCTCGTCTCTCGTGCATGAAGCTCTACACGAGAAAAAACACCAGCGTTGTCAAGATGAACAGCGGCGCCAGGATGAGCAGGGAGTAACCCATAAACCCAAAAAAGCTTGGCATTTTGATCTTCGCGTGCTCCGAGATGGATTTAACCATGAAGTTCGGCGCATTGCCGATGTAGGTCATGGCGCCGAAAAAGACTGCGCCGCAGCTAATGGCTTGCAGGAAGATGGCCCCGTCGGCCATCAGCCAATCCACTGTCTGGTCGAATTTGCCCAGCGCGGTGTTGAAGAAGACCAGGTAGGTTGGTGCGTTATCGAGGAAGCTGGACAGCGTGCCGGTGATCCAAAAATAGTCAATGGGTTCTTTTGCGAGATCGATGACGAATCTGAGCTCTCCGGCCTGGCCTGCTCTCAACATCGCCAGCGCAGGGATGATCGTGATAAAGATGCCGGCGAATAATTTGGCCACCTCCTGAATGGGAAACCAGTTGAATTCGTTGCCTTCACGATACGCCCTGGGCGTAAGTTTTAGCGAAAGCAATCCCATGGCAATCAGAAACAGATCGCGGATAATATTTTCGAATTTCATTTCGATGCCAAAAATGGTCTCGGCACCCAGATGAACCTTGCCACTGAAGAGCACGCCAATGATCACTCCCCCCAGGAAGAGCAGGTTGAAAATCCCTTTGATGGACATCGTATAGGTTGTGACTCGGGTCTTGTGGGTGCGGGGATTCTCGACCTCCACTTCTTCCTCGATCACGAGATCATCTATCAGGTCATCCGGGGCATCGAAATGTGTCGCCTTTAAATGCATTTTCTCATGCCAGCCTTCCTTGCGGAACATATACGTGTCCCAGGCAAAAAAAACAAAAAGCAGGAGACCGGCCACAAAGAGCATTTGGGGGAAAAGTTGGAACGTCCAGAAGAATTCCACGCCTTGCAGGAAGCCCAGGAAAAGCGGCGGGTCGCCCAGCGGCGTGAGCGATCCCCCGATGTTGGCGACCAGAAAGATAAAAAAGACGATCAGATGCACTTTCGATTTGCGGTACTTGTTCATGCGGATAAGCGGGCGGATCAGAACCATCGCAGCACCGGTGGTTCCGATCCACGAAGCCAGGGCGGTGCCAATCAGGAGCAAGATCAAATTGTTTGACGGCACACCGACCGGCGCACCTTGTACGAGGATGCCACCGGAGATGGTGTAAAGCGCCCAGAGCAATATGATGAAAGGAATATATTCCAAAAAATAGATGTGCAGAATCTCATGCATGGCAGAGTAATGATAGACCCACAGAAACGGCGCCGCAAAGAGTAAAGCCCAGAAAGCTGATATTTTGCCGAAATGGTGGTGCCAGAAATGCTCCGAAACAAGGGGGAAAATCGCGATCGACAACAAGATACCGATGAACGGGATGACACTCCAGAGCGGCAGCTCGGCGCCGAGGCTGCCATGGCCTTCACTGCCTCCCAAACCGCTTGAAAAAGCTGAATGCAGCGGGCACAGAACCAGGACCAGAAGAACGACAATGAACAATCTCTGCATAAGTTATCCTTTAGGCTTGTTGAGGTGACCGTTTACACATATTACATCAAACAACAATGGCTAAAATAAGGGACAACAGATTTCAAACGATACAGAATATTCATCCGGGAGGTGAATCGGATAGGGTAGTATTTAACAATATTGGCGCAAAAGTCAAGTGAAATTTTGCTAGCAGGGGTGGCCTCCAGGGTCAGGGATGGCGTCATGAACCCCGTGCCCCGGGGACTATTTTACCAGCATCATCCGCATTGTATCTTTCCACTTGCCGGCTTTTATGCGATAGAGATAGAGGCCGGACGCGACCGGCACGCCGGCTCCGTTCCTGCCGTTCCAGATTATCTTGTGGCGCCCGGGCTCTCTCTCCTCATTGACGAGCGTGCGAACGAGCTCACCTTTGAGATTATAAATCTTGATTTCAACTTTCGCCCTCTGCGGCAGATGAAAGGTGATCTGTGTGCTGGGATTGAATGGATTGGGATAATTCTGCAGCAGCGCAAACTCGGTCGGAATTCTCGCTGTTCCCGCCGCCGAGATGCTCGCATTGGTGATCGGCAATCGCTCCTTGGAGACAAACAAGCTCTCCACCAGACGCACGGTCACATCGCCATCAGCGGCGTCGATCAGCTTTCCGCACAGAGAAAACAAGTCGCCATTGATCTCGACGGCGCTGTTTTCTTTTTCCAGGTAACCAATCACCTGCAGGGTATTTCCGGAAATGACCCCCTCGAGTCGCATGCCGAAATCGTTGCGGTATGGCAAGGCCCCCGTAAGGTCGAGCCGGGACTCATCGAATTCGAGCTGGATCTGGAAGCCGCGGATGGGCTGGTCACCTGCCAGGAGCACCGGAATGTCGACTCCCCCTGCCACCGGAGTGACGGCAGGAATCGAAACTTCCAGGGTGCCGGTCGAAGCAGGGGTGCCGTTGTGACCTTCGCCCGCCTTCAGTGCACGCAGCCCCGGGTTGTCCAAATCGAGCAGATTCAGGTAGTCGACCAGGTCCACGCGACCGTTGTTGTCCAGGTCGCTGCGCGACAGCGCTTCGGTGTTCCCTGCCTTCAGGTCAAATAGGGCACGTCTTACCTCGAAGGCATTCGGAAATTCGGTCTGGACAGCGGGAGCGGCAACCTTGATGGTCATCTCGTTCACGCCGTGCCTCTGGTTGTCTGCATCTGCAATTCTCACCATCAAGTGAGAGAAGGGTACCGCAGGTGTGGTCCAGGCCACCTTGCCTGTGTTTTCGACCCTGTCGTGCAAGGTTTGCCAAATGGAGCCCCCGTCGGTCGAGTACTGGAGCTTGACATAGTCGACTTCTCCGAGTGTTTTCCAGGTGAGGGTGTGCGTACTTCCCGGGGCCCAGTCCACGGTCGGGCCCGGGTTTGAAAACTCAAGGGCAGCAACCGTGGTCGTGAGTACAGTGAAATCTGCGGGGCTGACAGCCGTGCCCAGGCCGTTGGTGACGGTAATCCTGCCGGTGGTCGCGCCCGGCGGCACTGTGGCGCGAATCTGAGAATCAGAATCGACAAATACTTTCGTGGCGGCGACGCCGTTGAACTCAACGGTCACGCCCCCGGCGCCAGTCAGAACCGTGGTGATGGCATCAGACCAGACGCCCGCCATCACAGCATACCCGATATCATTGGGATGCACGTTGTCGCTGGCAGGGAAGTACTCATTCTTCCAGTCAGGATTTGCCTTGAACGCCTCGTTCATCCCTGCATAGAAGACATTCTCGCCTGCCGCCTGGCGTTGGGTCACCAGGTCTTTGATCCTTTCAACCAGGGCGGTCGTGGTAGCATCTTTGGACCCTTTTCTTGGGATGATGCCGGCGAGGAGCGTGATAATATCCGCATCAAAGTTTCGAATCACGTCCAGGTTCTGCCCGATTTCGTCTATGGTACTGGTATTCGACTGTTCCGAAGAAATGTCGTTGGTGCCGATATGAAAGAGAATCATATCCGGCGGATTCTGCCGCATCCAGACATCGATGTCCGCCAGGACTTCGTCGGCCCAGAATCCGCTGTGGCCTTCATGGTCATTATCGAATCCGGTGCCGTTCTGCAAGCTGCCCACGAAGTCGTAAGAGATGCCTGCTCCGTCCAGCAGCTCCGCAAGATCGTTGCGGTAGCCGGCATTGTCTGTGGAACCCGTGACGCCACGTGTGAGGGAGTTGCCGAGCGGCATGACCTTGATGGTGTTTGGCAGAGAACTGCGGCCGGTGGGTGCAAGGTTGACCCCGGTAATGGACACTTCTGATCCCACCAAACCGCTTCCAGGACTAATGGAGGTAATTTGAGGCGGACCAAAATGAAAGCTGCCGCGCAGATAGAGTGTGCTCGGCTCTTGTTCGTCCCAAATCCAGTGGGCGCTGCTGGTCCTTGGGAAGTTCAGGATATTCTTTTTCCATGGAGCAACTCCGTACCCGCCGAAATCGTCGGCGTTCGACCACTGCGCGTCATCGAACGAAACATCTGTCCAGCCCGGCTCTTCCGTCAGGTGGACGTGCCAGCTCGTGCCGCTGCGCAGCACTACCTCGCCATCGATGGAGACTTCGGCAATCATGCCAACATCCCCACCGTCGTTCCGGCCATGGACCGCCAGGACATTCTGGCCGTTTCTCACCGGCACCACATAGGTTTGGGCCATGTTCCACTGGTCGTTGCTGCCGACCAGTACCCCGTTGACGTAAAGGTCGTACCGGTCATCCGTGGTGAGGACGATTTCCATTTCGCCGGAAGTGGCAGGAGCATCTAACGTAAACACATCCGCGCTGGTCGCGCGGATACCGGCTTTTGTAACTTCGATCCGGCCACTGACCGCTCCGGTCGGTACCGTCGCTGTGATTTGCGCGTCCGAGTCGACGCTGAAATTCGCCGCCACGCCGCCGAAAGTGACGCCGTCCACGCCCGCTAGATTTTGCCCAACAATCGTGACCACTGTATTGGCCGGCCCGGAAGTTGGATTAAACGACGTGATCAGTGGCGCCGCTGGCGGATCGCCTCCGGCTTCAATGACAAGCTCCGGCATCGGGTTCAGGCCTTCTTTTGTGCCAAACTTGGTTTGGTCGGTGGAAACGCCTTTAACTGCAAAGCTGTAGATTCCATTGCCCTGGATGACGGCGGTCACGTCTAAATCGATGATGTCCCCCAGGCGCACGGCACCCAGCTCTTGCAGGACCCCGCTGGCCACCTGCGGCGCGTTGCCGGCGGTAAGCCCGGACTCATCCCAGGATGCGCTCGAGCCGCTGTAGGTGTTTCCGACCAGGTAGAGCGAGCCCCCGTTCTGGCCGTCATCGCGGACAGAGAGCCGCAGCCTGGCAGAAAGCACACTCCCGGTAAGGCCGCTGACGTCGAACTTCATGTATGACTCGAACTTGCCTTGTTTCACTTTCATGGTGCCTTTGCTGCCGTAGTTCTTGCCTGGCTCGGTCAATTTCACCTGGCCATCATCAGTGGGATGGAAGGTAAAGGTGTTGAGAGGGGGGCCTCCGCCTTCTTCCATAATCGTCGCCGTTGCGACGTTCGAGGTTGCGCCATTGTTGTCCTTGACCTCGTACGTAAAGGCGTCCGACCCTGAGAATCCCGCGCCGGGCGTGTACGTGATGAGCCCGGAAAATGGGTTTACCAAAATACTGCCTTTTCCTGGTGCCTCAACAATGTGGATACTGGTCAAATCGATGGTGCCGTCGACATCGAAATCGTTCTCGGTGACGGTGAGGATGATCGGTGTTCCGTTCGTGAGTGTCGCCGCGTCATCAACAGCGACCGGTGGGTCGTTTATGCCACTCACGACAACCCTCACCGTGGCAACATTGGACGTCGCGCCGTCGTCATCCCGCACGGTATAGGCAAAGGAATCCGCGCCGAAGAAATCCTGGTTTGGCGTGTAGGAAATCACGCCGCTGCTCTGGACAACCGAAGCTGAGCCGTTAGAGGGCGCGGTGGCAATCTGAATAGACGATAAGCTCAGCACCCCATCGGAATCCGAATCATTATTGGTGACGCTGATATCGACCGGCGTGTCTTCATCTGTCGTGGCCTGGTCGGTTTGTGCGTTGGGTGGTTGATTCTCCGCCCCGCCCGAAGCTGTCTCGATGATCAGAGTTGGCGGAAACGCCCCTTCTTTGGTGAAGTATTTGACTTGATTTCCAGAAGGTGTGGAGAGCGCGAAGCTAACCACGCCGTTGCCGGAGATGGCTGCGCTGACGTCGAATTCGACCTCTTCGTTCGGCACGACCGCGCCGATCGTGCTCAACGCGGGCCCGTCTATCTCTGGCGCATTTCCTGAAGTCAGAAGATCTTCCCGCCAGGGTGTGTTCGAATCTTTGAAATCGTTCGAGACAAGATAAGCCGCTCCGCCCTGGTCGCTGCCATCGGTGCTGCTGGTTGTGACGTGCAACCGCAACCTGGCGGACTGGATGGCGCCATCGAGTCCGCTGACATCAAACTTGAAGTAGCTTCTGAATTTGCCCAGTTCTAACTTTGCTGTGCCTTTGGCGCCGTAATTCCGACTCGCGTTCGTTATTTTGACCTGGCCATCGTCGGTGGGCAGAAAAGTCAATGTTTGTGAGCCGTCGGCGCCCGTTACGGTCACCGCCACGCTGGCCGCGTTCGAGGTAGCGCCCGCATTGTCGTCAATGGTGTAGGCGAACAGGTCGACGCCGGCAAAGGTCTCGTCTGGTGTATAGGTCA
>JBHHXT010000172.1:0-10781 GCA_046757165.1 bacterium | reverse complement strand
TCGCTTAATCGTGGGTCGTTGCCCGCCGAGGTTTTCTCGAGGTTATGCCCAACGCCCTCAGGTGCATCGTAAATTACGAGCGCTCATCAACCACCCCCCGGCCAGCTTTTGCGCGCCATGCGGCTGCAACGCGCCGCCGAGTTGCTCGAGCAACAGTCTGGCACCGTTGCGGAGATCTCCTATCAGTTAGCGATGTCAATTGTGTTCACATCTTTGGCTGTTGGCTTTTGGCTAATAAACTCATTTCTTGGTCAAGAGCCAGCAGCCAAGAGCCAACAGCCAATTCAGCTCACCCGCTTTTGAAATCTTAGCGAGCTCATCCCGAGGATGACCGCGCCGAAGGCGGCCAGGCTCAGAATCTCGTGGGCCAGAAACCTGGCAGAGCTGCCCTTCAAAAAGATCTCGCGCAATATGATGACAAAATATCGCATGGGGTCGAGATAGGTCAGGGACTGCACCAGAGGCGGCATATTCGCTATGGGGAAAAGAAAGCCAGACATGAAGATGAGAAAGATCATGAAAAACCAGGAGATAAACATGGCCTGCTGCTGAGTCTGTGCCAGCGTGGAGATGAAAATCCCCAGCCCGAGCGTCGAGAGCAGATAAAGCGCGGCCAGGCTGAAGAGCAGAAGCAGACTGCCGGCCACTTTGAGCTGGAAGACAGCAAACGCGATGGTCAGCATGAGGCCGAGCTCGCAGAATGCGAGAATGAGAAAGGGCAGGACTTTGCCCAGGATGAGCTGCCAGGTTTTTATGGGCGTGACCATAAGCTGCTCCAGGGTGCCCATTTCTTTTTCGCGCACCAGCCCCATGGAAGAGAGAAACATGCTGAGCATGGTCAGCAGCACAGCGATGAGGCCCGGGACCATGTAATTCTTGCTTTCAAGATCGAGATTGTACCACATGCGTGTTCGGGGCTCGACAACAGAAACGCGTGGCATAAGCGATCCGGCGTTCGGATGGGCGAAGCCACGCTGCAATCCATAGTTGTATGGGGAGGTCCTGGCGAGCTCGTTCAGGATGCCCTGTGCATATCCGAGCGCGATGCCAGCCGTGTTGCCATCAACGCCATCGACGATGAGCTGGATCCCGGGTCTCAGGCCGCGCTCCAGCTTGCGGCCGAAGTGGTGTGGAATCACCAGCGCCACTTGCGCCCGCCAGTCGTCGATCTCTTTGCGGATGGCCGTGGTGCCTTTTGTATAGCCAACGACTGAAAAATATGGATTGTTTTCGAATGTGCGCGCAATCTCCCGGCTTACCGCACTGTTGTCGTAATCTGCGATGATGGTTCTGACGTTCTTGACGTCCACGGTGATCGCGAATCCGAGGACGACCATTTGCACGAGTGGCGCGAAGAACATGATGAAAACCATGGCAGGATCCCGAAATATCTGGCGGAATTCTTTTTGAATCAGATAGAAAATCTGCTGCATCTTCTCATGCCTCGAGATTGGTTTTGAATTTCCGGGCACTGACGATCAGCAAGCCTGCTGCCATCAACGCCAGCGTCCCGAGCTCAGGCAGGATCTGCGACAGCGTATTGCCCTTCAACATGATGCCGCGAATCACTACCAGATAGTAGCGCGCCGGCACGACGTGCGAGAGCCATTGCAAGACTTTTGGCAGGCTGGAAAGCGGGAAGATGAAGCCGGACAACATGACCGTGGGCAACAGCGTGGCCACCAGCGCCATCATCATCGCCACTTGCTGCGTCTGGGCTTTAGTCGAGATGAACAAGCCGAGACTGAGCGCGACGAAGATGAACACCAGACTGGCGAATATCAGCAAGCTGAAGCTCCCGACAAACGGCACGTTGAAGACAAAATGCGCAATACTCAAGATGGTCAGGAGATCGCCGAGAGCGAGACAAATGTACGGTACGACTTTGCCGACGATAATCTCAGAGGGGCGAATCGGGGAGACGAGAATTTGCTCCATGGTGCCCGTCTCCTTCTCCCGCACGATGGCCACACTGGTCAGCAGCGCCGAGATCATGATCAGGATCAGCGCGGCCAGGCCCGGAACAAAGAAGTAGGCGCTGGTCAGGGAGGGATTGTACCAGATGGTCGGTTCGAGCCTGACCACGGGCCGCGTTGCATTGAAGCCCTGGAAGACGGAGTTGGTGTAATTCTGAATCGCCTGGGCGGCGTTCGGGTCGCTGGCGTCGATCAGTACCTGCACGCTGGTTCTCGGTTGGCGCTGCAGGCTCTTCGAGAAGTCAGGTGGAATAATCAAAGCCATGTCGGCTTGCCGGCGGGCAAAGAACGACTCAATCTGCGATTCACCGCCGTCGAAGTGACGAACGGTGAAGAATTGGCTGCCTTCAAAGTTGCGGATGAGGGCCCGGCTGGCCGGGGTCCTGCTGTGGTCCAGGACGAGTAGATCGACGTTTTGAATCTCCATGTTGATCGCGAAGCCATATAAAAACAGCATCATGACCGGCATGACGATAACGATGACCAGCGTGCGAAAATCGCGCGAGATATGAATGAATTCCTTCTTGATAATTGTGAGAATGCAACCTTCTGTGAGCATGAGTTTCAAGATGGTTTGCTTGTATCTTTGTCAACCAGATGAATAAATACGTCTTCCATGGTGCCCTGCTTGAATTGCTTCTTCAAAGCGGTCGGGGTATCCACGGCGATGAGCTCGCCCTGGTACATGATGGAAACCCGGCTGCAGTATTCTGCTTCGTCCATGTAGTGTGTGGTCACAAACACGGTTTTGCCGTCCTCCGCCAGCTGGTAGATCAACTCCCAGAAATTCCGGCGCGCCTCCGGATCGACGCCGGCCGTGGGCTCATCGAGAAAGATGATTTTCGGGTCATGAAGCAGGGCGCACCCCAGGGCCAGCCTCTGCTTGTAGCCCAGCGGCATGTCGCGCGTCAGCCGGTTTGCCAGCGCGGTCAAGCCCAGGCTCGCAAGCAGGTGCACGCGTTTTTCATTCAGGGCAGCGCGGTCGAGTCCATAGATGCCGGCGTAGAACTCGATGTTCTGTGCCAGGGTCAGGTCGTTATACAACGAAAACCTCTGGCTCATGTAGCCGATATTGAGCTTGATTTTTTCGGTTTCTGTCCAGATGTCGAAGCCGGCGACGGTACCGGCGCCTTTTGACGGCAGGAGCAGGCCGCACAGCATCCGAATGGCGGTTGTCTTGCCGGCGCCATTCGCCCCCAGAAACCCGAAGATCTCACCCGGCGCAACCGCCAGGTTCAAGTTCCTTACGACTTCAAATGTGCCAAACCGTTTGCAGAGATTCTCTGTGTGAACCGCGTCACCGTTCAAATGACTCGTCCCTCTGATTTCATCAGATCGAGAAATGTATCCTCGATACTCGGCTGAATGGTCTTCATCGACGCGATGGGCGCCGGGGCTTGTTGTTTGAGCCGCGCAAGTTGGTCCTGCGATTGTCCGGCCTCGAAACTCACGTGCAGGCGGTCGCCAAACGTTTGTACCGAGAGCGCGTGCGTTTGCTCACGAAAGAAGGCCGTCAAGGGCCGGATTTGTTCTCCAGTGACTTCATAGAGCGTGTGCGGAAAATGTGCGGGCAGCTCGTCGGGCTTGCCGCGCGCCAGAATGCGGCCGTCGTACATGAATGCCACCCTGTCGCACAGGCCAGCCTCATCCATGTACGGCGTGGAGACCAGGATGGTCACCTGCTGCTGGCGCAACTGTCGCAAAATGTGCCAGAACTCCCGGCGTGACACCGGGTCGACGCCGGTGGTCGGCTCGTCGAGCACCAGGATTCCTGGCGTGTGAATCAGGATGCAGGAGAGCGCCAGCTTCTGCTTCATGCCGCCGGAGAGCGCGCTCGCCAGACGGTCTTTGAACGGCGCCAGCTTGCTGAAGGCGTAGAGTTGCACCAGCCGGTGTTGCTGCGCCTCGTGCGGGACGCCGAAGAGTTCGGCGAAAAAACTCAAATTTTGTGCAACGGTCAAGTCCGGGTAGAGGGAAAATCGCTGCGGCATGTAACCCAGCAAAGCCCGGATGGCCGCGATGTCGGTGCGGACATCCAGGCCATCGACAAAGATTTCACCACGCTGGCAGTCGAGAAGCGTGCACAGCGTGCGCATCGTGGTGGTCTTACCGGCGCCGTCCGGCCCGATCAAGCCGAACAGCTCGCCCGATTCGATGGTCAGCGAAATGTCATCAACGGCAAGCGTGTCGCCAAAGCGCTTGCTGAAATTGCGGATCGCGATTGAGCCCGGCATGTTCCTCCCTTCCGGTCCTTGCGGCTTATCCTGATTTGCTCAATTCGGGATTGAGCGAAAACCCGGAAGCTCATGTCATTCTGAGCACAAACTCCCATTCGTTGCTTTTCAAGACCAGCGTTTCTGTGCGAAGAATCTCCTCAACAGGCAGAGATGACCAGAGACTCTTGCCTGGGATGCGTTTTCTGTCAATCACTAATTAACCTCCTCGCCCGGTCGATACTCTCGCTCCAGATGAGCGCGAATCTCCTTTTCATCCATCCAGACCGGCTTCATTTTGCGCTGCACGAACAGCTCTGCCTGGTCCGCGTAATGCGGCGAGGTTTTGTCCAGCGTCGCCGTGCCATACTGATGGATGCTGCGCGAATGCACCTGGCCGTTCTTGTCCCACGTCACCATGATTGTGAAACAGTCGCCGACGAACCCTCTGAGCCGCCCGTCTGCCATCTTTTCCCCGTAGACCGCATGCAGCACATCCGGGCCGCCGCCCAATCCCAAATCCTTGTCCCCTCGAATCAGCCGGTTGACTTTGTGCCACGGGACATCGATGCGGCCGTGCTTCTGCTTCAGCTCTTTTGCTGTTTCGACCAGCGCTTCCATCATCAGCGCGGGCGCCGGGTTGAGAATTTTGTTCTTCACGAACGGTTGGTAGGTCAAAATAGCCAGCGCTGTTCCGGTGTTTTCGGGATCGGTCTCGAGATCCCAGGAACGCAAGATTTCCACGGCTTCTTGTGCGACCGGATCGGCAGGAACCGGGACCTTGAGGGTTTCGCGAATATATCTCGCCAAAGCGGAATCGGTGGAGTAGGCCATGTCGAATTTGTATTGATAGAACTCCTCTTCAGTAATGGACGGGTCGGAGCTGAACAGCTCGAGCGCCCGCAGGGAGCGGTTGGTTCGTTTCTCAATGATGCCGAGGGTTGGCGAGTAATCGGCCTCGCGCGGATTTCCCGGGCCGATGGTCACCCGGTAGGGCTTGTGGTTGCAGCTGACCAGGAAGCCGGATGATGGGTTGAGAACTTTGGGCAATTTCGAGTAGGGCAGGTATTTTTGCCACAGGGTCGCGGACGTGTTTCCCGGCAAATATTTTGACCAATCGTACCCCTCGCGTCGCACGGGAAGGAGCCCATTATAGAGATAGAAAATGTTGCCCTGATAATCGGCGTAGACACAATTGAATTTGGGAACGGTCATCATTTTCATCGCCGATTGCCATTCTTCGAAATTCTTCGCCTTGTTCATGCGGTACCATTGCTCGACCTGACGCACTTCGCCCATGCCAGAGTAGCGCAGGGCATAGGTGCCATGGGGTCTGCGAACTACTGGACCGTAAACAGACCACAGGACCTCACGCTTGAAGGTCCAGGACAGCGCTGACAGGAGCTTCACCTTGATGGGCGCCGTCCTGACTTCCAGATCAAGCCAGCGCCCGTCGAAGCGGTACTGGTTGGGATTCTCCGGGTTGGTCTCAAGGACGTAGACATCGATTAAGTCGGGCCGGTTCACCGTGTGCACCCAGCCGAGGTAACGATTGTGGCCGACCGCCGGCACTGGTCCGCCCGGGAAGATTCCGCCGACCATGTCCCACCCTTGCTCGCTGTGCAGGTGCACCTCGTACCAGGTCACCGGGCCTTCCCAGGGCTGATGCGAGTTGATGGCCAGGAACGTCTCCCCGTTTGCGGAGCGGGCCGGGCTGACGGCTAAACCATTTGAGCCGTAGATTTCTCTCCAGCCCTCCTTTTTCAAATCATACTTTGCCACGGGTCTGTCCGAAGGACCCGCCGACACCTCACGTTTGCGCTCGGGTTCGAACAGCTCCTCGAGCTGCTCATGCAGCCGGAAGAAAAATGGCAGCTTGTACACAAATCCGCCCACGACATCCTTGCCGGTCACGGGCAGCAGGCCCGGCAGCACCTCGTCTGGATGCAGGTTGGCGTAATGATTGATGCCGTGTGCGTACGCCTCGCACAGGGCTCTGGTGTCAGGACTCAGCTCGGTGTGGTACTTCGCGTTGACGATGTCCCAGACTCTGAGAAGTTGTACCATATAGTCGTTCGGCGCATATTTTTTCCCAAACAGGGCGGCCAGTTTGCCACGGGCGCCCATGATCGCTTTTTGAATCGACTCGAAGTCATCCTCGGCGTGCGCGTACGCCATGCCATAGGAGACATCGGGGTCGGTCACGCCAAAGATGTGCGGCACCCCCCAGGTATCGCGTAGAATTCGCACGTCGTAGTCTGGCGCCCCAACCCGCGTTCTTTTTTTCTCGATTTCATCCGACCGCAAGAAGTTGAAGGCCGCAATCAAACTGCTCGACAGGGCCAAGCTAAGGAGAATTCGTTTCCGAAATATTCTTCTTGTTTCCATCCGGCAACTCCATAACCCGAGTGTGACGCAAAATGCTGATTCCTGCTCATCCACCTTTATCGGTCGCAAGCAGAATCAAACTTCAGCTATTTAATTATCTTCACACCCCGTTTTTTTTTGAGAAAAAAACGCAGGGTTGGAGTTGTCCGATGACTAGATCGTTCTCCTGTTGTTTAGTTCTTCAATATGACTTCCACGGGCATCCCGTGTTTGAAGAGCTGACTCGGATTATCCACAGTCACTTTTACGGCATAAACCAGGGAAGTCCGGTTCTCCTTTGTCAAGATACTCCTGGGCGTGAACTCCGCCTTTGGGCTGATCCAGCTCACGCGCCCCGACAGCGTCCGTTCGGTGCCGTCGATCCGGATCACGGCCTGCCCCCCAATCTCTATCTTTGGCAGCAACATTTCGGAAACAAAGATCTTGGTCCACATTTTCCCGAGGTCGATGAGCTCGACGATGGGCAGGCCGGGAGCGACGGTTTCGCCGGGTTCATAGAAGCGTGTGGTGAGGGTGCCGCTGATGGGCGCCGTGACGATCGCGTCCTCGATCTGGCGGCGCACCAGCTTTCTTTGTGCGCGCAGTCCCTTTTCTTTACTTTCGAGCACTTGCAGGGTTTGCCGGGCGTTTTGCCATTGCGTCCTGGCGGCGTCATAGGCCATTTTCAAGTCGTCGAGGGTCTGCTGCGATGCCGAGTTCTTCTGGTACAAGTCCTGGAACCGCTGGTATTTTTTTTCGATGTTCTCGAGGTTGGCGCGGGCATTCGTCAAGGTATTTCGACTGATCTGCGCCTGCACCTCGAGTTCTTCCAGCGCCGCCTGGACTTGCTCCAGTTGCAGGGCGAGCTTCTCGGTATCGATGACAGCGATGGTCTGCTCGAGCTGAATTTCCTCGCCTTCTTCGACAGGCATGTGCAGGATCAAGCCGCCTGTCTGCGCCGACACCTTGATGGCCGTTCCTTCGATGATTCCGCTGGCCACAAACGAGTCCGAATTGCCGTCCCCACAGGCCGCGCCCCACAAGAGTGCAACAACGAAACTGACTGCTACCCTGGTCTGCATGGTTCCTCCTCAATTGCCGGGCGGTCTCAAAATTCTGCGATCGAGCCAACCGCCTTTTTCAAATCACACAAATAAATGTAGTATTGCACCAGCGCCTGCTGCGTTTGCAGTTCCGTACGCGTCAAGTCCGTTTCCGCAGAAATCAGATCGTTGGTCGAGGCCACGCCGTTTTGGTGCTGCATCGAAACGATGCGATAGCGCTCGGCCTGCTGAGCCTGCAATTCCTCCGCCAGGTCGAGCTGTTGCAGGCTGAAGTTCAGCTTCTCTACGCTTTCTTTGACCTGAAATTCGATTCTCTGCACCAGCTCGCGCTCTTGCAGCGATAGACGGTTTGCCAGGACGTCGAGCTTTTCCACGCTTCGACGGTCGGCTCGCCAGCGCCAAAGATTCCATCGCAGGTCGATGCCCACGGAAAAATAGTCCATCCAGTTGTTCGCGACCGGATCCAGGCCGGGCCTGGCGTAGTGCAGCGTGCCGGCGGCGAAAACCGTCGGCAGGTAAGCGGCGCGGGCGAGCTTGCGCTGGATACTGGCGCCCCGGAGCGCGAGACGCACCCCAGCAAGCTCCGGCCGTTTCGAATGCGCCTCGTTGAGCAACGGCTGCAGCTCATAGGGGGGAGCTTCCGGCCGCGGCAGGTCGATCTTCGCAATTTGTACCGGCGGTTGCAAATCGAGAAGCAGCGCCATTTGCAGGCGGGTCAGCCTGGCCGCGAGCCCGGTCTTCTCCAAATCGATGTTGACTGCCAGTGTCTGGTTATAAACGCGCAGTGTATCAAAGGCCATCACCTGCGCCGCAGCAAACAGATTGCGCACGTTCTGCAACTGAATGTGGAGCCTGTCCAGACTCGCCTGCAAAAGAAGCTTCTGGTTGAACAGGTTTTGTGACTGGTAGAAGAGCAGGTAGACCTGATGATAGACCTCATTCGACAAAAGGTCGATTCTGGCCTGCTCGCTCGAGGTCGCGTTCTTAGCCAATTCCACTTGCGATTGCAGCCGAAAGCCGGTGAATACCGGCTGCCGCACGCTCAGGAGAAGCTCCGAGCGCTCATGGCCGCCAAGTTGCACTTTGCGATCTACAAATTCGATGGTGCGGCTCAAATCGATTTCGTTCACTTCCGAGAAATAAACCGAATTCACGCTCAGATCGAGGGCCGGCAGCCGACGAGATTTCTGCACCAGCTCCTGCAATTGCGCCATGCGCGCGTTTTCTCCCTGCTGTCTGATCTGCAAGTTGTTGCGCCGGGCACGCTGCAACGCCTCCTGCAATGTCAGCACCTGCTGCGCGGCAAGGGTCGGGACGCCGCACGTCCAGAGCAGGCCGCACAGCAAGATCCTGTGAAATGACGAAAACCGAGCTCTCATCTTAACCCTCTCCTGTCAATTGGCTTCTGGCCCCTTCCGTTAACAAGCCCTCGAGAAGCAGCTTGATGATTGAATCGAAAACCTGTTTTGTCGTGAACGGCAGGTTGGATAGTGTGGCCGGATTGATGATGTTTTGCACCAAACTGAAATAGATCAGGACCACGAGCTCCTGGTCGACGTCGCTGCGGAACACGCCTTGCTCGACACCCTGGCGGATGAGGCGCGCAAACCTGGTGTGGATCATTTCTTTTCGGAAAGCCTCGATGTGGCTCCAGATGGCCGGCGCGTTTCTCTGCAGGTCTGTCAGGAAATCACGTTGCAGGAATTTCGAGGCATGCACGCCCACAAACCGCAGAAGCTTCTGCAGTCTGACGGTGAAGGGAGCGGTCTCATCGTTGAGCAAGGCCTCAACGCCGGACCTCATCTCGCTCAGCGTCATCTCGACGACCTCCCGCAAAAGTACGGTTTTTTGCGGAAAATGTTTGTAGAGCGTTTTCTTGCTCATGCCCAGTTCGAGCGCAAGCTCCTCCATCGTGACTTTTGAGAAGCCGTGGTGAAAGAATTTCTCGCGCGCAGCCTCCAGGATGCGGCTTTTGGATGTTTGCAGGGTGATGAGCTTTCTCCCTGTGGAAACTTATTTCGTATTGACAGTTTCCAATCTAAGCAATCAGGGGGTGTTTGTCAAGGAGAATTTTGTTCGTCTGGATTTGTTTTTCGTGTGAATGCTTCCCATCCGCCAAAGATGGAAAAATAGGGGTTTCTTTTTTGTCATGGATCTCATAAATTATCCGCAGCCCCTGGGGGAGTTCTTCGTGCGACACTTTTGGGAAAGGATAGTGTAGCAAAAATATGAAGGTCGATGATGAATTCTATGCAGAAATAGGCAAACTTTATCCCGGTGGCCTGGAATGGGGACTTGTCGGCATTCTTACCAAACATTCGAAAGTTCATACACTGTCCTATGATTCCAAAATATTATCCGGAATTTTTGAGATTTTCTGTGAACCAATTGTCTTCAGCCTTGCCGAAAAACACGGAACGAAACTTGAAAAATCTGCTCAAACCGCTTACCCAGACTTTACCCTGTTTGAGGACTCGAAACCAAAGGAAAAGATTGCGATCGAAGTTAAATCTACTTACAGAAAATTCCATAAGAACGGGAGTGTCAAGAAATTCAGGTTTACTTTGGGGTCCTACCGGTCCTTTTTGCGTGATCCTGAAGGAAAGAAGGGCATATTGTATCCGTATTCGGACTATATAGAACACTGGGTTATCGGTTTTCTTTACACAAGAAATCCAGAATGCAAAATAACGGAAATAAGACAGATTATTGAAGCATCACAGTTGCAATCTCCGTTCACCGACATCGAATTCTTTGTTCAAAAGAAGTTCAGAATTGCCGGAAGAACTCCTGGCAGCGGCAACACTACGAACATAGGTTCTATCTCTTGTAATAATATTCATGATTTCAAAGAGGGCAAACTGGGCTTCTCATCAAAAAGTGAATTTGACCAGTATTGGAGGGAGTATAAGAAATAATGAGCGAGCATTTCTTACCAAGACATATTGGCAAGGTCGTTGTCCCTCCCCTAAAGTGCCAGGGAATCAAGACCAAGCTTGTAAGTTTCATCGCCACAACCGTAAAATGGCACGGCCAGGGCAAATGGATTGAACCATTCCTGGGATCGGGAGTGGTTCTTTTCAACATCAATCCAGAAAGGGCATTGGTATCTGATACGAACAAACATATCATCCAGTTCTACAGAGACATTCAAGAAGGGC
>JBHHXT010000171.1:0-10793 GCA_046757165.1 bacterium | reverse complement strand
GGTTGCAGCCAGTTCTGATCCAACACGGCCTGTGACCGTGTTTTGACGAAGCCGTTCGTATCCGTGGCAATCAGTGTAAATCCGTGGCAAGAATAAGCGGAATGCTCAGATTCACCACAAAGCCATGCTCGTTCTGGCAGCCAAGCTCGAGCTCGAAGTTTTGGCCGTAGAGCTGCTCGAGGCGGGCGCGTGTGTTGGACAGGCCAATCCCTTCCTCGAACGGCTTCTTGCCATTTGCGAGGCCGGGCCCGTCATCGCGGATGATCACCTGTAGCCGGCCGTTGCTGCGTTTGGTCAGGATTTCGACTTTGCCTGCTCGTTTGTACGGCTCGATGCCGTGCCGGATGGCGTTCTCCACCAGCGGTTGCAGAAGCAGATTCGGTACCCGGGCGTCCAATGTCTCCGGATCGATCTCCGTCCTGATGGAGAGGCGGTCTTTGAAACGGGTCTGCTCGATTTCCAGGTAGCCCTGGAGGAATTCCAGCTCCTGTTTGAGCGACACTTCATGCACGCCGGTATTTTCGAGCGTCAGGCGCAGCAGGTCGCTGAGCCGCGCCATCATGCGGTCTGCGGCCTCCACATCTTTGTGCATGAGCGCGGAGATAGCGTGCAGCGTGTTGAACAGAAAGTGGGGCTGGAGCTGCATTTTCAGCACCTGCAATTGGGTTTTGGCCAGCCGCCCCTCGAGCTGGGAGGTGCGCAGCTCCTTTTCTCTGAATTTGCGATAATAGTCAAAGCCGTGGCTCAATCCCAAAATCACCCAGTAGGTGACCAGATTGGGATGGGTTTGAACCAGCGACCATGGTCGATGCGGCAGCCAGGGGATCCACCCAGTCAGGAGGGAAAGCACGAACATCTTGGCTACCGTCACCAGCAATCCCACAAAGAGATGGACGAAAACGTTGCGCAGCCAGTGTTCCCGCCCGAACCGCAGGCGGCGGGCGAGCCAGACGATGAGCGGGGTAAAAAGCGCCCACACGTACCAATCCGGCAGGATGAACTGCAAAGAGGTCATGAAGTTGGCCTCATAGCCGCGATAGAGATAGGAAAGATAGGATTGGCTGGCGAAGAAGAAACCCAGAAAGGTAGCGATGGAAAAGAGCGCCAGCCATTTCAGCCAGGTCGTGTTCATTTTGTTCATGAGCGATTCATCCGTTTGAGACCTCAGCTCGCAGAATCTCGAGCGGCGGTCGATCCAGAACGCCTCGACTGTTCATCATCCCGATCAAAGTCGTCAGGCCGGTCACGAAGACAAAAACAACCAGGAACGGCAGCGGGTTCGGCAGGAACACGGCATCGAAAACGAAGTAAGCCAGGGCCCAACCGCCGAGGTAGGCGAGCAGCAATCCCGTCAGCGCCGCCAGCCCGCCGAGAAAAATATATTCCACCAGCATGATGCTGACCACTTGTTTGCGCACGGCACCGAGCGTTCTCAGCAGCACACTTTCCTGAATGCGCTGAAACCGGCTGGTGACGACCGCAGCGACCAAAACCACCAGGCCCGTGACGATGCTGAAGAATGCCATGAAGCGAATGACCCAGGAAATCTTGCTCAGGAAGCCATCGACTGTCTTCAGCACCAGGTTCAAATCGATCATCGAGACATTCGGGAACGCGCGCACGATTTCACGCTGCAGCCCGGCGGATTTCTCTGTCGAAGGAGCTTTGGTGGCCAGAATGTAAATCTGTGGCGCATCCTCGAGCGCGCCCTTCGGGAAGACGACCATGAAATTCGCCTGAATGCGCTGCCAGTCGACTTTGCGCAAGCTGGCAATTCGGGTGGTCAGCGGCACGCCCTGTACGTTCCAGACCAGCGTGTCGCCAGGCGCCATGTTCATGCGTTGTGCGGCACGCGCCTCCAGCGAAATGGGAATCACCTCCAGACCCTCCTCCACCTCCGGAATCCAGGAACCTGCGACGATCTCTTCTGAGTCAAACAAGGTGTCCCGGTAGGTTGTGCGGAACTCCCAGCGCAGCAAGCCGCGGCTGACATCGCGGGTGGTGTCGCTCAGGATGGACTCGACCGGCTCGCCAGCCACCGAAGTAAGACGCATGGTGACCATCGGCGCCTCCTGCAAAATCGGCAGACCGTGGGCCCGAATCGTCTCCGCGACCGCGCTCTTTTGGTCCGGCTGGATATCGTACAAGATGAGATTGGGCCGGTTTCCGCCGGCAACAAACGTCACTTTGTTGAGCAGCGTATCGTGCGACAGATAAAGCGTGGTGATCAAGAACGTGCCCAGGCCGATTGCGAGCATCAGCACCAGCGTCTGGTTGTTCGGACGGTAAAGGTTCGCCAGCCCCTGTCGCCAGACATAAGTCCAGGATTCAGGAAAGAACTTGCGCACCCCCAACATGATGAGCCTGGCCACACCTGCGAGCACGGCCAGCGCCGCGAAAATGCCGAACACAAAACTCAACCCGAACCGCCACTCAGCAGACTGGGAAACGGCGAAACCGCCAGCGGCAACCGCGATCAAGAGGTAGAGCAGCCAGCGCATCCTGTCCTGCGATCGCGCCGCTCCGGTTTCATAGGACGCGCGCAGGGCCAGAAGGGGCGAAACCTTCCGGATGGCCAGCAGGGGCAGGAGGGCAAAGAGCATCGCCAGAGTCAAGCCGATCGACATGCCTTGGAGCACCGCGCCCCAGGCGATGAAACTCTCGATTTGCACCGGCAGGAAATCGCTGAAGACTTCGGGCAGAAACACCTGAATGAGGACGCCGACACTCGCGCCCAGCGCGGAGCCGGCCAGCGCCATGCCGGCCACCTGAATGAGGTAGATCGCAAATGTTTCCTTTGCCTCCGCACCGAGGCAGCGCAAAATGGCGACGCTGCCGAGCTTCTGCCGGGTGTAGACATGCACTGCGCTGGCCACGCCGATGCTGCCCAGAATGAGAGCCACAAACCCGACGAGATTGAGAAAGCGGTACAACCCCTGCATGGTGTCGCCGATTTGCTGCTTTCGATGTTCGACGGTCTCGACGCTGACGCGGTATTGGTTCAGCGTTGGCGTGATCGCCGTCACCAGCCCGTCAAGATTGCGACCGCCGTCGAGTTTGAAGTAGACGCGGTAGTACACCAGACTGCCGCGCTGCAACAACCGGGTCTGATCCAGATAAGCGGCAGGCACGTAGACCCGGGGGCTGAAGGTGCTCGCAATGGGCGGCTCGCTGGGAAGCTTCTTGAGCCGGCCGGTGATGAGAAAGGACATGGCCCCAATTCTGATAGAGTCTCCGGGTACGAGATTGAATTGGTGCAAAAGGACGTCATCGACCAGGGCAAAGGGGCCGGTCTGGTAAAACCGGGCGGCTTTGGCGGGCTCAGTCTCCATGGCGCCGTAAAAGGGGAATCCGCCTTGCAGGCCGCGTACCTGGACCAGCCGGGTCTCTCCCGTCTTCGGGAAGTAAGCCATGGAGCCGAACAAGGTTTCGCGCGCCTGCTCGCCGCCGATGGAATCGATGAGCGCCTCTATTTCCGGCGGATAGGGACGCAGGCTGCGGAACATCAGGTCCGCGCCCATAAGCGTTTTGGCCTGATCCTCGATGGCGCGCTCCAGATTCTCTCCAAACGAGCCCACCGACACCAGGGCCGCAATGCCCATGACGATGGAGATCATGAAGAGAAAGAGCCGGCGGCGGTGCGTGCGGCTGTCGCGCCACGCCATTTTGAAGAGCCAGGGGTTGAGGAAGAGGCCCGGTCGAGATCTTTCTGTTTTTTTATCCAGGGTTAGGTTACCGCTCTTTCGGTGGCAAAGTGATTTTTCTTCAGGGCCTTGATCTCTAATCCAAAACTTTTCTGAACCGATGCCTTCCCTGATCTAGCAGAAACTTCATGCCACTTCGGCTGATATGTGGATATCTTCGGCGGCAAGAACATCAATTGCATACTGCATGCAGGCCTTGATATCCTCCGCCTTGAGGTCGGGATAATAATCTTGAGTGATTTCTTCAAAGGAAACCCCTTCCCTTATCAACTCGAGGACATTTTGTACGGTGATTCTAGTGCCGGTTATGCAAGGTTTTCCAAAATGAATGTTGGGATTTACCGAAATTCTTTTTTTCATTCCTTACCTCATACAGGTAATTGTCCTGTGTTTCATTTTTTCTACTTTGATTGTTTTGATTAGCAGTGCCGGAATTGAAAAAGATAAAGTAATAATTTGTTATAGTCAAGATTGAAGATTCACCTCATGGTTCATCGTTCTCCAGGTTAGATCTCTGAATTTCGAATTTTCGTCTCGAACAACGGGTTGGTTTCTCGGGAACCTCACAGCCGCCGCCTTTTGCGCTTTCCCTCCTGGATCTTTTTGTACATCTTGCCCTGCGCCCGCTGTTTTCGGCGTTGCTCGGCATATCCACTCTGGCTTTTCTTGCTTTCCAAGAAAGACAGCTCCTTTTGCATCTTCATGTAGCTTTCGTAACGCTGGCGCTCCAGCGTACCTTGCTCAACAGCGGCGAGAACGGCGCACCTGATTTCTTTGGTGTGCGAGCAATCGGAAAAATAACACTGCGCCACCAGCTCTTCGATATCGGCGAAGGTGCCCGTCAACCCCTCGTCTGCGTGCCAGAGCTGCAACTCTCGCATGCCCGGCGTGTCGATGACACACCCCCCGCCTGGCACCAGAATGAGCTCGCGACGACTGGTCGTGTGCCGGCCTTTGGCATCGAAGGCGCGCACTTCCTGTGTTTTCTGAATCTCTTGACCAATGATTTTGTTGATCAGCGTGGACTTGCCGACACCGGAGGAGCCGATGAAGGCGTAGGTCTCCCCCGCTTTGATCAGCTTCCTGAGCTTGCGCAGGCCGCTGCCCTTCCTGGCGCTGACCGCCAGAATCTCGACGCCGTCGGCGACCTCGGCCGCCTGCTTTACCTGGCGTCTGACCTGCGAACAGAGGTCGGTCTTGTTCAAGAGGATGACCGGCCTGGCGCCGCTTTCGAACACCAGCACCAGCGTTCTCTCCAACCGGCGGACGCTGAAATTGCCATCCAGACTTTGCACGATGAAAATCACATCGATATTGGTCGCCAGCACTTGCTCGTTGAATTGCTTGCCGGCCACCTTGCGGGAGAATTTGGTTTTCCTCGGCAGGAAATCGTGGATGACCGCTTTCCGGTTGTCCTCGAAGAATTCGACCACGACCCAGTCTCCCACTTTGGGCAAATCGGCATTGGACTCCATGGCATGCAGCATCTTGCCGGCGACTTCCGCGGTCACTTCGCCGTGGCGAGTCCACAGCGAATAACAGTCCCGGTGCTCGACGGCCACTCTGGCGACATCGAACCCATCCTGGCTGAACGGTTGGAACGCCTGTTCGAAGTAAGGGCACCAACCGAGTTGTTTCAAGTCCAACGTCATGAGAGGTTCCACCAAGACAAAAAGATTGGCCAGCACATGGCTGTGAAGCAGGTCCGGAGCAGAGAACCGGGAGGTTCTGGCTCAAAAATGCGCTCGGAAAATGCTTTCATCCTGCGCGCGCGCCTGCAGGGAGCGACGAACATATCTTAGTACCGGTTTTCATAAATTCGATGACATATCGCCTCACGCAAAGCCGCAAAGTCCGCAGAGAAATGAAGCTCAAAAGCAAACAAACTCTGCGCGCCCGGTGACTTCGGTGATTTTCGGTGGTCTAAGATCAGGGTATTGTAAAGGAATCATGATTCAACACGCTAGATCCCCATTTCCCGTGTCGTTTCCGGACTCTGCCGCAGGTCTTCATCTGCAACCAGCCGGCCCCCTCTCAACCGGATAATCCGGTCTGTGCGATTGGCCAGGTCGAGGTTATGTGTGGCCATGATCAACGTGGTGCCGTGCTCGTGGTTGAGCTCGAACAGAAGCGCAACGATGCGCTCGCTGGTTTCGGCGTCGAGGTTGCCGGTGGGCTCATCGGCGAACAAAATCCTGGGCTGGTTGATAAACGCGCGCGCCATGGCGACACGCTGCTGCTCACCGCCCGAGAGCTGTACCGGGTAGTGGTCCACTCGCTCGCCCAATCCGACCTGGCTCAAAAGCTCTCGTGCCTGCGCCCGAACGTGATTCCGTCCGCGCAATTCCAGAGGCACCATGACATTTTCCAGGGCCGTCAAGGTCGGAATCAACTGGAAGCTCTGAAAGACGAACCCAAGCGTGCGGTTGCGAAACCTGGCCCGCTCGTCCTCGCTCAAGGTGTCGAGCTGCGTGCCATTCAGAATAACCTGTCCGGAGCTGGGCAGGTCGAGCCCGGCGCACAACCCCAGCAGCGTGGTCTTGCCACTGCCGGAGGGACCGACAATTGCGCACGCGGAACCGCTTTCGATATGCAGCGATACCTGGTGCAGCACCGTCAGCGTTCTATCTCCACTCTGGTACACCTTCGAAAGATTTTCAACTGTCAATATCGGGCTCATAAGCAAAAAAAGCGCAAAAACGGGATTGTAACTCTGATTATCTTTTGTTACATTAATACCTGACGAGTTCTTTTCTGTCACTTTTTGGCAAGACTTTCTTGTGACACACTTTTCTTTTCGAGTTTCGAGTTTCCGGCTTGTCCGTAAGAGAGCCTATTTTTTTTCGCAGACTTCGCTGCGAAAAGAGTCATTCAGCGCTTCGCGCCGTCATTTGCCCTGTGGGCGTCATTGAGAAAGCAAGGACCAATGACGCCCGCAGGGCAAATGACAGCAAATGACGAGCGAAGCTCAAATGACAGTTCTTTCAGTATTCATGGACGTGTCCACCACCTTTTCGTTTCAGAATTGAAAGGCTCCGATGATCCACTTACCCGCGTTAACACTTATCGTTTTGCTGCTGACGCTTCCTGAATTTCCTTCTTCTTACTTAACAGCCGCAACGTTACCAAATAATTCCACCCGTCCCCCAAAAAGGCAGGAAATCAAAAATACGAAAAAAGACGCAACTTCCAAAACAATTTTATTTCTGGGGAACAGTCTGACTGCCGGCTATGGTGTGGCGGTGCCACTTGCGTTTCCAAATTTGATCCAGCACAAGATCGACTCGCTCGGCTGGCAATTTCGTGTGGTCAACGCTGGCCTGAGCGGAGAAACTAGCGCCGGAGGGCTGCGGCGTGTGGATTGGCTGCTGAAACAAAAAATCGACATCCTGGTGCTGGCACTGGGCGGCAACGATGCGTTGCGCGGCATCGACCTCGATCTCACCAAAGAAAATCTGCAAGGAATCATCGACAAAGTCAGAAAGAAGTATCCGCGCGTGAAGATTGTTCTCGCCGGCATGCAAATGCCCCCCAACTGGGGCGCAGCGTACACCAAACAGTTTCACGACCTCTATCCAGAGCTGGCCGCGGCGAATGATTGTACCCTGATCCCGTTTTTACTGCAGGGGGTCGGAGGGGTACCGGAGCTCAACCTGCCGGACCGTATTCACCCGAACACGGCGGGACATCGAATCGTGGCACAGAATGTCTGGAAGGTCCTGCTGCCGGTCCTGGACGACATGCGACGGCAGGAACGAGACGGGCCGGAAGGGCAGGATGTGGGGAACTAGCCGATGAATGGAACGCGGATTTAACGGATAGAACGGATTTGTACGGATCTGATTTTGGGTGAAACCAAAAAATTCAATTGGCCCGGACACATTTGCGTCTTTGCGGTTCATAATTTTATTGCGGCTTTTCCGCGCCAGGATTAAATCTAATCCGTTCCGATCCGTTAAATCCGTCTTATCCGTGTTCCATCTTTTTGCCCTTTTTTGCAAGTTTTGTTTTTCATAAATTTGATCAAACTCGTGGTGCAGGTTCGTTTGCGTCGTTCCCTGCACCAGAGGTCAGGAACACATGAAACCCATCTATTTAGACTACAATGCCAGCACGCCTTTGGACCACGCTGTCATCGAGGCCATGCGGCCCTATCTGGAAGAGCATTTTGGCAATCCTTCCAGTGCGCACTGGTATGGGGCGCAAAGCAAGAAAGCCGTTGAGAAGGCGCGCAAGCAAGTGGCTAACCTGCTCAACTGCAGCCCGGCTGAGATCATTTTCACCAGCGGCGGCAGCGAGTCGAACAACACCGCCATCAAAGGCGCGGCATTTGCCAATCGCAAACGCGGCAACCACATCATCACCTCCGCCATCGAACATCCGGCGGTGATGGAGGTGTGCCGGTATCTCGAAAACCACGGCTTCAGGGTCACCTACCTGCCGGTGGACGAGCATGGCCGGGTGAGCGTGCAGGCGCTCGAAGACGCGATCTCACCACAGACGATCTTGATCACCATCATGCACGCCAACAACGAAGTCGGCACCATCCAGCCGGTTGCCGAGATCGCGAAAATTGCCCGGGCACGCGACATCCTGATGCACACCGACGCGGCGCAGAGCGTGGGGAAGCTTCCCACCGACGTCAAAGCCCTGGCCGTCGACCTGCTGACTCTGGCCGGGCACAAATTGTACGCGCCCAAGGGAGTCGGGGCGCTCTACATCCGGCAAGGCGTGGTGCTGGAAAAACTCGTGCACGGTGCCGACCATGAGCAAGACCTGCGCGCCGGTACGGAAAACGTGCTGGAAATTGTCGGTCTCGGACAGGCGTGTGAGGTCGTCCGGCAGAACCTGGAGAAAGACAGGACCCACATGCAGGCCATGCGTGACCTGCTTTCAGAGCGGTTGCTGGAACGCGTGCCGGCGGCGAAGCTGAATGGACCTCCGGAAGAGCGGTTGCCCAACACGCTGAACCTGAGTTTTCCCAACCTGGAGGCGAACACGTTGCTGGATGAAATCGAGGGCGTGGCAGCCTCCGCCGGCGCGGCGTGCCATTCTGATGCCATCGATATTTCGCCCACGTTGACGGCCATGGGGGTGCCAGTCGAGTACGCCATGGGAACCATCCGGTTTTCAACCGGCAGGTTCACGACAGCGGCAGAGATCGAGCAGGCGGTCGACATCGTCGCAGATGCCATCAGCCGGCTGCAGCCAACAGCGAGCGCGGAAGTCCGGGTCGCGCCACGCTCTGACGAAGTCAAGCTGACCCATTTTACCCACGGCCTCGGCTGCGCCTGCAAACTCAGACCGCAGGCCCTCGAAAAAGTCTTAGCGGACCTGCCCCTGCCCGAAGATGCCAGAGTGCTCGTGGGATTGAACACGGCAGACGACGCGGCTGTGTACCAGCTCAATGACGAAACCGCAATCGTCCAGACCGTGGATTTTTTTACCCCAATCGTGGATAACCCCTACCATTTCGGCGCCATTGCTGCTGCCAACGCGTTCAGCGACGTCTATGCCATGGGCGGCAAGCCGCTGTTTGCCCTCAACATCGTTGGTTTCCCTTCCAACCGGCTGCCGATGGAGGTGCTGAAAGAGATCCTGCTCGGCGCCCAGGAGAAAGCACACGAAGCGGGTGTCAGCATCGTCGGTGGCCATACCGTGGACGACAACGAGCCGAAGTTCGGGCTGGCCGTCACCGGCATCATTGACCCGCAACGGATCCTGACCAACGCCAACGCCAAACCAGGCGATGCGCTCATCCTCACCAAGCCGGTCGGACTCGGCATCATCACGACGGCGCTCAAGCGCGGACTGGCTGACGAGGCCACGACCAGGCGGGCCATCGAGGTCATGAGCACGCTCAACAGCAACGCCGCCGAGAGCCTGGCCGCGTTCCCGGTCAACGCGTGCACTGACATCACCGGTTTCGGTCTGCTCGGTCATCTCAAAGAGATGGTGACGGCCAGTGGTGTCCAGGCCGAATTGTTTGCCGGGCACGTGCCGGTCCTGGAGGCGGCGCACGATTTCGTCGCCGCCAACGTGGTGCCGGGCGGAACGCTCAACAACCTGGATTTTGTCGCCAGGACGGTGACCTGGCCACAGAGAATTTCGCGCACCCTCCAGATCATCTTGTGCGATGCCCAGACCTCTGGCGGGTTGCTGATTTCGGTGCCGCAAGACGTTTCTGGAGACCTCTTGACAAAACTGCATCGGAATGGCGTGGCGGAGGCTGCGGTCGTGGGCAAAATCACCGCCGCCGGAGAGGCCCGAATCGAAGTGTCAGTTCCACACGCGTAGCTGCCACCCCTTGTGGGTGGCTGTCATCTCCCCCAGGTGACTCACAGGAAAATGATGAACACTAATACCTGACGAGTTCTTTTCTGTCACTTTTTGGCAAGCCCCGACTGTCCCAAGTGTATTCCTAAAATGACTGTCGGGGCAACACTTTCTTGTGCTGCACTTTTTCCGAATTTCGAGTTTGGAGTTTCGAATTTCCGGCTTGTCCGGGTGAGGGTTTTCGGTAGGAGACTCGTTTCTGAGTTGAGTTTGGGGCAGCTTATTTCTCTTTCATCTGCTTGATTTCAGAAACAATTTCATCTAAAGACAAATCTTCAAAAAGCTGCTCACGTTCCTTTGTGTAATCTCCATATCCAGTTGTAAATTGATTAAGAAACCGGATCGTGTTTACAACACCTAATTCTTTGTACAACAGACGAGTTGCATGTTGTGTGATTTCATTTAATGGTCTTGTTACTGTTTTCATTTTTCTATCTCATCGATTAATTCTATTGGTGAAACAGCTGTCGTCTTCAAGTCTTTTATGGATTTTGCCTTTCTCAAGAATTTATCGTCGCACGTGCAAAAATAATCAGCTTTGACTTGTTCTGCTGAGGCCAGGTGTAACGCATCTAATGCATTAATCCCAAATGTTGAAAATTCTCTTGCTCGTTTCTCAGTCTCTTCGATTACGTAAACAAACTCACGTGTTTTGCGGAGTACCTGTAGAACATATTCTCTTCGAGTCTGATGAGGATTTCTTGCTATCTCGAATAGTAAGGGTTCGGAAGAAATCAGTGGCAGCCTGGTGAA
>JBHHXT010000170.1:0-10796 GCA_046757165.1 bacterium | reverse complement strand
TCTCGCTTTCGCGCGGGCTCCGCGGGGGTGCCGGCTGGCCCTCGGGGGCTGTGCGTTCAGGTTGTGTGTCGGTTGCCCCGGCCGATGCGGCTTCAGCGTTCGGCGGGCTCGCTTGTTTTTCTGGCTTGTCTTTCATGGCTCAAAAAGTTGTTTTCTTTCCCCCATTTACAGGAAAGTTGTTCATCCAGAGTTCCTCCGCTTTGTGCGGCCTTTCCATCAACCGGAATTGCTCATGCCGCGAGCGCCACTGTTTCAGCGCTTCGCCGAACAGGTAGAATCCGACAATGGTGACAGCAATGAAAAATGCCGGGAAAAACCAGACCCACCAGTTGACCGCGATGCTGTCGACATTGCCGATCAAGGCATTCTTGCTCTCCGGTGTCAGCAGCATCCACGCCCAGCTATCATAGGGTTCACCGCCGAGTTTTGCCGAGCCAATGCTGAAGACGTAGCTCAGGCTGATCTCCATGAGCATGGCAAACCCCCAGATCTGCGCCGCCAGGATCATGATGTCCGAGGTCGAGTTCTTGCCGATGATATGGCGCCAGATGATCGTTGATTGACTGATGCCGTGGGCCTTGGTGGCGTTGACGAAATCCTCGCTCTTGAATCGTCGAATGCGATCGCGGATCAGGCGAAAAATAGGAGGGGAGAAGCTCACGCCGAGACCCAGCCCCAGGATCAAAATGCGCAAGCTGTCTCTGGCGTTGGTGCCGGGCAGGCCGCTGGACCAGTCCGAGAAAAGCGCAAACAGGACCATGAACAGAAAGAGCAGCGGGATGGTCTCGATCAACTGGGCGCCAAAGGCGAGCGCGCTGTCCAGCCGCTGGTTGTCGCTGGCCCGGCCGGTGAAGACCCCGATGGTGACGGCAAACAGCACGGCCAGCAGGCTGGTGAAATACGAATGCCGACCGCCAGCGGCGATCTGCGTAAACAGCCCGCGCCCCTGGCCGTCCGTGCCCATGGGGAGGTGGTGCAACGGTGACTGAAGCGAGGGGCCCACGCGGGCGAAATCATCCCAATTGGAAAAGATCAGAACATAGCTCCCCCACAACGTGGCCAGAAAGAGCGGCAACAACAGGCAAATGGCCAGCACAAGGCGCAGGTTCCGGCGCCGGCGGGCCAGGCTGAGCAAGTACACGGGTTGGTAGAGCCAGAATCCCAGCAGTTGCCACACCGAGACCTTGCGCGGCGCGGCAGTCCCCCTGGAACGCAGCCTCGTGAACAAACCGTAAGCCACGATCAACAGCGGACTGACGGGCCACAGAATGAACGAAAAAACCATCCAGAAGCGGCTCCGCTCTCTGTTGAGAAGCCCGGGCAGGGTGTCGTGCGCGCCATCCCCGAGCGCCGGCCCCTGGTCCGGTTCAGACGGCGGCTGCAACATCTCCGGCGTAAAATAATCTAGCTGTGGTTTTTCAGTCAGCTCCGAATGACCCTCCTCAATGGAGGGGGTAGCGTCGACGCCGCCCTCTTTCGGCTCGTTGCCAGTCGCAGTCTTGTTTTTCTTTCTTTTAAACATGTTTTTTCGTCACTATTCAGGTGTCCTACAGCCTATCTACCTGCCCCGTACTTTGGATTCAACAAATAGAGCATCGTATCGGCCAGCACCGTGCCGATGCGCACCAGGATGGTCGCCACCAGAATGACGATCAACACGCGCGCATGGTCATGATTTCCCAGGCCATCGATCAGCATGTCCGCCAGGCCATTGATACTGAAAACCTTCTCGACCACGATGGTACCGCTGACGATGAAGGCCATTTTCTGGCTCACCTTCGGCAGAATCTCGATGAGCGCATTGCGGAAAATGTGACGCGTCAGGACTTGCCAGTTGCTCAGACCCTTGGACCTGGCAAAAGCGACGTAGTTGTGCTCTGCGACGTTGTGCAGGCTCGATTTCATCGCCACCAGAATTTCGGCCAGAATGCCATTGCTGATGGTCAGGGTCACGATCGGGAACAACAAATTCTGCGATCCGATGCCCCCCACGCCGAAGAGTCGCAGGAAGAGATAGCCGATGATGAACGCGGGCAGCGATGAGATGGCGTAGAACGACAAATCCTGGGCTTTGGCAAATGCCAGCCGTTCTTTTAAATAGTAAAAGAAGGCGCCGTAAAGGGCGAGCGCCACGGTCAGAAGGAGGGAAACGATGGCCAGACCGAATGTGACGGGCAGGCGTGCCAGCAATTCGCTCTTCAGCGCCAGCCCCTGTTCGATGTAGCCGAAATTGCCCGTCACCAGGTCGCGCAGCCAGGCGAAATAAAACAAAAACTCTTGTTGTCCAATCCGGCTTTCTTTGCGCGCAATGGAGGGGTCCCGTTGCAGCGCGGCCGCCATGTCTTGCGTCATCAGGGTGCTCATGACCGTGCGCCGGCGGTGGTCGATTTCCGCGCCATCGGAGTTCATCCACCTGGCATGAACATCGCCTGCCAGGTATCTCCGCAACAGCTTTTCGCCAGCATTCCGGGCCGAGCTGGCGTCTGCGATTCTGGTGAGGCGGGTCATTCGTTCTTCCGCGCTCGCCTTAGGGTTGAGCATCAAGAGCAGGTGGGTCGCGAACGTTGCCAGCAAACACAACAACACGGTCTTGCCGAGCACCTCCTTGGCCAGAAACCAGACGAACGTTTTGATGTTCTTCTGTGAGGTGGGCGTGTCGCCCGGTTCAAGCGCGCTGAGATCCTCCCGAGCACTTGCCGGGGCTGGCACTTCGGGCACCGGGGCACGCGATGGCGCGGCACCTGTCCCGACCGGCGTTTGTTGCGCCTTTTCGCTTTTGTTGTCTTGGTGGTTCATTGCCATAATCTGTTTTTGTCCTCTCCTTCGAGGATGCGCCAGAACTGGTCCAGGCTGGCGCGGCCGACTCTCTGCCAGTCCTGGTAGCGACACAGCAAACGAACCGGTGGCTTGCCATCTTGAAAGTGGAGGGCGAGTTCCACCTGCTCTACCCCCGCTGCCGCTTCTTTAAAACTTTCGAGCATGATGAGCTGCAGCAGGAATTTGTCCGCTCGGGGCAAGTACAGGCGTCTGGCATCGCTTTCGTAAAACAGGGGCAGGGTCAGCTTGCCATCGACCACGGACAGGCCGGAGCTGTCTGCGGCTGTCGCCCCGAAGTGGAGCGACGGAAACGGCCGGATATTGTAGGCGGAGGTGAGCTGTGACTTTTCATCGTTGTACATTTCGAGCAAAGAAGTGATTCGTTTATGAAGTGGAGCGACATTCCTGCCTGAGTCGGTGGCGGTGTCGCCGGTCAGTATGGGCTTGATGGCATTGACGAACCCGCCGTACACCCAGCCGACTTCTCCCGGGTTGCCGTATTGAATCTGGTAGAATGGCGCGGGCCAGTTGGCGACGTGCCGCAGATCCAGAACCGGATAGCGGTCTCCGGGCTGCACCGTGAAGATGGTGGTGCTTCGCATCCGGTCGGGCCGGTCATAGACCGGGCAGTTGTTTTTGGTGATCTCGACCGTCAGACCGGTGGGCGAGCCCTGCGCGCCGGCCACGGCAGGCAGGGTCAGGAGGAGCCAGAAGAGCGCCAGGCTTACCCCTTTCGAGGAAGGGCCACAAATGCGAGACAAAGAAGCACCCATGTTATTCAATCTCCCTGATAGAAGTCTGCAAGATACAACTGATTAAAATAGTACTCCGGGTTGATCATCAAATCCTGCAAATTGGGTGAATAATACGCCCGCTTCGGCAGCGTAAAGAGCGGACAGACAGGCGCGTGGCGGTCGATGATGCGATGGATCTCCGCGGACAATCGGCCGACGTCGTCAAAGGCGAGCGTCAGTTTGAGCTCAGCCAAAAGATTGGTCAGCCGCGGGTGCACAAAACCGGAGTGTTTCTTTTTGCCATCAGGCTCGAAAAAGTCGTACAGCTCATAAAAGTGGTCCAATCCATCGTAGAGAACGAAGGCCACCTGAAACTCCCGACTGCGCAGGCGCGAATGGTAGATAGCGATGTTGGGCGCGTTTTCCAGGATGACCTCCACGCCGACGGCTGACAGCATTTGTTTGTAGGATTGGGCCAGCAGATTGGCGTTTTCGCCGTTGATGAGCGAGCAATAGAGCAAGCGAATCTTCTTGCTGCTGGCGCTGAAATCTCTCAAGGCCCGCTTTGCAGCAGCCGGGTTGGTGGTGAGCCGGGTGCGAAATGCCTCAGGGTTGTCCTGCACGTGCTCGTAGTTGTACGGGTAGATACTTTCATTGATGAATTGCGCCACATTGGGCTCGTCGGGCAAAAAAGTCGCGGCCAACTGCTCGCGATTCACCGTCTGGGTGAGCGCCCGCCGGAATCGCCGGCTGTTCAGCGGCGGACTGGAGACATTGTAGACCAGTACATAGAAATTATAGGGCGAGTAAACCTGGTTGGCCAGGTTCTCCCTATCGAGCTGGGCAAAATAATCCGGCGGCACATCGACGGCCAGGTTGATGTTCTTTTCTGCCAGCGCTTTGGTGATCACGTCCCATCCCGGAAACCGTTTGAGCTGCACCTTTTGAACCTTTGGCGCGCCCAGGACCGGGAGCGGGTTGGCGGAAAGAAAAATCTCAGAAGAGGCCGGGCGTTCGGAGACCTGGTAGGGACCGGTGCCCACCGGCTTCCAGTTGAACCGACTCACGATCGGGGACTGCGTGTTGAGATTCCGGGGCAGGTGCCCGCTTGCGCCGGCAGACGGGTCATAAACCTGCGGCAGGATTTTGAATGACAGGATGTCCTTCACGCGCTCGGCGATGCGTTCTTCCCGCAACCGAATGGTCAGGGTCAGATCATCGACCACCCGGATGTCGTCGACGAAGCGGTCGAGCCGGACCCTGAGCGGGGAGTTGCTCTGGTGAATGGCCTCCCAGGTAAACAGGACGTCGCCGGCGGTAAAATCGACGTTGTTGTGCCACTTGATCCCCGGCCGCAGCTCGACGCGCAGAAACCGCCGGTCGCGTGGATCGGTTTCCGCGATCTTTTGCGCCAGAGCGTATTCGTACTCCTGGCGCAGATTGCCGGACAATCCGATGGGATTTGTCAAGCCGTCGAAGACCAAACTGGTGATCTGCCTGGCTTCGTTGTTCAAATCGAGGATGGGATTCAGGGTCTTGGGTTCCAGGGAAATGCCGACCGAGATTTCTCTCGCGCCGGAATCGCCGCTGCATCCGCTGCCACTGCTCACCAGCAGCAACGACAAAAACAGCAACAAATAAAGACCGGATTTTTCACCCGTGAGACGGTGTAAGATCAAGCTGTTCATACAACTCTCCTGTGATTCAATTCGGATAGAGATAGAAATTGATGGCGTAGTTTGCGTTGCCGTCCTGGTTGCGCACCGTGACGTCCAATTTTGTGCCTGGTTTCACGTTGAGCCAGACGTAGCGCAGTTTGTCCACCTTTTCACTGCCGATCCTGACCTGCTTGATCTCCTTGAGCTCCAGGCCGCCCCCACGCAGGGTGTAGCCCAGATCCACCATGGCCTCGAGGTCGCCGCGGCTTTCGATGTTGAGAGAATAGGTCGTTTGCCGGCCTTGCGCCAACCGCCCGCGTGCGTCCACGCCCTGGCCTTTGCGCGGGACTCCGCTGCTGACCGCCAGACTGCCGAGCACCACACCGGTATTTTCGGCCGATTCGATCAGCTCGCGCGCCTGGTCGTAGAGCTCGCTCGAGTTTCTGAGTTTCGGCAGCAGCCGGCGCGCCTCTGTGGACCGGTCTGTGTCCACCAGCGTGACAATGCGCTGAAAGGTGCTCTGCATCTGCTCCAGTTGTTGTTTGGCGATCGCTTCGACCAGAACGTCAGCTTCGCGCTGGATTTGCGGGCAGTCGCCGCTGACCGTCGAGGCCAGGCGGCTGGCTTCCTCCAGATTCCCCTGGTTGTAGGCGGTTTTCGCCCGGTCGAAAAGATCCTGTGCCGTGGCGCAGGGATCTTTTTTGCTGGCGACGTCTGCCGGTTTTGGCGGCGGTGCCGGTTCAGGTTTCGGTGGTCTGGCCGGGCGCTTTTCTTTTTTTCGCGAGCGAGGTGTGGCAGACTCCTTCGACCTTTTGCGCCGCGTTTCTGCTGCCTTGGGTTTTGTTACCACCACAGGCTCCTTGTTCACGACCTGAATGGGCTCCGGGCTGAATTCCATCTTGATAGCAGCTTCTGCTGGGGTGGTGGCGTTGGAAATGACATGCAGGTAGTAGCGTCTGTTGAGCATGCCTCGGGTCACTTTCTTGGTAAATTCCCGTTTGTGTTTTTTTGAGCGGAAATGGCGCCCCTCGGCCTGTTCGTTGAAATAAAGGTCCGTGGTGCTGGAGTGATAATTCACCACCTCCAGCTTGCCCCTGGTTGTGAAGGTCATAGGGAGGGTCATCTGTTCATTGGGTTCGAGCTGCCAGCTAAATTGCTTTTCCGTTTCTTTGTCCTCGAAATAGATTTGGTCCTCCCAGGCCTGCGTTGCCGGCGGAGGCGCCGGCTTTGGAGAGGTCACCGGCGTGGTATGTGGCGCTTGACTTGCACAGCCGATCAACATGCCTGAGAGCAACGCCAGGTTTAGAAATAGTTTTCTTCGAGCATTCATAATCCACCCTCAATAGATGATTAAGTTAAGTTAGGCATTACCCGTTCTCACTTCGCCACAATGATTTGAGTTACAATAAGACGAAGACGATGAGATGATTTCATTCCCGAGTTCGCTTTTTGTTTACGCCGAAGGCGACGGACATCAAAGCCCAGGGTTCGTCGAAGACGTACCCTGGGGATGGAAAGAGGAACATGTCAGGCGAACCCTGAAAGGGTTCAACAAGCGCAGTCGAAATTGGAACCACATGCACACCTATCTCCGTCATTTGCGAGCAGTCACGCGGCTGGCGCGACGACGCGATTTCGATTTTTTGTCGCCCCGGCGTTTCGGTTTGCTCGCCTTTGTTCGTTTCGCGGTCAACAGTTTCTTCGCTTCATACAAGCAGGTCATGGCGGTTTTGTTGCTGGGATCGACTTCGAGTGCGTCGAGCCAGACGTCCATCGCCAGCTCGAGCTTTTCTTGCTGCGCATAGAGTTTGCCGAGCACGAGCAGCGGCTGCACGTCTCTGGGATTGAGCTCGCTCGACAGGTGCAGGTAGCGCAGCGCTTTTTCTGTCGCGCCCTCGTGATACGCCTGCAACCCTTGATTATATAATAATGCAGGAATGAGATACAGCCTGGCAAATGTGCGCAAGTCCGCACCACATGCCTCGCATTCGGTTTTGTCCCAAGCGTTCAGGTGTCCGCACGTCTGGTGGGGACAGAGCAGTTTGGCGTCACGTTCCATGTCAGGGATTCACCTCCTGCACCAGCCCGATGGCGTCGACCGGTATTTTCAATTGCTGCGCGATCTTGCTCAGCTCGGCCGCAATGACTCTGGCTTGCGTCATGACTTCCTGCGGTTCAGTTGGAACTTTTTGATAGAGCTGATTGAGCGTCATGTTCAGCTCCCGCACCCGCTCGACCAGGTCCTGGCGATTCTTGGCCTGCGCCGCCTGGCCTAACTTCTGGATATCATTGGCCAGTTGGCCCAGCACCTGCATGGCTTCTGCGCCCGGATCCGGTTCCGACTCCTGGCCGACCGGCGCGGCAGGTTTCAGTTGATCTTTCAGATAGAAATAAAAGTTCAGAAGCCGTTCGTGGCAGTGGGAATACAACTGCTGATTCTTGCTGGCAAACGCTTCCTGCCCCTTGTCGATCTGAAATTGGATATTTTGCTGCCATTCATCGGGTTTGAAGCCAGGGAGTTTTTGCGCTGCCAGGGTGCCCAGTTGCTTGCAGGCATTGGCAACATTCATAAACTCCTCCCACGGCGGCTCCAGAGTCTCGCTCGCTTGCAGTTTGATCTCCTCAACCAGGTCACGGTACTCACCCATCTTGCTCTGTACCATGGGGCTGTCGTTGGCCTGGAAGGCTTCTTTCAGAGAGCGGTCGAGTCGCATCCGCCTGGCTTCGAACACGATCTTTTCACCTTCGGGCAGTGACTGGCACACATCGTCGAATTCTTGCTGCAGTCGCTCCCAGTCCGTTGGTGTCGGCGGTTTCTGCGGCGGGGGCGGTTCGATGAAGGCGGAAAAGTTCTTGCCCTGGATGTCGCCGTGAATGGTCATGAAGTACTTTTCATCACACCGGATCACGAAGTCGATCTGCGTGCCGATCGCGGGCGGCGGGTCGAGCTTGACGGTGACCTCTTTGAGCAGCATGTGCTCGTCGTAGATCGGAAAGCGGATTTCATTGCTTTCGTCCACGGTCGCCAGTCTGAACTTCTCTTCACAGGGCAGCGAGGTTCCGCGCCGCAGCAGCACTTTCTTCCGCACCTGGTTGCCGCGCAAAATCTCGAGCTGGATGGGCCGCGCCAGGGTCGTGACGCGCGAGAGCTCACCACCGGCGCTGGTGTGCGTCTTACTCTGCACAATGTTGCGCGCCAGGTGCACCAGCTCCTGCCCCTCCTGGTCGAGGACTCTGAGCGTGAAATTGTTGGTAAACTCTTCATCTAACGCGAGATTGTCGATGACAAAGCGGTGGTCTGCGTCGAGCTCTTCTTCGCGTTTTTCACCCGAGACCTGGTTGACGACCTCAACGGTCGCGCTCTCCAGGTCCACCGCCGGGTCGAGCGCTTTCACCTCTCCGGTGAGAGAGTAAGTAGTCTGGCTCGTCGCGCTGGCTTTGGGGAAGAAAACCTGCACTTTGCGGCTGTCGTCTGTCATGGCTGTGCCGAAGGTCGCGGCGCGCAGGGCAGCGCCGAAGGCCACGCAGGTGTCCGGCTCGTCCAAAAGGGGCCTGGCGGCAAACGCCTGCTCGAGCTGACGCTGAACATACGGTATCTTGGAAGATCCTCCGACCATGAGAATATGATCGATCTTGAGTTCGTCTTTGTCGGCTTTCTGTTTGGCCTGTTCCATGGCTTCACCACAAAGCAGGATGGTGCGGGCGATATCGTTGGCGATCAGGCTTTCAAATTCTTTGTCCGAGATTTGCATGTCCAGCGTGACGCTTTGGCCCTGGCGGTCCGAGAAGATATCCGCAGCGTGGAGCTGGTAGACGTCGGTGCTGCTCAGCTCGATTTTGCTGCTTTCTGCCTTCATCACCAGCTTTTCGAAGTTCAGTTTGTCCTGCAGGCTGTTTTTGGTATCGAATTTCAGGTCGTAGCCGTCGGCGATGAGATTGTCCAGGATGTGGTTTGCCAGCAGGCGGTCGAAGTTGTCGCCGCCGAGGTAGTTGTCTCCGCTGACCCCCAGGATCTGGTATTCGCCGGCGATTCGGCGGATGATCGAAACATCGAAGGTGCCGCCGCCGAGGTCGTAGACCATGAAGGTGGCATCCTGCAGGCCATGCTTCCAGGAGTAGTAAATGGCTGCGGCCGTCGGTTCCTCCAGGAGCTCCACCACCTCCAGCTCCGCCGCCATCCCGGCATCGCGTGTCTGCTCTATTTGCTGAAACCCGAAATAGGCTGGTTTGGTGATGATGGCCCGCTTGATCTCGAACGCCACGTCGTTATAGGTGCGCGTAAGCTGGGTTTCGATCTGGCGCCTCATTTCCCGCAGGATCAGCGCAGAGACGTGCACCGGAGAGACTTTTTCTTGTCCCAGCCGAACGCGCTCGGCGGTGCCCATCTTTCTTTTGATGGACAAAACAGGCTCGGGCGTGGTGCCCCGGCGCCGGCGGGCTTCGCGGCCAACCAGCACCTCACCGTTCCTGGGGTCGACCGCGACCGCCGAGGGCGTGGTATTGCGACCCCGCTCGTCCGCAGCGATGATGAGATTCGTATCCGTGAGGTCGAGCACAGCGACGGCGCTGTTGGTGGTCCCCAGATCGATTCCGATGGCTTTGTCTACAATCATTCTCTTTCTGCCTCCGGTTTGTTGTTTGCGTTCCTGGACAGGCCGATAACCCGTCCCGGCCGAATGACCCGGCCTGCGCGCAAAACGATAGGCGCGATGGTTTCGTGCACGCGTTCCTCCGTGTCATCAGAGGGGAGCCAGCCGTGCAGCTCGACTTTCTGGTGCAGCGCCTCTTGCAGAATTTGCCCGGTCGGCTCCTCGATGGTGACCCCGCTGTTCTGCAGCAGGGCCTCCAGGGGCTGGCTGAGCGCCCGCATGCGCGCCGTCAGCCTCGACTCATCGTCCCTTTCCAGCATGCGGCGCAGGTCAAAGAGCGCGTCCGCAACTTGAATCAAGATCGTGTCGATTTTCTCCTGCAGGCGTGTTGCTTTTTCTTCAGCCGCCTGCTTTGCGTGGTCCCCTTCCCGCACCAGACGCACCAGGTCTACCAGGTAGGTTCCAGCGCTGGTGTGTTCCGGCAGGGTCCTGGGAGCTTCTGTGATTTTGAATACTTCAGGCTGTTTCATGCTTCGATCTGATTTAGATAATCCAGAAACATCTTGTCAAAATCAAAAGCCGCGGCCAGTGTCTGCAGCTCTTGCCGGCTCAAGGGGTGCTCCTCCGGATCAGGCTGGCTGAGCAGGATTTCCAGGTGCGCGAGATCGATGTCCTCGAGCTGTGCGCTGTTCACACCTGGCGGTATGACATCTTTTTGTTTGAAAGGCATCCGCCGGTGCTCCTGTATGAACCGGTCCCAGGCTGAGACCTCATATTCCGGATTGTGAGGTGTGCCCAGCGCAAATTGCAGCCGGCGTTTTTCATCCCGCAGGGCGATGAGCGCATCCTGGATCCGCCGGCGCTCTTCTTCTGTCGCGGTTTGGCTGCGCTGCTGACAGATTTCCGTGATTTTGTGAATGTCCGCAGCCGGGTCGATGCGCAAGAATTCAAACGGGTTTTCCATTTCAGTTTTCGATTCTCGTTCCCATGCTCTGCGT
>JBHHXT010000169.1:0-10807 GCA_046757165.1 bacterium | reverse complement strand
GGAACCAGACGGTTGACGCTCCGCGTCGGAACCAGATGGTTGACGCTCCGCGTCCCGTCACTTGACGCAGAGCGTCAATACTGGTTCCCACGCGGAGCACGGGAACCAGATGGTACCTCAAAACTATACAGTTTTTCTTCCAGATCGCTGATAACAAACAGAATCTTTCTTGCCGGAGCAATCGCGATTCCTTCCGCCTTCTGAATATCGAGTGCAAAGGTTTGTTGCGGCTGACCCTGCAAGTCACATTGTGTCAGAGTTCTCGAACCATCGCTGACGATCCAGAAAACGTCGCGCGAGCTGTCGAACACGATTCCGGAATAGTCCTTTGCAAAAGTCAGCTTGACCTGCTGCACCTGGACGAGATGTTCACTCAATTCAACAAGAAGCTTGGGAGATTTTTCATTGATCACGAAGAGATGGCCGTTGGTCGAGTTGAAGGTGATCCCTTCCAGGCCTTTGTTTGCCCTCTTGCGTTCGAGCACGACGGTCGTACGGGCAAGCTCGACCCCGGTGGTATCCAGTTGAACCACCTGGCGCAACCGCTCTTCCACCACCCAGAGGGTCCGGTCGACCGCATTCTGTGTGATTCCTTCCAGGTCCTCGCCCTGATAGGAAAGGGTATCGAGCGTTTCGCCGCTCAGGGCGAGCTTGTAGATTTGGTTGGTTCGGTCGCTGACCGTCCACAAAAAGCTGCCGCTTGCATCCAGAACAAGCCCGGACGGCTCAGGAACCGCCACCGAGCAGGTATCGATCAGGTTCAGGGAGATCTCAAAATCATTCTGCGCAAAAACTGAGGCAAGGCCTGATTGAAGGAAAAGCAGGATAGATGCCGCACGCAAGCAGAAAACCAACCCCTTAGAACTGCTCTTCATCATAGAACAGGTTGACGTGCTTGATCCCATCGATGGTCTTGATCTCGCGCACCAGGTCGGTATTGCGGCGGTCATGCTTCATCTTGATGAAGTAGGAAAGCTCCAGCGAGTCATCCGCGCCAATGGTTTTGACGTTGATCAGTTTTGCGAGCTGGCAGTAGCGTTTCAGAACCGGTAAGTATTCATCGTCTTGCTGCGTGCCATTGGCCGAAACATTGAACTGCAAGAGAAACTCCTTCTTGACGGGAGAGACGGCGTTGGTTCGGTTCAAAACATAGAATACGAGTCCGATGAAGACGGTCCCCACGATGGCCAACTGGTGAATCCCGACCCCTGCTGCCATGCCGATGGTCAGCGCAAAGAAAATGAAAATGATATCCTGCGTGTCCTTGACCGCAGTCCTGAAGCGAATGATCGACATCGCGCCGACGAGACCAAACGCGCGCGCCAGATTGTTGCCGATGACCATGATGACCACGGCCGTAATCATCGCCAGAATCACGAGCCCGTTGACAAAACTGGCCTGGTACCCTGGCCCGCGATAGATCTTGCGGTAAAGCAGAGAGATAAACAGGCCGCACAACAAGGCCACCACCAGGTTGCCGATCACTTCTTCAACGGTGATGGATAGCTGAAATACGTTTTGAAACTCATTGAACATCGAATCGATATCTTCCTTTCAAAAGTCGTTCACAGCAAAGGAGTTCTCATGCGATGCTGCCGTTTGATCATCCGGTGCGCGTCCAGGCAAATGGTGTATTTTGACAGCGCAGAGCGTTTCAAGTCATGCTGCTCTATGATCGATTGCAGCCACTTCGGGAACCCGCTGTAGAACTTGATTTCCAGAACAAAGTGGTTCCTGAGTGAAAAAGTGAGATCGGTTTCGATGAAAAGATCGTTCATCGTTGGGAATGCCAGGCAGCGCATGTTCTTGTCAAACGTGATTCTCAAATCTCCATTGAATTTGCAGAAGAACGCTTCCCGGTCATAAACCACCAGCACAACAGGTCGCAGAGATCTTCTTTTCAAATTGAACAGAAACCGATGAGCGCTGAGGGCGGAACCCACATGGCCATTGCTGCTCAAGACATACTGCTCGACATCGCTGGTGCGCAGGAACATATCCAGGTCTGAGAAATAGAGGGGCGACCGGTCCTTGGCAATGCTGTTTTCATATTTTCTTTTGATCTCGAGGAAGACAATGCTCTGCGCGGTCCGGTCGTTGTACCCGCGGATACGCAACTTCTTTCTGACCCTCTCCCCTTCGATTTTCTCGACATAAAAGTCCAGTTTTGGGGTGTCAAAGTAGATGCTTCTGACCGTGTATTCCTGCACCTTGCGGCTCTGGGAATGCTGGTCAACATGCATGAACGGCATCAAGTCCGCACGCAATCGCGCCAGAGCGTCATCGTGCACGAGAAACTTGTACTCTAACCGCATAGACTCGCCTACCTCAAAATGGCCATCAGAATCCGCCTCAAGTATTCCCGTGGTTTGACCGGGTCGCAAGCGATGGAGCAATGCAGGATCAGGCCGGGGACCAATTCCGGATGATAGCCATCGATGGTCGCGGTTGCAATCAGCACCGGTCGGCCACTCAAATGGTGCACAGACCTGTCGACTTTCAGCAGCTTGCCGTCCGGCTCGTTATCCATGTCTGGCGCACGTAGCCGGACGGTCTGGTTCGCAGCCACATACTTGCGCTGCCGCCACTTGATCGGCATCTTGAGCAACAGTTGCGTCGTGTCTTTGACGACCAGTACCGTGTCGCCAGAAAAGACCTGGTGGGCGATACCTGAGAGCGGTGAAACCAACGTGAACTGCTCGAATCGCTTCCTCAGGGTTTGGATTTCCTGTTGCAGCGCCCGTATTCTCGCCTTGATCAGCTCGACCTCCTCGGTTTTTGCACCGCTTTGCACATTATTCAGCCGCGCCTGTGCAATCATGACCTTGATGTCGTTCAGCTCCCTCTGGTCAGCCGCAATTTCAAACTCCTCTTTTGAAATGAGATTGTTCTGGTGCAATCCCCGCAGCCGCTCGAAAATTTTTCGCTGCTCATCTGCTTCTTTTTTTGCAAACTCGAGGCTGCGCACCGCCTCCTCGACGACGGACTGCTTCTCGCCCGTCAGCAGCGTCTCGAGGGTTGCCTGCGCTTGCAGCAACGCCCCCTCCAGCTCCACATATTGCCGTTCAGAGTCGTTGGAATAAATAGACGCCACGGTATCGCCTTGCACGATCGTCGCACCGGCTGCCACGAATGACTGCAAGCTGAACTGCACGGCGTCACCGCGCTCAAATTGAGCAACAGAGTAACTCTCGTGCACCCCACGCTTGTAATCCAGAAGTGTCGAAATCAGCCTGCCATCCGGACCGCGTGCAACCACCCATTGCCGGGCAGGCATTATCTTGCCTGGTGTTTTCACCGAATAACCGATCTTGAACGGAATCAGCAAGACAACGATGACGGCTCCGCTCAGCATCAGGATGATGGTTTTGTATATTAAGAGTCTTTCCATTCCATTTTAGGCTGCTAGGCTGTAGACTGTTAGGCTGTAGGTTGTTTGGAGATTCTCCGGTCTTCCTACAGCCTAAAAGTCTACAGCCTATCTACCTGAATGGGGCTCCATTCATTCAGGTAACATTAAGACGCCCTAAGGGAGTCCAAACTTAAGATCTATCGCCAAATCGAGACCCGTGCGGATTTCTGGAGCTGCTAAACTTTCAGAGGGTTAAAGGTTTTTTGGATATTCTAATCAGGTAGTCCAACTTTGCCCTTATTTCTTTATTCCGTACCCTGTTAAGCTTCGAATTCCCCTGCAATCTCCATGCTGAAGAAATCTCACTGAGTTTTTCGGAGAGTTGCCACCTGTACTTGAAAGAGTGTCCAGTCACGGCCTCGAGCGCCTTCAGTTGCTCTGCGGTGAACCAGGCTCTGTTCATCTTATTATTGCGGAGGATTTCCGGCGCGACATAGAGGTCAACCACCTCGGAGGCCCGGACGATGCGTCTGAGCTCCCGGTGCGACAGTCGGTGGCCTTTCAACGCCGACTGCACGGCCATGGGCGTGTCGAACTTCTGGTCGCGAAGCTCGTGAAGCGCGTCTTCCTCAATGCCGTTTCGTCGCAGGAATGCCACCCCCTCCTCATCTAGATAGAAGACTCGCCGCTGGCTCACCTGCTGGTTGAAAACATTTTCCAAAAAAAATAGCGCAATAAAAGCCATGACGCCGGCGATCACGGGAGTCGTGATCCAGCCCGCCGCGATTTCCCCCAGGACGCCAAAATTGATGTCTCTGGCGCCCTTCAAAATGCCGATGCCGAGCACGGCGCCAACCACGGCCTGGGTGCTGGAGACTGGCACCAGCGGAATGGGTGGCAGCCCGGCCGTCAGCAACCACCGTTCCAGCGTCAAAGATGAAAACAAAAACAACACGAGCGCGTTGGCCAGCACCACCACAAGCGCCGCCTCCGGCGACAACCGGAAGATGCCACTCCCGACCGTCTTCATGACCTTATCCGAATAGGTATAGACCCCCGCAGCTATGGCGACGCCGCCCACGAAGTAGAGCAGTTGTGCGCTGGTCAACGTCAGGAACCCGGCCAGGTGAAGCGGACCGAATGGTGAAACGGGCACGAACACGCCCATCACATTCGCAATATTGTTGGCACCCAGGCTGTAGGCGCCGAACGCGCCCACCAATACGAGTGAAGACCGCAGCATGCTGTCCACTCTGAGCAAGTGGATTCTCGCCCGGTTGAAGACGGTGCGGAAAATGGCGAACAAGACAATCGATAACAGGCAGGCGAGCAGGGGGCACAAAACCCAGGTCGACACGATCTTGCCCAGCAGCCTGAAGTCAGTCAAGGCGCTGGCGTAAAAATTCCATCCCACGATGGCGCCCACGATGGCCTGGGAGGTGGAGACCGGCACTTTCAGTTTCGACATCCAGAAAACGGTCGCCCCGGCGGAGAGCGCGACCATGAACGCACCAGCGATGGCATTGACCGACCCCAGGGCGCCGAGCGTTTGCGTCGTACCTGCGCCGCTGACCACCGCCCCCAGGATAACGAAGCCCCCGCAGATCACGGCCGCGGTTTTGAAGCGAATCATCTTGCTGCTGACCGCACCGCCGAAAATATTGGCAGCGTCATTCGCTCCGAGAGACCACCCGAGAAACAAACCGCTGGATAGAAAGACGAAGGCCATCTGCCCTACACGCTCCGTTTGATGGCGTAGATCGACAGCCGGTCTGCCACCTGCTCCGCCCGGTCCGCAAGCTGGTCGACGTGTTGCACGAAATTCGAAAGCTGCATCTTGCGACTCAGGTCGATGTTGAGGTCGAAGATCATGCGTTTCAGCCGGTCAGCAATTTTGTCCGCTTCCTTTTCGTAGAAATAGACTTTGTGCAGATGGTCCTTGACCGCCTTGACCTCGCGGAAAAAATTCCGGCTGGCCAGGACCATGGACTCCGCCGCCATTGCCGATTTGTCTGCCAGGTCGACGAATTCCTTCATGAGCTCCATCATCACATCCGGCGATTCGATGGAAAACTGGTTGATGGAATTCTTGGCCGTGTCGATGACGTCATCCATGCTTTCCAGCAAACCCAGCACATCGCCGCGGTGCTCCGGAATGAGCGAGTGGGTGTAAAGATGGCTTTCGATGGCTCGCCGCAAATCGTCTGCTTTGTTCTCCAGGCCATTGATGGCGACGATCTTCTGACGAAACTTCTCTTTTTCGTGGCTCAGATAGTGCTTGATCGCGTCCTTGAAAACAAGTGCCCCCTGGCTTATGGCGTCGAGGAACTCATCTATCTGAGCCTCGAGCATCTTTGTGCTTTTGAAGAAAATATCCATCGCTTTGCTCAACTGTTCAGGTATTTAGACTGTAGGCTATTGGGTTGTCAGGTTTTGCGCAATGCTCGAATCAACGCGCCAAAGACCTTTTATTGCTTCCTAATGCGGCAACGCTGCAAATGACGGGAATCATAACTAAGTCCAATCCGTTCCGATCCGTTAAATCCGTGTCATCCGCGTTCTATTTTTTTGCACTTTCTTGAAGTATCGTATGTTCTCTCATGGATTTTTCAGACAGCCCCTCACCCATGCCCTGGCGCCAGGTCTTATAAGGGGAGTGTGCCAAATGCGCATTGGCGTATCTGCGGTCACCCGTGACCTCCTGGCCAACCCAGGCTGGCAGCTTCACTTCCTGCGCCTCATGCTGCAATTCTATTTCGGCGAGAATCAGGCCAGCATTCTCGCCATGAAACTCGTCCACCTCCCACCTCTGGCCCTGGTCTTCCACAATGTAGCGCGTCTTTTCAATGGTTGGCTGGGAGCAAAGCTCCGCCAGCATGCGGCTGGCATCCTCGAAGGGAATCCCGTACTCGTATTCTTGCCGCGCCGGGCCGATGGTTTTGCCTTTGATGGTCAAGAATCCCTGCCGCCCAATAGTCCGAACCCGCACGGTACGGTCAGGCTCAGTAGATAAGTACCCCTGGCGATAAAGCTTGCCCACCGCCCCTTCGCGCCAGGAGCTGTTTGTGACCAGGAACTTCCGTTCGATTTCTGTAGCCATTGCAGCCCACCTCCAGGCTAATTGCGATCTTTGCAGGTGCCCTGGCGCTACAAAGTCGCAAATCCGAAAATTACAAAAAAGACAGTCGGGGTTTGAACAAAGTGCAAGAGTTCATTTGTAATACGATTACACCTCAGTATGAGCATCGGTCTGTAGACAATAAGCATTTACGGCTCGAATGTCAATCGTTTTGGTCTCAACAACAGCGCTTGATTTTCATTGCAATTAGACAACAAGTTTGGTATATTTTTGACGACAAAACTGGACCACACGTAACCTATCACAGGGGATAACAAAGAATTGGCATATTTTTGACATGATAACGGGTAAATCCGGTTAATCCTGGTATCCTGTCAAAAAAAATGAATACCCTGTGATCGGTTACGGCAAAACCGGAAGATCGACTTGCCACAGCAAACTCACTTCATCCTCAACGACCGTCCGGTCAAAACGAGTGCCTCTCCGGGAACGCTTGTCCTGGATTATCTCAGAAAATGCCAGCACCTGGTTGGCACGAAAGAGGGGTGCAAGGAGGGGGACTGCGGCGCATGCGTAGTCCTGATCGGTGAACTCGCCGGCAGCCGGGTCGAATATCACCCTGTGACCTCCTGCCTGGTGCCGCTCGGCGAGCTGCACGGCAAACATCTGGTCACCATTGAAGGGCTGAACATGGCCACCCTCTCTCCGGTACAGCAGGCCATTGTCGACGAGGGAGGCAGCCAGTGCGGCTTCTGCACGCCGGGCATTGTGGTTTCACTGACAGGCTACCTGATGCACGCTGGCAAACGCGTGTGTGAGGAGGGCATAAAGGTCGCGCTCGGTGGCAATCTCTGCCGTTGCACGGGCTACGCATCTTTGCTCCGTGCCGGCAAACGGCTGGTCGACCAATTCGGAGAGAGCACAGACGGCAACGGGGGCAACAACGCGCCACAGCAAGCGGATTCACTCCGGGAGCTCGTTCATCAGAACGCTGTGCCGGATTACTTTACCACGATTCCAGACCGGCTCAGAACAATCGCCAAACCCCGGGTCACAAAAAGCAAGACCCTGCCTGATTACGTTCTCGCCGGTGGCACGGACATCTATGTGCAAAAAGGCGAGCAGATACCGGACGCAGACGTCCGGGTGCTGAACCTCCATCCCGAAATGAAGGGGATTGCCATCGAAAACGGCCGGGTGCACGTGGGCGCGCTCACGACTTTTGAGGAATTTGGCCAGGACCCTCAAATCAACAAGATGATCCCGGAGATACAGCACTATAATCACCACAATGCCTCCTGGCAGATTCGCAACCGGGCGACCCTGGGCGGCAACATCATCAACGCGTCACCCATCGGGGACATGACCGCACTGCTGCTGGCCCTCGAATCCGAGCTCGTTCTCAAAGACGGGCAAAAGCAGCGCACCGTGGCGATGAAATCGTTTTTCAAAGGTTACAAAGCCCTCGACAAAACACGGGCAGAGATTCTGACCGAAATTGTCTTTCCACTGCCTGAACCTGCCAGTAAAATTCATTTTGAAAAAATCTCCAAACGCCAGACCCTGGATATCGCCTCAGTCAACAGCGCGATCAAGATTTGCTGCCAAGACGGCACCATCCAACAGGTACACTTGACTATGGGTGGCGTGGCGCCAATTCCGCTTTTTATGCACAATACGTGTGATTTCCTGGTTGGAAAACCCATAGCGGTGGAAACTCTTCAGGGGGCTTTCCCGGTCGCGATGGCAGAGATTTCGCCCATCAGTGATATCCGCGGCTCGGCGGAATACAAACGCCTGCTGGTGCGGCAGGTGCTCATTGCCCATTTCACGAAACTGTTTCCCGAACACTTGACGGTGAGAGATTTCTATGAAACACATTGACGCCGCTGCCCACACCCGAGGGGAATCGCAATATGTGGACGACATGCCACGACCGGCGGGCATGTTGCATGCGGCTGTTTTTGGTGCGCCGGTCGCGCACGGTAAGATAGTCAGGCTCGATGTCGAACACGCACGCGCTCACGGGGGTGTCGTGTGCATCCTGACCGCTGAAGATATTCCTGGAGAGAATCAGATCGGCCCGCTCATTCAGGACGAAACCTTGCTGGCCACCAAGACCGTTGAATACATCGGCGAGCCCGTGGCTCTGGTTGTGGCGGACACATTCGAAAATGCCCACAAGGCAGCGAAGAAAATCAGGCTGGAAATCGACCCGCTGCCAGCAGTGCCTGACCCGCGTGAGGCGTTCGAGAAAGGGCAGATCATCGGCCCGGCGCGCACGTTTGTTTTAGGCGATGTGGAACGCACGTGGGAGCAATGCCATGTGGTGGTCGAAGGTCGATGCGACATTGGCGGTCAGGAGCATCTCTACCTCGAGACGCAACGCGCCCGCGCCATTCCCCTCGAAGAAGACTGCGTACGCGTGTACGCTTCCACGCAGAGTCCTTACGCGGTTCAAAAAGCCGTGGCCAGGATTCTAGGCCGGCCGCACCACAAAGTGGAAGTGGATATCAAGCGACTGGGCGGGGGCTTCGGCGGCAAAGAGGACCAGGCGACGCCGTGGGCTTGCCTGGCGGCGCTGGCAGCCTGCCACAAACACCAGGCGGTGGAACTGGTGTTGCCGCGCCACCACGATATGGTCATGACTGGCAAACGCCACCCCTATTCGGCGGATTTCAAGATTGGCGTAACAAAAGAGGGCCGGATTCTGGCCTATGCCGTGCGACACTACCAAAATGCCGGCGCTGCTGCGGATCTCTCCCCGGCAGTTCTGGAGCGCACGCTTTTTCACAGCACCAACGCCTACGCGATTCCGAATGTCAGAATATTCGGCGTCTCCTGCCGGACCAATCTCCCCCCGAACACCGCCTTTCGAGGGTTCGGGGGCCCCCAGGGGATGTTTGTCATCGAAAGCGCGATCGCCAAAGCCGCAGAAACCCTGGGCCTGCCCCGGGAGGAGCTGCAGCGCAAAAACCTGCTCGCGGACGGGAGCATCTTCCCCTACGGCCAGCAAGCACGAGCGCCACACGCCCTGCGAACCTGGCAGGAAGCAGAGCAAACCTTCAACCTGCAATCGCTGAAGCGCCGCATTCAGAAGTACAATGAAACCCATTTTGAAACCAGGAAGGGCTTTGCGGTCATGCCGGTTTGCTTTGGCATTTCCTTCACGGCCACATTCCTGAACCAGGCGGGCGCGCTCGTCCATGTCTACACCGATGGCAGCGTCAGCGTTTCGACTGGCGGCGTCGAGATGGGGCAAGGACTTGTGACCAATCTCACGACCATCGCAGCAAAGGCATTCGGGATTCGCCAGGAGCGCATCAAGATCGAAAGCACCAACACAACGCGTGTCGCCAACATGTCACCGAGTGCCGCGAGCGCCACGACGGATCTGAATGGTCATGCAACCCTGGCTGCCGCCGGACAGATTCTGGAGCGGTTGAAACCTTTTGCGGCAAAAGAGTTGAAATTGTCTCAGCCAGAAAAGTTGACCATCACAGATGAAAAACTCTTGCACGATGGCCGGGAAACCGGCTGGACCTGGCAAAAGCTCGTGCAAGCGGCCTACCTGGCTCGCATCGACCTGTCGGCACACGGCTTTTATGCCACGCCCGGCCTCTGGTTTGACAAGCAGAAAGAGAAAGGCCACCCCTTTGCCTACCACGTCTTCGGGACGGCCATTTTTGAAGTCACCCTCGACTGTCTGCGCGGTACCTACGATATCAACGCAGTCAGAATTGTCCACGATCTCGGCCGGCCCATCAACGAGCTGGTCGACCGCGGCCAGGTCGAGGGCGGACTGGCGCAAGGGCTGGGCTGGATGACCCTGGAGGAGCTCGAGTTTGATGAGCAGGGCGCGTATCTCTCCAACACGCTTGCGACCTACAAGGTGCCGGACGTCTATTTTATGCCGGAGAATCTCGAGATCAAGTTTCTGCACAAGGTCGAGAATCAATGGGGACCGTACGGCACGAAAGCGGTCGGTGAGCCGCCGCTCATGTACGGTCTCGGCGTCTTTTTTGCCCTGCGGCATGCCATGCGGGCCTTCCGGCCCGAAGCGGACCTGGCCTTTGACGCGCCGCTAACACCGGAGAAGGTTTTGATGCAGTTGCACCAGGAAATTACGGCAGGGGACAAGCGGTCCCGGTCGAAGAAGGCGCACCCTGTTGTTGCATAGCCTGCTAAGCTTGCCACTGCGCAGGAGATTATTCTATTTTGGTGTTTACGCTTTTAAGCCTGTGTGAAAATGTAACGCAAGCATCTTGCTTGCGAGAATGCATTGCAAAGAAAACAAGAACTTAGCTTAAATCATAGACCTTTCATAACAAGCCAGAGGGCTTCTTTTACCATGTTTTCACACAGGCTCTAAGAGC